>JAWLFT010000132.1:0-4777 GCA_041685435.1 Roseovarius sp.
CCAAAAATACCCCTAGTTTTCCGCGTCCCGTTCCAGCAAACAACCGCCCGCCGTCCCGTCCCGCGTCCCAACAACCGCCTCAGCGCCGCCGGTGAAAAGTCTTCTACCCATACCGCCCCTCAGACGCAACCCGTTTTTTACAGAGAAATGACATTTTTTGCGCCGCGGTCAGTTTTTTCGCAATCCGACCTGTTTTTCGGCACTCCCGGCCGTCTTCGAGGAAAACCCCTGAGCACACCCTTGGTCTCCTTGAAAACCCACCCGATAAATCACTCACCATAAGCAAGCCCTTCGCGACGGGGATCCGCGGCGCCGGTCAGGGTCTGCCCGATCTCGATCACATGCAGGCCCGATGTCTGGTCGGTCACCTCAACGGCGTATCCCAGATCCCGCAACCGGTTCCGCAGCCCGCCCGCGCCGGATTCGACCTCGTAAGGGCCAAAGCGATTTACCAGATGCGGCAATGTTACCGCCTGCTGCACGTCGAGATCCCAGTCGGCCCATGCGATGATCGTTTTCGCCACGTAGCCGATGATCCGGCTGCCCCCGGGACTTCCCAGAACCAGCACCGGCTGTCCGTCGCGTCGCAGGATCGTCGGCGCCATCGAGGACCGCGGGCGCTTGCCCGGCGCCACGGCATTGGCAATCGGGCGCCGGTCGGCATGGCTGACGAACGAGAAGTCGGTCAGCTGGTTGTTGAGCAGGAACCCCCGCACCATGAGACGTGACCCGAACGCGTTTTCGATGCTCGATGTCATGCTGAGCGCGTTGCCATACTGATCGACGATCGAGATATGCGAGGTCGATGGCTTCTCAGGCGACCGGTCGTCCCCCCAATCCATCGCATGGTCGAACTCCGGGACACCCGGCGCGACCTCTGGCAAGGCGTCATCGCGGCGCATGAGGTCGGCACGGGAAGCCAGATAGCCTGGCGCGAGCAGGCCTTCGAGCGGCACGGGCACGAAATCGCTATCGGCCAGATACCGCCCCCGGTCGGCAAAGGCGAGGCGGCTCGCGTCACCGATCAGACGCCACGCCTCGGGATCCTCTGGACCCAACCCCGCCAGATCGAACGGGGCGAGCATGCCGAGGATCTGCGCCACGATCACGCCCCCCGAGGAAGGCGGCCCCATGCCGCAAACTTCGAAGACGCGGTAGGGGGCACAGACCGCCGCGCGCTGCTTTATACGGTAGATAGCAAGGTCGACGCCGCTCAGTTGACCGGGATTACCTGCCGCGCCCTGCACCCCCGAGACGATATCCGCGGCTATAGCGCCGGTATAAAACGGGCGCGTCCCCTCTTCGGCCAAGCCAAGCAAGGTCTGCGCATAAGGCTCGTTGCGCAACATGTCGCCGGCCTGCACCGGCTGATCCCCGGGCAGGAAATAGGCGCGGGTTTCGCGATATCGCGACAAGCGTTCGGCATCGCGCGCCACCAGCGTCGCCAATCGGGGGCTGACCCTGAACCCGTCCTCGGCAAGCCTTATCGCGTCAGTGAAGAGCCCGGCCCAGTCGGTGCGGCCCCAGCGGGCATGCGCCTCTGCCAGCAGCGCGGGCGTGCCCGGCACCCCGACCGACCGCCCGCCGATCACAGCATCGAAGAAATCGAGTGGCGCGCCATCCGCATCAAGAAACAATTGCGGCGTGACGGCCAGCGGTGCGGCCTCCCGCCCGTCAAGCGTGGTGATCTCGCCAGAGGCGGCGTCATGCCAGACGAGAAAGCCGCCACCGCCAAGGCCCGAGCTTTGCGGCTCCACCAGTCCCAGCACCGCTTGAACCGCCACCATCGCATCGGCAGCCGATCCACCCCGCGCCAGCACCTTTGCGCCCGCCTCGACCGCCAGCGGATGCGCGGCGACGATCATCCAGTCCTCGGCCTTGACGGCGCGTCCTTCGGCCTTCGCCTCTGCCGAGGCCGAAAGGCTGGCGGGCACGCGCACCATGCCAACCCCGGCCCCCTCGGGTGCCACGCGGTCGGCCGCGTCCTGCGCAACACCCGGGCCCGCGAGGATCAGGGCAAGTGACAGAACGATCCCGCGCATCGTGACCTCCCTAAAGTGGATCGGTGCGCCAGAGCGTCACCTTCAGCCCACCATGCGCCACGGGCGGCCCCGGTGGCAAGAAGGGCAAGCCGGTGGATTTCGCCAGCCCGCCATCGCTTGTCACCAGCCCGACACGCCAGCCGCGCATCTCCCGCCTCAGAACTTCGCCCAACCGGGCGTACAGACCGAACAGAAGCTTGCGATTGCCGATCCGCGCCCCGTAGGGCGGGTTGATCATCACGAGACCCGTCGGGCCTTCGGGCCGGGTGAGATCCGAAATCGGCTGACATGCGAACCGCGTCATGTGCCCCACCCCTGCCCGTTCGGCGTTTTGCGCGGCCATCCGCACAGCACCCGCATCGCGATCCAGCCCGATAAAACGCACGGGCGCGTCCGTCGGCGCGACGGGGCGCTGCAGCCCCGCCCATGCCGCGGCGTCGAACCCTGCCAGATCCTCGAACGCGAAGCGCCGCGCTCGCCCCGGGGGCAACCCCGCCGCGATCTCTGCCGCCTCGATGGGAAATGTGCCGGACCCGCACATCGGGTCGAGCACCGGCTCGGTTCCGTCATAGCCGCATTGTCGCAGGAAAAGCGTCGCCAGCGTTTCGCGCATCGGAGCTTTGCCAACAGCCTCCTTGTAGCCGCGCCGATGCAACGGCTCGCCCGAGGTATCAAGGCTGAACGTCACCAGATCATCCTCGATCCGCGCCATCAGGCGCAGCGCGGCGTCCTCGGTGACGGGCGCGCCGAGGCTGTCGGTGATCGCCGTCGCGATCCGCTGTTTCGCCGCGCCTGCGTGATAGATCTTCGACTTGCGACAGGTCACCTCGACGCGCAGCGGCACATCGGGGCGCAGATGCGCGGCCCAATCGAACTTGCGCGATCGCTTGTCGAGCTGTGCGAGGTGAAACGCCCGGAACGCACCGATGCGCGCCAGAACCCGGCCGGCTCCCCGCAATTGCAGATTGGCGCGCATCACATCGGGCCACGTGCCCGGAAACGCCGCCCCACCGGGTTGCGCCGTGACAGGTCCGAATCCCTCCGCGCGCGCCTCGTCGGCCAGAACCTTCTCCAGCCCGGGCGGCGCGACAAGGAAGATCTCGAACGGAGCGGTCCGGTTCAACGCGTCGTCACAACATGGACGGGACGACCTGATCGGGCGGGCGGTGGCCGTCATCAAAGGTCTTGATGTTGATGATGACCTTCTCGCCCATCTCGATCCGGCCCTCCACCGTGGCCGATCCCATATGCGGCAACAGCACGACGTTATCGAGTTCACGCAGGCGCGGGTTGATCTCGGTGCCATGCTCGTAGACGTCCAGCCCAGCCCCGGCGATGTCGCCGGCCCGCAGCATGCGCGTCAGGGCGTTCTCGTCGATCACCTCGCCACGAGAGGTGTTCACGATCACCGCGTCCGGCTTCATCAGCTTCAGCCGCCGCGCATTCATCAGGTGAAAGGTCGACGGGGTATGCGGGCAGTTGATGCTCAGCACATCCATGCGCGCCACCATCTGATCGAGGCTTTCCCAGTAGCTGGCCTGCAGATCGTCCTCGATGTCGCGGTGCAGCCGGTGCCGGTTGTGGTAATGCACATGCATGCCGAACGCCGCCGCCCGGCGCGCCACCGCCTGCCCGATCCGGCCCATCCCGAGGATGCCCAGACGACGCCCGGCCACACGTCCCCCCAAAAGCGCCGTGGGCGACCAGCCCTGCCAATCGCCCGCCTGCATGCGCGCCAGACCCTCCGGCAGACGCCGCGTCACCGCAAGTATCAACGCCAAAGTCATGTCGGCGGTGTCGTCGGTCAGAACGCCGGGCGTGTTCGATACCAGAATGCCGTGCTGGCGGGCCGTGTCCACGTCGATGTGATCGACACCCGCACCGTAATTCGCGATCAGCTTGAGCCGGTCGCCGGCCTGCGCGATCAGCCCCGCGTCGATCCGATCGGTGATCGTCGGCACCAGCACATCTGCCTCGCGCACGGCGCGGACAAGCTCTTCACGTGTCATGGGCACATCATCGTCGCGCAGCGTGACATCGAACAGCTCCTGCATCCGCGTTTCGACCGGTTCGGGCAGGCGTCGCGTCACGACAACATTCAGACGGGCAGATGGCATGAAACTTCTCCTCACGCTTTCATTTCACGCGGCTTGCTGGCAAGGTGACCCAAGAACGAGCGGGGCACAAGAACCCCGTGCCATCAGACGGGCGGAAATCGGATGAAAATGACGATATCGCGGGGCCTCGCCATACTGGCGCTTCTGCTCTGGCCGCATATGGCTGTGCCGCAGGATCGTGGTCCGGCGACCAACCTGCCCCTGCCCCGATATGTCTCGCTGAAAGCTTCCGAAGCGAATGTGCGGCGCGGGCCAAGCCTGACCCACCGGATCGACTGGGTGTTCAAGCGCCGAGGGATGCCGCTGCGGGTCACTGCGGAATTCGGCCACTGGCGCCGGGTCCAGGATCGCGACGGCGCCGGTGGCTGGGTGCATTACACTCTGCTGTCGGGCACCCGCACCGCTCTGGTGCGGGCGAAAATGCTCGACATGCGCGCGCGCCCCAAGCCCGACGCCATGGTGGTTGCACGCCTCGAACAGGACGTTATCGCCCGGCTCGACGAATGCGGCGTGACCTGGTGCGCCATGTCCGCAGAGGGTTACAGAGGCTGGACCTTGAAAACGGCGCTATGGGGCATCGAGCCGGAGGAAACATTCGAGTGACGGCGCCGTACATTA
>JAWLFT010000133.1:0-4726 GCA_041685435.1 Roseovarius sp.
CGGGCAGACACGCCTCGATCCCCGTGGGCAGCGCGGCGCGCGTGCGCGGATCCACAAGCAGCGTCTCGGCGGCGATGCCTTCTGCATAGATGATCTGATGCGTGTCAAACAGGATCTGGTGGTAATCGACGAACCCGCCCGGCTCGCGCCGCACCGATGTGCCGTTCACCAGATGGCCGGCGCGCACCAGAACCTCGGGCCGGCCCGCGCCCAGCGCATCCGACCGCTGATAGATCAGCAGCCGGTGATCGGGACTGACCAGAAGGTCATTCTCGTTGTGCAGCGTGCCCGCCGCGATGCGCACCGGCGCGAAATCGCCCACCGCGCGCAGCGTGCTGTGTCCGGTCCAGCGCACGGGGCGCGCACCGTCATCGCGCGTCAGCACCATGTCGCCGGGCGCCAGCGCCTCGACCGGGGTCTGCGCGCCCGAGGCCATGGTGATGCGCGTGCCGGCGGTGAAGGCCGCGCAGGCGGCCTGCGCGAACCTGCGCAACGCCCCCTCGCGCGCGATCCCGACAAGCGCGTAGCCGGTGCGTGGCACGATACGCGCCAGCGGCAGGCCATAGATCTGCGCCACGCAGCCGGCCGCGTCGACCTCGACCAGCACCAACATTTCCGTGATCCCGCCGGTCGCCGCCATCAGCGTCAGCACGCAATCGAGATGGACCTGCGCGCCGGGGCGGCCCAGCGCGGACCCCTCCCCCACGGTGAACGGCCCGGCCCCTTGCAGGATCAGATCCAGCCGCGCGGTCTGCGCCTGCGCCCGCAGCTCGTAGACATCGTCGAGGTCCAGCTCGTCGGCAAAGGACAGCGCATCGCCCAGATTGGCCCCGTTCACCACCCGGAAATCCTGTGCCGCGAGGACCGGAATGGATTGGGCGGGGCGATCATGGGGCGCTGTCATCAGAAAAGCCGATCGGACGGGTGTCGCGGTCTGCGGGTGCAGCCGTCGATGCCGCACTCTAGGGTTGTGACGTTGCCGGGTCAATTCACGCCGGTCTGGCGAGTCTGCACCCCGAGGTGTTAAGGCCACATGGACGCAAACACGACAAAAGGGAGACCGTGATGGATCTCGGGATCAAGGGCAGGCAGGCGCTGGTCTGTGCCGCCTCGAGAGGGCTTGGGCTGGGCTGTGCCCGCGCCCTGGCGGAGGCCGGATGCGATCTGGTGATGAACGCGCGCGGCGCCGACGCGCTGGAGGCCGCCGCGGACACCATCCGCACCGATTTCGGCATCAAGGTGATCACCGTCGCCGCCGACATCACCACCGAGGACGGGCGCGCCGCCGTGCTCGATGCCGCCGGGCCGGTGGATATCCTCGTCACCAACGCGGGCGGGCCGCCGCCGGGGAAGTGGACCGACTGGGACCGCGACGATTTCATCGCAGCCCTCGACGCCAACATGCTGGCCCCGATCGCCATGATGACGGCGCTGGTGCCCGGCATGATGGCGCGGGGCTGGGGCCGCGTGGTCAACATCACCTCGCAATCGGTGAAGGCGCCGATCCCGGTGCTGGGCCTCTCGAACTCGGCCCGCGCCGGGCTGACGGGCTATGTCGCGGGCACGGCGCGACAGGTGGCCGGCCAGGGCGTGAACATCAACAACCTGCTGCCCGGCATCCATGCCACCGACCGCGCCACATCGCTCGACAAGGGCGTGAGCGAGGCCCAGGGCATCAGCATGGACGAGGCCCGCGCCCGGCGCTGCGCCACCATTCCTGCGGGGCGCTACGGCACACCAGACGAATTCGGCGCGGCCTGTGCGTTTCTGTGCAGCCAGCATGCCGGGTTCATCGTCGGACAGAATGTCCTGCTGGATGGCGGCGCGGTCAACGCGACGCTGTAAGACACGGACCGGTGCCGCGGCACGTCTGCCCGAGGGGGCACAAAACCGGCCAGTGGCCGGGGATCTGCGCCGCCGTGCTCGCAGCCGCGTCCGAGCCTTGCCACCGGGGCGCGTCGGGATACGTATCGCGCATTCACCCCGAGGAGATCCCCATGCGCGCGCTCATCCTGATCCTGTCGCTGTCGGTCCTCGCCGCATGCGCGAGCCGGCCCGATCTGTCAGACGAGAAACTCAGCGCGCAGGAGTTCAACCTTGAGGAGTTCTTCGACGGGCAGGTGGTGGGCTACGGCCAGTTTCAGGACCGCTTCGGCACGGTGCGCCGACGCTTCGAGGTCGAGATCGCCGGCGACTGGGACGGGCGGACGCTGACCCTCGACGAGGACTTCACCTATGCTGATGGCAGCACCGAAAACCGCCTCTGGACGCTGACCGAGACCAGCCCCGGGACGTGGCGGGGCAGCGCGCCGGGGGTGATCGGCACGGCCTCGGGCGAAGAACGCGGCGATGCCTTCAACTGGCGCTACCGGATCGACCTGCCGGTGCCCGACGGCACGCTGCGCGTGCGCTTCGACGACTGGATGTGGCAGATCACCGAGACCCGCGTGCTGAACCGCGCCTATATGGACAAGTACGGCGTCGAGATCGGCGAGGTCATCATCTGGTTCGAGAAGCAGGATTGGAGTGAATAGCGCTGCAGCTTATCTTGACGCACAGCCTCTCAGGTGGTCCCGCGCGACAGCAAGGCCGCAGGCCGCCGCGCATCGCCGGGCCGCCCCCCGGCACGGCGATTTCGTCAAGGTAGCGCCTCACGCAGGTGTCAGGCGGGTCAGTCACCATAAATCGCCCTTGAACACCCGTTGCATCGCCGCACCGGAGCCCGCCGATGCGCGGCTCATCTTTGGCGGGCTACAAAGCCGCTTAGCCCACCCGCCTCACAGCATATGCCCGGATTTCGCGGCCTTCGTCGCCAGATAGGCGTGGTTGTGGGTATTCTTGCCCAGCTTCAGCGCCACGCGCTCGACCACGTCGATGCCGCTCTCCCGCATCATGGTGATCTTGGCGGGGTTGTTGGTCAGCAGCCGCACCGACGAGAAGCCCATCAGCGACAGGATCCGCGCGCCGATGCGGAAATCGCGCTCGTCATCCTCGAAACCCAGCCGGTGATTCGCCTCGACCGTGTCGAACCCCTGATCCTGCAGGGAATAGGCCCGCATCTTGTTGGCCAGACCGATGCCGCGCCCCTCCTGATTGAGGTACAAAAGCACACCCGTCCCCTCGGCCCCCATCTGTGCCAGCGCGCCGCGCAGCTGCGGGCCGCAATCGCATTTCAGACTGCCCATCAGATCGCCGGTGAAACAGGCCGAATGCAGCCGCGCCAGCACCGGCGTGGCGCGGTTGGGCTGGCCGATCTCGACGGCGTAATGCTCTTCGCCGCCATCCTCGGGGCGAAAGATGTGCAGCCGCCCGGCCTCGGACACATCGAGCGGCAGGCGGGCGCTCACGACGGGATGCAGCGGGCTGGTCTGCAGGAGATGCGGCGCGGCGGTGTCGAGCGGCACCGATGTCAGCCCGTGCCGCGCGGCGAACCCGGCCCCGTCCTCCACCCTCTGCACCACCGCCGCCGGCAGCAGGCGCGCGGATTTCACCAGGCTCAGCGCCAGCCGGTGCAGCCCGGCATCGCCGCCGCGCTCGGTGCGCAGCGGGCCCTTCATCGGCGTCTTCAGATCATCGGCCGGATCGGCCACCGCCAGCACCCAGGGCAGCCGCGCATCCGCCGGCAGCACCACCCGCGCCAGATCGCCGTCATAGGCGCGTGCCTTGAGCGTCGCGGCCCGGCGCGCGGTGATCGCCAGAACCGGCGTGCCGCCCAGCGCCGAAAGATCGGCCAGCCGCTGCGCATCCAGCGTCTCGGCGGCCATCACCAGTGCGGCGCCGTCCGCCCCGCACAAGACCACGGGCACCCCCATGCGCAGATCGGAGCGCGCGCGGGCGATAATTTCTGTCAGATCCGGCGAAAGGCTCATGCGCCATGCTCCTCTTGATGTGGTGCCATGTCACATAGGGCGTTCCCCGCGGAATTGAAACAAAAGCCGTCGCCGCAACACGTGGGCGTGAGACAGACCGGCCCCCTCTTGCCGCAGACCCGCCCGAAGTGCACGGTCCCCGCATGGAAAGAGGATTTCGCAATGGCACAAGTCAAGAAGATACTGCTTGTCGACGACGACGACGATCTGCGCGAGGCGCTTGGCGAACAACTGGTGATGACCGAGGATTTCGACGTGTTCGAGGCCGCCGACGGCGCCGAGGCAATGCGCAAGATCAAGGAGATGACCTACGATCTGGTGCTCCTGGATGTCGGCCTGCCCGACACTGACGGGCGCGAGCTGTGTCGGCTGATGCGCAAGCAGGGCGTCAAGGCGCCGGTGGTGATGCTGACCGGGCATGACGGCGACGCCGACACCATCCTCGGCCTCGATGCGGGCGCCAACGACTATATCACCAAACCGTTCAAGTTCCCGGTGCTGCTGGCCCGGATCCGCGCGCAGCTGCGCCAGCACGCGCAATCCGAGGATGCGGTGTTCCAGCTCGGCCCCTACACGTTCAAGCCGTCGATGAAGATGCTGATCACCGAGGATGACCGCAAGGTGCGCCTGACCGAGAAGGAGACCAACATCCTCAAGTTCCTCTACCGCACCAGCGAGGGCGTGGTGCCGCGCGACGTGCTGCTGCACGAGGTTTGGGGCTACAATGCGGGGGTGACCACCCACACGCTGGAAACCCACATCTACCGCCTGCGCCAGAAGATGGAGCCCGACCCCGGCAACGCTCGCCTTCTGGTTACGGAGTCCGGCGGCTATCGCCTTGTGGTTTAATTGCCACG
>JAWLFT010000055.1:0-16984 GCA_041685435.1 Roseovarius sp.
GAACCGAAGGCCTGGCCCGTCGCCCGCAAACCGTCTGCTTGAAACCCGTATGATCGGGAAAATGTTCTTCTCGCCAGACTTCTTCAGCAGCCTGTTAAGTGCGCTCAAATATGCTTTAACAATGGCGATCTCTAACATCGGCGCCGGTAATGCAGAAATTGCTGCTCTTAAAAGGCAAAATCATCCTATCTTTAATAAGTTATTTGTATCGTTGACCGTCGCGAGAAGCTGTGCGAAGCGCCTCCAGGATGACGAACTACAAGATCAAGTAATTAGAAATTTGCAATTTTCAGATAAGGACACCCTCGGAAATCTGAGGGGTAGACTTGAACACGCCTTTAATGCGGTCGTAGCGAGTCAGCTCGATGATCATTTCATTGACGAGAATGCCATTGAACTGTTTGATCGCGCCGAATTGAACAGAGAGGAAAAGTTTGAAATTCGAGAGTTAATGGCAGCAGCAAGACGTGCCGTTGATAATTCGGACGAGCTATTTGAAAGGCAAAAGCAAAAGGTTCTTTTTCATATAGCAAAAATTGAAAACGAGTTGCATAAGACGAAATCGACATTTCAGACATTTGTTGCTGCTGCTTCTGAGGTTTCCGACCTAATCAGGAAAGTCGGAGAGGATGCCCAGCCAATTGCTGATGCTGTACAAAAAGCTCGTACCATTACAGAGAGAAAGGTTAAGGGTTATGAGCAGATAGCAGCAGAGGAGAAGCCCAAACAATTGCCACATCATAAGCGGGATACCGATTAATACATGGAGAGTGAGCACACCTTCTAGAAATGCTCCGCGCGAAACGCGCCGAAGGCGCCGCGCGATCGCCGGGCCGCCCCCCGGCACGGCGATTTGGCTGCCACCTGCGCAATGCGTCGAGGTTTTGCGGGTTTGGCGGCCATAAAGCGCCCCGCACCAGCGTTGGATCGCCGCACCGCGGCCCGGCGCTCGCGCGGCTTGGGGCGGGGCGTGATCCTCGGCACGGCGGTTTGGCTGGCATTTGCGCAAAGCCTCGGGGGTTTGCGGGTTTGGCGGACATGAAGCGCACAGCATGACCGGTGGATCGCCGCACCGCGGCGCGACGCGCGCGCGGCGCTGGGACCGGAGTGCTCGGGGGTGTTCGGGGATCGGCCCGCATGGGGCCAATGCTGTCAGCCCTGCGCGGCGGGGGGGCTTGCGGCGGGGGGACACGCGGTGAGGGTCTCGTCGGCGCCGAGCGGGTAGCGGCAGGCGACCTTGCCGCCGGTGCGGGCGGGCTCCAGCGCCGGGGCGATGCGGGCGCAATCGGCGCGGGCGACGGGGCATCTGGGGTGGAACTCGCACCCCGAAGGCCGCGCGGTCAGCGCCGGGGTCTCGCCCTTCAGGATCAGCCGCTCGTGCCGCGCGGTCGGGTCGGGTTCGGGATTGGCGGCCATCAGCGCGTGCGTGTAGGGATGCGCGGGGGCGGTCAGGATCGCCTCGACCGGTCCGGTCTCGACGATCCGGCCCAGATACATCACCGCGATGCGGTCGGCGATGTGGCGCAGGATGTTGAGGTTATGCGTGATGATCAGCGTGGCCAGCCCGCGCTCGGCCTTGACGCGGTTCATCAGGTTGAGGATCTCGCCCTGGATCGACACGTCGAGGCCGGCGGTCGGCTCGTCGGCCAGCACCAGCGCGGGATCGAGCGCCAGCGCGCGGGCCACGCCGACGCGGCGCGCCTGCCCGCCCGAGAGCTGATGCGGGTAGCGGTCCATGAAATCGGCATCCAGCCCGGCGGCGGCCAGCAGGTCGCGCGCCTTCACGGTGCGGTCCGCGACGGGGATGCCGTGGATGACGAACGGCTCCAGTATCAGATCGCCCACGGTCTTGCGCGGGCTGAGAGAGCCGGTGGGATCCTGAAACATCATCGCCATGCGCCGCCGCACGGCCGTCCAGTCGGGGCCGTCCTGCAGCGCCTGCCCGTCGAAATTCACGGTGCCGCCGGCCAGCGGCACCAGCCCGTTGACCGCGCGCGCGAGCGTCGTCTTGCCCGAGCCGGATTCGCCGACCACCGCCAGCGTCTCGCCGGGATGCAGATGCAGCGACACGCCGGCCACGGCCTGCACGCGGCGTTTGTCCGGGGGCGCCATCAGCGCCTTGAGCCCGCCGAGCGCCGGGAACTCGACCGAGACATCGGTGAGGGTCAGCAATGGCTGGGTCATGGGGTCACCTTTTCGGCGTGATGACAGGCCGACCAGCGCCCCGGCGACACGGCTCTGCGCGGCGGGCGCTGGGTCGCGCAGATCTCCGTCGCGAGATCGCAGCGGTCGCGAAAGATGCAGCCCGAGGGCGGGTCGGTCAGGTCCGGCAGGCTGCCGGGGATCGAGGGCAGGGTGTCGGCGCGGGTCTTCAGCCGGCCGGGATCGCATTCGATCAGCTTGGCGGTGTAGGGATGCGCCGGACGCTCGAATATGTCGGCGACGGGGCCCTCCTCGACCGTCTCGCCCGCATACATGACGACGACGCGGTCGCACAGCTCGGCGATGACGCCCAGATGGTGCGAGATGAAGAGGATCGCGCAGCCGATCTCGGCCTGGATCGCCTGCAGGAGCGCGATGATCTGCACCTCCAGCGTGGCGTCGAGCGCGGTGGTCGGCTCGTCGGCGATCAGCAGCTTGGGGTGCATCAGCGTGGCCATGGCGATGGCGACGCGCTGGCGCATGCCGCCCGACAGCTCGTGCGGATAGCCGCGCAGCCGGGCCTCGGGGTCGGGCAGGCCGACGCGGCCCAGCATGTGGGCGGCGCGGCGGTCCTTCTCGGCGGTGGAGACCCCTTCGCGGTACTGGATGTCGCGCATCTGGCGGCCGATGCTGAGCACCGGGTTGAGCGAGGTCATCGGATCCTGAAACACCACCGACATCTCGCGCCCGCGCATCGCGCGCAGGCGCCGCGGCGACGCGGTCAGGATGTCCTCGCCATCCAGATCGATCCGCCCGTCGGTGACGCGCGCGTTTTCCGGCAGAAGCCGCATCAGCGCGCTGATCAGGGTGGATTTGCCGCAGCCCGATTCGCCCACGACGCCGACGATCTGCCCGGACTGCACATCGAGCGAGACGTCGCGCAGCGCCTGCAGGCTGCCTTGCCGTGTGGCGTAGCTGACCGACAGGCCGCTGACCTTGAGGGTTTCTGTCATCGGCTTTTCCTCAGTTTCGGATCGAGCTGGTCGCGCAGCGCCTCGCCGAGAAAGGTGAATCCCAGCGTCACGAGGATCAGCGGCAGCCCGCCCGCCACGATCAGCCACGGTGTCTGGCGGATATGGTCGAACCCGTCCTTCAGCGTGGTCCCCCAGCTTGGCGTGCCCGGTGGCACGCCGACGCCCAGAAAGCTCATCCCCGCCTCGATGGTGATCACCACCGGCAGGTTCATCGCCGCGAGGATGAAGAACGGCCCCAGCACGTTGGGCAGGATGTGATGGAACACGATGCGCCCGAACGAGGCCCCCATGGCGCGCTCGGCCAGGATGAACTCGGAATGTTTCAGCGACAGCGTCTGCGTGCGCACCACGCGCCCGTATTCGGAAAACGAGGTCAGCACCACGACCACGATCACCGTGGTCAGCCCGCGCGGCATCAAGGCGGCCAGCGCCAGCGCGAGGATGATGGTCGGATAGGCGCGCAGCGTGTCGAAAAAGAACAACAGCGCATTGTCGAGCCAGCGCGGCCCGAAGCCCGCGATCATGCCCAGCACCAGCCCGATGGCCCCGGCGATCAGCACCGCCGTCAGCCCCACGGTCAGCGCGATGCGCCCGCCCTGCAGCAGCCGCGAGAACGTGTCGCGGCCCAGATTGTCGGTGCCCAGCCAGTACTCGGCCGAGGGCGGGGAAAAGCGGTCCGGGATGTTCATCGCCGTGAAGTCATGCGGCGCGACCGCATCGGCGAAAACGGCCAGCGTCACGAGGGCCGCGATGATGATCAGCGCCATCACCGCGAGCGGATCGGCCAGCAGCCGGCCGGCCAGCGTATGCTTGAACGCGGTCATCGGGATGTCCTGTGTCTTGGGTCGAGGGCGGCGTTGACCAGATCGGCGATCAGCGCGCAGGTCACGAAAAAGCCGATGGCGACCAGCATCGAGCCCATCACCACGGGGTAGTTGCGCGACGAGACGGACTCGTAGATCAGCGTGCCGATGCCGGGGCGCGAGAACACGATCTCGGCAAAGACCGCGCTGGACAGCATGCCGCCGATACCGACGCCCAGCACCTGCACCGCCGGCAGGATCGCCACGCGCAGCGCGTAGTTATAGGTCACCCGGCGGCGCGGCAGCCCGAAGGCGCGGGCGGTGCGGATGAAGCTTTCATTCATCGCCTCGAGCATCGAGGCGCGCACGATGCGCGCGACATATCCCACCCAGGCCAGCCCGATCGCGAGCGACGGCAGCACGAGGTGATGGATGCGGCTGAGGATGTCGCCCGGCTCGCCCGCGCCGATCGACGGAAACCATTGCAGCACGACCGCAAAGAGCAGCAGGCTGTAGAGGGCCACCACGAAGGACGGCGCGGCGATGAACGCGACCGACAGCACCCCGGTCAGCCGGTCCAGCCAACTGTTGCGCCGGTCCGCCGAGAACGCGCCCAGCAGGATGCCCAAGCTGGCCGACCAGAAGATCGCGCCAAAGACCAGTGCCACGGTATGCGGCAGCGCACCCAGGACGGCCTCGGAGACCGGGCGATTGCGGAAGAAATCCGTGCCCAGATCGCCGCTGAGGACACGCCCCCAGAAGCGCAGGATCTGCAGCGGCACCGGATCGTCGAGCCCCATCTGCTCTCGGAACATGGCGCGGATCTCGGGCGTCGCGCGCGGCCCCAGAAGCACCGAGGTCGGATCGCCGGGCAGCGCGATCATCACGCCGAAAAGGACCGAGATCGCGACAAAGACGATGGCCAGCGCCAGTGCTGCGCGTTGAAACGTGTATTGGAGCACGCGGCACTCCTCTGGAGCAAGGGGTTCGGGGGCCGCCGGGGCCCCCGCAGGACGGCGTCGTCAGGCGCGGCGGAAATACTGCACGAGCGGCAGCCCGTCGGGCCGCGTCGCGGGCACCACGCTGGTGTAGTAGAGGTTCGGCGTCACGCCATGCGTGATGAAGCGGTAGGCGCCCGATTCCTCCATCAGATCCTGTGCGCGGCGGTACATCTCGTCGCGGCGCTCGGGGTCGGTTTCGGTGCGGGCCTCGGTGTGCAGCCGGTCGAATTCCTCGTTCGAGAACCGCTCCCAGTTCCAGTCGCCGATCTGTTCGGTGGTGAACCACGCGGTGGCATAGGACGGGTCGGGCAGCATGGAAAACCGGTTCATGATCAGTTCCAGGTCGCGCCAGCGCTCGCCGTCATCCTCGACACCGAGCGTCCAGAACGAGCCCGATTCGTGCACCTCGATGCTGACATCTATCCCGGCCTCGGCCATCGTCGCCTGCATGATCTGCGCCGCCGTGGTGAAGGTGACGTCGTTGAGGACGTTCAGCGTCACCTGCAGCCGGTCGATGCCGGCCTCATCCAGAAGCTCGCGGGCGCGGGCCGTGTCGCCCTCGGGCGGGATCATCGACGACGACCGGTGCCCGATCAGGCCCGGCGCGATGATGCCGGTCGACGGCTCTGCGACGTCGTACCAGGCGGCCTCGAGAATGGCGTTGACGTTGATGGCGTTCTGGATCGCCTGCCGAACGCGGATATCCTCGAACTTGGGATTGTCGAGATTCATGCCGACCCAGACATAGAACAGCGACGGGTGCATCGACATGTCGGTGTTGTCCGGGGCCTCGTCCTGCAGGCGCGCGACGGAGCCGGGGCTGACCTCGGTGAAGTCCAGATCGCCGGCCTCGAGCGCGATCTCGGCGGCGGCCTCGTCGCCGATATAGACGATGTCGCACCGCTCGAACTCGGCAGGGCTATCGCCGGTATAGTCGGGGTTGCGGTCCAGCACCCAACGCTCGCCGGGGCGCTGTTCGCGGACGCGGTAGGGGCCCGAGACGACCGGCGGCACGTTTGTGTCGATGCGGCCGCCGACCTCTTCGACAGCTTTCTTGCACATGATGGCGCCGGCCAGATAGGGCAGCGCGATGGTCCAGAAGGGCGCGTAAGGCTCGTCGAAATGGAACACGCCGGAATGTGTGCCTGTGACCTCGACGCGGGCCAGCGGGCCGATATCGGGCAGGATGCGCGAATTCATCTCGGGGTCGAGATTGCGCTCAAACGTGAAGGCGACATCCTCGGCGGTGATCTCGCCGTAGCCGTCCGACCACATCTGGTCCGGCTTGAGGGTGAAGGTGATGGTCGTGTCGCTGGTCTGCTCGATGCTTTCGGCGAGGTCGAGCCGGTGATCCCATGTGTCGCCGGGCACGTACTGGATCAGGTTGCGGTAGATGCATCCATAAAGCATCGCCTCGCCGAAGCCCGAGGCGTCCAGCGGGTCGGCCTCGTCGGGTTCGGTATAGACGCGCACGTTGAGCCGGTCGCCCTGCGCCCAGGCGGTCACCGGGAACATGGCGGCGGCCGACAGGCCGGCGGCACCGCCCAGCAACTGGCGGCGGCTCAGCGCCGGAACGGTGCGATCAAAGGATGTCTTCTGCATGGCTCTACTCCCGTTGGGTCGGTCTGATTTGGCGCGAAAGGTGCGCGTTGGGCTGTTTTGGCGCGAAGGATGCGCGTTGGGCTGTTTTGGCGCAGCGGGTGCGCCCTGTCGGTTTGGCGCAAAGGGTGCGCCGGTCGGCGACGTGGAACAAGTGCGCAGTCGCCCGGTTTGCGCATTCGGTTGGCGCGCGTTGCGCGTCAGGCCGCGTCATGCCGGCAATTCCAGCGCGGTGAGCATCTGCGGCTCTGTCCCGTTCGTGGCCAGCATGCGCGCGACATGGCGGGGCGGATCGGCGCCCTCGGTCCCGAAAATGCCGGTGCGGCGCGCGGCGGCCAGCGTGTCGATGCGCGGGCCGAGATATTCGAGAAACACGCGGGCCGCGAACGGCGCGCGGGCGATGCGGCCCTGCACCCCGAGCGTCATGCCGGTCAGCACCTCGATCTCGCCGGTCTGCGCCGTGTAAAGCACCGTCTGCGACAGCGAGCGCAGGTCCCGCGCCTCGTGATCGACGATGAAGATACGCCCGGCCAGCATCGCCGCCACACCGACATAACGCACGAAATGCGACCGCCCCAGCGGGCTTTCCTCGGGCTGGATGCGTTCGGTCAGGCGAGTGTAGAAGATGCCCTTGTATTCGCTGATGCGCAGCAGAGAGCGGCGGATCATGCCGGGGCGGCTGGGGGTGTGGTAGTAGTAGAAGTAATAGCCGCAATAGGGTTTCAGGCATTCCGAGGACTGGTTGAACATGCGGTCGATCTGCGGTGCGGCCGGCCCGAGGGCGCGCAGCAGATGGCGGGCGCGGGGCCGCAGGGCGATCATCTCGGCGAAGCGGCCATGCGGCACCAGAAGCTCGTCCTCCTCGACGCCGAAATGGTCGCAGATCCGGCGCATGTTGCGCGGCGAGGGGCGCGAGGCGCCGTTGAGATACTTGGTGAATTGCTGCCGGTTGATGCCCATGCTGCGACAGGCATCCGAGATCGAATTGGTGTAGCTGCAAAGCGCGCGCAGGTTGCGGGCCAGATGAGGATCGGACATGGGTCCATCCTGATCCGCGCGAATGAGAAGCGCAAGCGGATTGACGCGGCATACCGCGTCAATCTGCGCCGCAAGGGCGGCGCGCCCTGCATCACCGCGCGTCGGAGCCGTGACGCACCCGGCGCCCGTCAGATCCCGTCGCGGGGCACACGGAACTCCCAGTCGCGCGACACGAAAGGGCTGCCGCCGTCATAGGCGCGCAGCCACGCGCGGACATGGAAATGCGTGGCGTCGCAGGTGACCTCGGTATGTGTCTCGGTGCGGGTCTGCCAGTCGCCGCGGCCGATCTCGTAGGTCCAGCGCACCTCCATCCGCGCTGACAGCGGATCGTCGGGGTGGATGTCCCAGCGCTCGTCGACATGGCGCCCGCCCTCCTTACCGGTCGCGGCCTGACGCTCGCGCCCGCCATCGGTGACGATGCGCAGGCGCCGCGTGCCATCGGCCAGCGTCTCTTCGGTGCGCTTGGACGTGTCGGGGCGCAGCGTCTCGGAGCGGCCCTCTCGGGTCTCCTCGGGCGGGCCGAACTGCGGCGCGGGCTCGTCGGTCGCGGGGCGCAACGGCACCGCAAGCGCCGTGGCGGCGGTGTCGATCTCCAGCGACAGCGGCGTGGCCGAGGGCCAGATCATCGGCCAGTAGCTGGTCGAGAGCGACAGGCGCAGGCGGTGCCCGCGCGGCAGGTGGTAGGCGATGTCGTTGAGCCGCAGCACCGCGTCGACCGGCTGGCCGGGGATCATCGCATTGACCCGGTCATGGCCGTTGCGATGCGTCAGGTTGAGCACCCCCATGGTGATGAAGGCGCTGGTGCCGTCGGGGCGCAGATCGCACAGCCGGGCTGCGATGAACCCCGTGGGCCCGTCGGGCGTGGCGCGCAGCGTCAGCTCCGCCGCCCCGACGATGTCGATCCCCTCCTCCAGCGGCGCGCTGTCGAGGCTGAGCCCGGCCGCGTCATCGGCGGTCTGGTCATCGGCCATCTCGTAGAGATCGCGCAGGCCGGGGCAGAAGCGTTGACCTGTCGCCCCCAGCGTCTGCGGGCTGCCCAATGTCAGCGGGTCCGTGCCCGCAGTCTCGCCCAGCCCGGCCTGCGACAGCGCGAGCCGCCATGTCGCGAGGCGTGGCGAGGGCCATTGCGGCTCGGCGGCCCAGCGCCCGGGACGGGTGTCGATGCGGCGCGAGGGGTCCATCGAGTCCATGATGAAGAAGCGGTAGGCGGGGATGTCCGCGACGCCGGCCTCCTCGCCTTTCAGCCAGTGATCGAACCACTGTTTGCACTCCGTCAGAAATCCGATGCGCGGTTCGGGATAGGCGGCGTTGGGGTATTTATGCGCCCATGGCCCGACCAGCCCGCGCACCGGGGCCTGCATGCCGGCCAGCGTGCGCGGCACGGCGTTGGAATAGGCATCGGCCCAGCCGCCGACCGCAAGGATCGCCGCCTTGACCGCCCCCCAGTTCTCGCAGACCGAGCCGTGTTTCCAGTAGGCGTCGCGGCGCTGGTGGCGCAGCCATGTCTCCAGATGCAGCGGCTGACGCTCCAGCCGGTCGCGCCACATCTCGCGCCAGCGCTCGCCGACGATCATAGGGTCGGGCGGGCGCGACGAATAGGCCAGCATCTGCGAGGACCAGCCGATATTCTCGGTCAGCATGCAGCCGCCCATGTAGTGGATGTCATCGGCGTAGCGGTCATCGGTGAAGCAGATCGTCACCGCCGCCTTCAGCGGCTCGGGGGCCAGCCCGGCCAGTTGCAGCCCGTTGAACCCGCCCCAGGAGATGCCGATCATGCCGACCGCGCCCGAGCACCAGTCCTGCCGTGCCAGCCAGTCGATGACCTGCAGGCCGTCGTCAAGCTCGGTGGTGGTGTATTCATCCTCCATGATCCCGTCGGAATCGCCGTTGCCGCGGATATCGACGCGCACCCCGGCATAGCCGTTGCGCGCGAACCATGCGTGATGCAGCTCGTCGCGGGGCAGCGTGCCGTCGCGGCGGCGGTAGGGCAGGTATTCCAGCACCACCGGGACCGGCGTCTGGTCGGCGGTGCGCGGCAGCCAGATCCGCGCGGCCAGTTTCGTGCCGTCGCGCATCTCGATCCAGACGGGGTCGCGGATCTCGTAGGCGTCGGTGCCGGTCTCGGGATGTGTCATGGGGCGGGCTCCTGTCGGTGAATGCGCCGCAACGATGGCCACAGGCGGCCGTCGCGCGCAATTGCGCCCCTGTGCTGGAACTGACGCGATCCGACGCGCGGCGGGCGGTCCTTTGGTCAGATGTCCGGGAAGGGTTGCGCGGGTGGATTGGCCTGAAGGGGACGTTCGGACCCTGGCACCAAATGCGCGGAATCGAGGCGCGGCACGCGCCGCCGTGCATCGCCGGGCCGCCCCCCGGCACGGCGATTTGGCCGCAACCTGCGCGACGTTCTAAGGTTTTTCGAACTTGCCGAGATAAAGCGCTGCCAAACTCACGTTGGATCGCCGCACCGCGGCCCGTCGATGCGCGGCTAACCCCGAATGTGCCCCTCAGGCCACGAGCGTGCCCCACGACCGGGCGTGTCCGTTGATCGGGGATCGGGCACGTGCAGGCCGCTGGCACCGCCTTTCTGCCTGACTGCCCCGCAAAAAGATTGACGAAAAACCGGGGGCGTGGAACGCTCGGTGGTGTAATTGGGGGACAGCATGAGTGGCTCACGCAGCGCGGCCTTTACGCGGCCTTGGCGATCATGAGCGCGGGCCGGGGTGACCGGGTCGCATGATGCGCAGCGCGATGCAGGCCTATATCCGTGCGATCGAACGCATGAATCGCGCCATCGGGCGGGTCGCGATGTATCTGATCTTCGTGCTGATGGCCGTGCTGATCTGGTCGTCGCTGTCCAAGACGGTGTTCGCGCCGTCGCCATGGACGCTGGAGACCGCGCAATTCGTGATGGTGGCCTATTTCGTGCTGGGCGGGCCTTACGCGATCCAGATGGGATCGCATGTGCGGATGGATCTGTTCTATGGCGACTGGTCGCCGCGCACCAAGGCGATGATCGATGGCCTCACGGTCTTTTTCCTGCTGTTCTATCTCGGCGTGCTGTTCACCGGCGCGGTCAGTTCCACCGCCTATGCGCTGGGCTATTTCGGGATGGAGCCGTTCGCCTTTTTCGGCGATCTCGCAGCGACCCTCGTGACCGAGGGGCCGGAGGCCGTGCAGGACAAGCTGGGCTTTCTGGAGCGCAGCGCGACGGCGTGGCGCCCGCCGCTGTGGCCGATCAAGGGGGTGCTGTGCGTCGGCGTGATGCTGATGATCCTGCAATGCGTGGCCGAGTTCTTTCGCGATCTCGAACGTCTGAGGGCCGGGGACGGGGATGGGGACGGCGATGTCGCATGAGGTGATCGCCACGGTCATGTTCGCGGGCATGATGCTGATGCTGATGACCGGGCAGCGGGTGTTCGGCGCCATCGGCTTTGTCGGGGCGGTGGCGGCGCTGGCGCTGTGGGGCACCGGGGGCGTGGAGATCCCTTTTTCGGCGGCGATGAAGCTGATGACGTGGTATCCGCTGCTGACCCTGCCGATGTTCATCTTCATGGGGTATGTGCTGTCGGAATCGAGGATCGCGGACGATCTCTACCGGATGTTCCATGTCTGGATGGGGCCGGTGCGCGGCGGGCTGGCGATCGGCACGATCGGGCTGATGGTGCTGATCTCGGCGATGAACGGGCTGAGCGTGGCGGGCATGGCGATCGGGGCGACCATCGCGCTGCCGGAACTGCTGCGCCGGGGCTATGACAAGATCATGGTGACCGGCGTGGTGCAGGCGGGATCATCCCTTGGCATCCTCGTGCCGCCCTCGGTGGTGCTGGTGCTTTACGCGATGATCGCGCGGCAGCCGGTGGGGCAATTGTGGCTGGCGGGGGTGATTCCGGGGCTGATGATGGCCACGCTGTTCATCCTCTACATCTATGTCCGCTGCCGGGTGCAGCCGCATCTGGGGCCGGTCCTGCCGGCGGCCGAGCGTGACGTGCCCCTCTCGGAAAAGCTGCGGCTGCTGCGCGCGGGGCTGCTGCCGCTGATGATCTTCGCGGTGATGATGGTGCCCTTCGTGAAGGGCTGGACGTCGCTGGTCGAAAGTTCCGCCATCGGGGCGATCGCGGCGCTGCTGGCCGCCGTGCTGAAGCGGCGCATGACGCAGGCCGTCTTCGAGACCAGCGTGCGCAAGACCCTTGGCATTTCGTGCATGTTCATGTGGATCATCCTGGCCGCGCTGGGCTTTGGCGCGATCTTCGACGGGCTGGGCGCGGTCGGCGCCATTGAGGGGCTGTTCACCGAGACGCTCGATCTCAGCCCGTGGATGATCCTGATCCTGATGCAGCTGAGCTTCATCGTGATGGGCACGTTTCTGGATGACACCGCGATGCTGGTGATCGTCGCCCCGCTTTACGTGCCGCTCGTGGGCGCGCTGGGGTTCGATCTGATATGGTACGGCGTGCTTTACACGATCACCACGCAGATTGCCTACATGACGCCGCCTTTCGGCTACAACCTGTTTCTGATGCGCGCCATGGCCCCGCCCGAGATCGCGCTGCGCGACATCTACCGGTCGATCCTGCCCTTTGTGGGCGTGATGGTGGTGGCGTTGGCGCTGGTGATGGCGTTCCCGCAGATCGCGCTGTGGCTGCCCGGGTATGTGTACGGAAGATAACCCTCAAGAGCCCTGACGAAGGGGCCATCATTTCAAAAAGGAGAAAGATGATGACGACACGACGCAAGTTCCTGACGACCGCGGGCGCCGGGGCGATGGCCGCGCCGCTGGCCGCGCCCGCGCTGGCGCAATCGACGATCACCTGGCGGATGCAGACCTATGCCGGGGCCGCATTGGCCGAGCATGTGGTGAAACCGGCCATCGACACGTTCAACAGGATCGCCGGCGACCGCATGCAGATCGAGCTGTCCTATGCCGATCAGCTGGTGCCCACCGGCGAGCTGTTCCGCGCCATGCAGCGCGGCACCATCGACGCGGTGCAGTCGGATGACGACAGCATGGCCAGCCCCACCGAGGTGACGGTGTTTGGCGGCTATTTCCCGTTCGGATCGCGCTACAGCCTCGATGTGCCGGTGCTGTTCAACCAGTATGGCCTGAAGGAGATCTGGGAAGAGGAATACGGACGCGTCGGCGTCAAGCATATCAGCGCGGGCGCGTGGGATCCGTGCCATTTCGCCACCAAGGACCCGATCCGCAGCCTTGCCGATCTGGAGGGCAAGCGCGTCTTCACCTTCCCCACGGCGGGGCGGTTCCTGTCGCAGTTCGGCGTGGTGCCGGTCACCCTGCCATGGGAGGATATCGAGGTCGCCGTGCAGACCGGCGAGCTGGACGGCATCGCGTGGTCGGGCATCACCGAGGATTACACCGTCGGCTGGGCGGATGTGACCAATTATTTCCTGACCAACAACATCTCGGGCGCATGGGTCGGGCATTTCTTTGCCAATATGGGCCGCTGGGAGGAATTGCCCGAGGATCTGCAACTGCTGCTTGCCACCTGCATGGAGCAGTCGCATTACTACCGCCAGTGGTGGTACTGGGGCGGCGAGGCGCGGTTGCGGGTGCATGGCGAAAAGCTGCAGCTGACGACGATTCCGGATGAGGAATGGGCGACGGTGGAGGCGGCCGGGCGCGAGTTCTGGGAGGAGATCGCCGCGCAATCGGAGACCAAGGCGCGCGTCGTGGAGATCTTCAAGCAGTACAATGCCGACATGGAAAATGCCGGGCGCCCCTACCGCTATACCTGAGCGGGGCCTGCGACAAACACCGGAAAGGGGCCGCGACCGGGCCCCTTTCCCAAATCTGAACGGAGCGAAAGATCATGACAGCCCTGACCCTGGATGCGCTGAAAACCAAGGCCGCGAGCGGCGAGATCGACACGGTTCTGGCCTGCGGCGTGGACATGCAGGGCCGCCTCATCGGCAAGCGGTTTCACGTCGCCAATTTCCTCGAGGCCGGCATCGACGAGACGCATTGCTGCAATTACCTGCTGGCCACCGATCTGGAGATGGCGACGCCCGACGGCTATGCCGCGACAAGCTGGGCGGCGGGCTATGGCGATTTCACGATGACGCCGGATCTGGCGACACTTTGCCCGGTGCCGTGGCTGCAGGGCACGGTGCTGGTGCTGTGCGATATCCTCGATCATCACAGCCATGCGCCGGTGCCGCATTCGCCGCGCCAGATCCTCAAGGCGCAGGTGGCGCGGGCCGAGGCGCTGGGATACGTCCCGATGATGGCCACGGAGCTTGAATTTTTCCTGTTCGCCAGATCCTATGACGCGATCCGCGCGGGCGGCTACCGCGATCTGGATCCGCTGGTGAAATACAATCAGGATTACTCGATCCAGCTGACCACCCGTGACGAGCATGTGATGCGCCCGGTGCGCAACGCGCTTTATGCGATGGGCATCCCGGTGGAGACCTCCAAGGGCGAGGCCGAGGTCGGGCAGGAAGAGATCAACATCCGCTTCGGCGATGCGCTGGCGGCCTGCGACCGGCACACGCTGGCCAAGCACGCGGTCAAGGAGATCGCCGAGCAGCATGGCCATGCCGCGACGTTCCTGCCGAAATGGCACGCCGACCGCGTGGGCAGCGCCGCGCATATCCACCAGTCGCTGTTTCAGGGGGCCGGGAACGCGTTTCACGACGCGGCCGGCGATCACGGCATGTCGCGGACCATGCGGTGCTATGTGGCCGGGCTGCTGACATACGCGCCCGACTGCATGCTGCCGATGGCGCCCTACATCAACAGCTACAAGCGCTTCGTGCCCGGCACGTTTGCGCCCACCAAGGCCGCATGGTCGGTGGACAACCGCACCGCGGGCTTCCGGCTTGTGGGCGAGGGGACGCGCGCCGTGCGGATCGAGTGCCGCATCCCCGGCTCGGACATGAACCCGTACCTGGCCTGCGCCGCGCAGCTGGCGGCGGGGCTTGCCGGGAT
Source organism: Roseovarius sp. (assembly GCA_041685435.1). Lineage (GTDB taxonomy): Bacteria > Pseudomonadota > Alphaproteobacteria > Rhodobacterales > Rhodobacteraceae > Roseovarius. The sequence goes on from JAWLFT010000055.1 coordinate 14,564, forward strand.
CGAGGAGGGGCTCGATCTGCCGGGGCCGGTCATGGGCGATCTTTATGCGATGGCCGACGTGCCCGACGTGCCGCAGACGCTGATGGCGGCCACGGACGCGTTTCGACGCTCGGCAATGCTGCGGCGGGCCATGGGCGATGCGGTGGTCGATCACTACACCCGCGCGGCCGAGGTCGAGCAGGAGGATTTCAACCGCGCCGTGACCGATTACGAGATCCAGCGCGGTTTCGAGCGGGCGTGAAGGCCGCATGGAATTCGAGCGCGCGTGAGGGCTGCATAGAAGACGAATTCGAGTATTTGTGGCAAGATGAAACGCAGGCGATGCGCGGTTCGGGCAGGGTTGACGGCCGTGCCGCCGCGTGTCCTTTTCCCGAGACCCGGACACGAGACAAAGGGGACGACATGACACTGACCGGCAACTGGTCCTATCCCACCGCCATCCGCTTTGGTGCGGGCCGCATCGCGGAACTGGCCGAGACGTGCACGGAGGCCGGCATCACGCGGCCCCTGCTGGTCACCGACAAGGGGCTGGCGCGGCTGCCGATCACCGAGCGCGCGCTGGATATCCTGCACGGGGCGGGGCTGGAGGCGGCGGTGTTTTCCAAGGTCGATCCCAATCCCGACGAGATCAACCTTGCCGCCGGGGTCGAGGCGTATCGTGCCGGGGGCCATGACGGGGTGATCGCGTTCGGCGGCGGTTCGGGCCTCGATCTGGGCAAATGCGTGGCCTTCATGGCCGGGCAGACGCGCCCGGTCTGGGACTTCGAGGATATCGGCGACTGGTGGCGGCGCGCCGATGCGAGCGCCATCGCCCCGATCATCGCCGTGCCGACCACCGCCGGGACCGGGTCCGAGGTCGGGCGCGCGGGCGTGCTGACCAACTCCGCGACCCATGAGAAGAAGATCATCTTCCACCCGAAGATGCTGCCCGCGACGGTGATCTGCGACCCCGAACTGACAGTCGGCATGCCACGGGCCATCACCGCCGGGACCGGTCTCGATGCCTTTGCGCATTGCGTCGAGGCGTTCTCCAGCCCGCATTATCATCCGATGTCGCAGGGTATCGCGCTGGAAGGGATGCGGCTGGTGATCGAGAACCTGCCGCGCGCTTATGCCGCGCCCGACGATATCGAGGCGCGCGCCCACATGATGAGCGCTGCCGCGATGGGGGCCACCGCCTTTCAGAAAGGGCTTGGCGCGATCCATGCCATGAGCCATCCGGTGGGCGCGCATTTCAACACGCATCACGGCACCACCAATGCGGTCTGCATGCCCGCCGTGCTGGATTTCAACGAAGGGGCTATCCGTGCGCGGTTCGATCATGCGGCGTCGTATATCGGGATCGACGGCGGCTATGACGGCTTTCGCGCCTTCGTCGACCGGTTCAATCACAGCCTTGGCGTGCCGAAGGGGCTGTCGGCGCTTGGCGTCACCGAGGCGGCCATTCCCGCGCTTGTCCAAGGCGCGATCAAGGATCCGTCCTGTGGCGGCAATCCCGTGCCGCTGACCGAAGCGGCGCTGACGGGCCTGTTTCACGCCGCTCTTGCGGGCTGACCGCGCGGTTTGACCGCGAGGAAGGATGCCGGACGGGTCGCTCGTCATGGGCGCGATCCCGCCATCGATCCCGCGGTCTGGCGAGCTGCCCTGGCCGAACGCGGGATCGCGCCTACTTGTCCGACAGGGCCGAACGGGTCTAGGATGAGTGCGAGTGGAGCACGATCCTGCGCAATCCGGGGGCCCGGCGCGCGACACCGCGACGTCTGCGCGTGCCTGCAAGGGAGCGACGGAATGGCATCGCATCACCGCAATCATCTGTCTCGGCCCTTCGCGGTCTGGCGCAGGGCGGGCACGTGTGTGGTGCTCGTGCTGGCGCTGGTTCTGGGCGCTCTGGGGCTTGCGGCGCAGGAGCAGCCGGAGCAGTCGTCCGGTTCGCCCGCGATGGTGCTGGAGTTTGACGGGCCCGTGAGCCCGGCTTCGGCTGATTACATCACGCGCGCCCTGTCGGATGCGGCCGAGCGGGATCTGCCGCTGGTCGTGCTGCGGATGAACACGCCCGGCGGGCTCGATTCGTCGATGCGCGAGATCATCAGCGCGATTCTTGCCTCGCCCGTGCCGGTCGCCAGCTATGTCAGCCCGTCCGGGGCCCGCGCCGCAAGCGCCGGGACATACATCATGTATGCCAGCCATGTCGCCGCCATGGCCCCGGCGACCAATCTGGGGGCGGCGACGCCCGTGGCGATCGGGGGCGGCGAATCGGATGATGACAGCCCCATGCCGTTTCAGTTGCAAGCAAGTGACGAGGCGAGCGACGGATCAGAGGATGGCGCGGCGGAGGGTGACGAGGCCGACGAGGGTTCCGCGCCCGGCTCGGCCTCCGAGGCCAAGGCGATCAATGATGCGGTGGCCTATATCCGCGGGCTG
>JAWLFT010000055.1:17084-19069 GCA_041685435.1 Roseovarius sp.
GGCGCGGCGGAGGGTGACGAGGCCGACGAGGGTTCCGCGCCCGGCTCGGCCTCCGAGGCCAAGGCGATCAATGATGCGGTGGCCTATATCCGCGGGCTGGCCGAGCTGCGCGATCGCAATGCCGACTGGGCCGAAAGCGCCGTGCGCGCGTCCGAGAGCCTGAGCGCCCGAGAGGCTGCCGAGCGCGACGTGATCGATTTCGTGGCCGAGGGTATCGAGGATCTGCTTGCACAGGCCGATGGCAGGGTGGTCGAGATGTCGGGCGGCACGGAGCGGACGCTGGCCACCGAGGGTCTGTCGATCGAAAATGTCGAGCCGGACTGGCGTACGACTTTTCTGGCGACGGTCACCAACCCCAATGTCGCGCTGATCCTGATGCTTGTGGGGATCTACGGGCTGATCTTCGAGTTTCTCAATCCCGGCGCGCTGGTCCCCGGAACCGTCGGCGGCATCAGCCTGATCATGGGGCTGTATTCGCTGGCGCTGCTGCCGCTCGACTGGGCCGGGGCGGGGCTGATCCTGCTGGGGCTGGCGCTGATCGTCGCCGAGGCCTTTGCGCCCTCGTTCGGGATCCTCGGCATCGGCGGCACCGTGGCGCTGGTGATCGGGGCGGTGATCCTCGTGGATACCGATGCCGAGGGGATTGCCGTCTCGGAGCCGTTGATCGCGGCGGTTGCGGTGGCCGGTGTGGCGGCGACATGGATCGTCGTCTATCTGACGCGCGGATCGTTCCGCGCAAGCGTCGTGAGCGGGCAGGAGGAGCTGGTGGATGCCGAGGCACGGGTGATCGACTGGGACGGCGGCGAAGGCCATGTCTGGCTGCATGGCGAACGGTGGCAGGCGACCGGCCCGGAGGATCTGGCCCCCGATGAACGCGTGCGGGTCCGCGCGGTGAAGGGCCTTGTGGTGATGGTGGACCCGGTGCAGCGCAACGAGTGATGCACCGCGTGCGCCCGACAGAATGGAGAAGATGATGGATATCCTGGCTGATTTCGGCTTTTACGCGCTTTTGACGATCTTCCTGATCGTCTTTCTCACTGCGGCCATCAAGATCCTGCGCGAATATGAGCGTGCGGTGGTCTTCACGCTTGGCCGTTTTACCGGCACCAAGGGGCCGGGTCTGATCCTGCTGATCCCCGGCATCCAGAAGATGGTGCGGGTGGACATGCGCACCATCGTGCTGGATGTGCCCAAGCAGGACGTGATTTCCAAGGACAACGTGTCGGTCAATGTCTCGGCGGTGCTCTATTTCCGGGTGATGGACGCCGAGCGCTCGACGATCCAGGTCGAAAGCTTCATGGACGCCACCAGCGAGCTTGCGCAGACCACATTGCGCGCGGTGCTGGGCAAGCACGAGCTCGACGAGATGCTGGCCGATCGCGACAAGCTCAACGACGACATTCAGGACATTCTCGACAGCCAGACCGAGGCGTGGGGGATCAAGGTCGCGAATGTCGAGATCAAGCATATCGACATCGCCGAATCGATGATCCGCGCCATCGCGCGGCAGGCCGAGGCCGAGCGCGAGCGCCGCGCCAAGGTGATCAACGCCGAGGGCGAGCAGCAGGCGGCGCAGAAGCTTGTGGAAGCCGCCGAAATCATGGCCAAGGATCCCGGCGCCATGCAGCTGCGCTATCTCAGTTCTCTCAACTTCATTGCCGGTGACAAGAGCTCGACGATCGTGTTTCCGTTTCCCATGGACCTGGCCGGCATGGTCCCTGGCCTGAAGAAGGATGAGTGAGCGCGCGTCGCGGGGGGGGCGTGTGATCCGCGGTGGTGTGCCAGTGATTGCCAGTGGCGTGACAGTGGCTGACAATGCGAGCCGGTCTGGGCTAACCTGATACACGGTCGCCGACGGGGATGCGGCTTGGGGTGCGTGCGGGCTGGATGCGGGCAGGTGCTGTTTTTGGCCTGAAGAGGACGTTGCCGACTCTGCCCTGCGCGGAATCAAGGCCGAAGGCCGCCGCGCATCGCCGGGCCGCCCC
>JAWLFT010000056.1:0-18990 GCA_041685435.1 Roseovarius sp.
CGTTGGATCGCCGCACCGCGGTCCGTCGATGCGCGACCACCCCCGACCGTCCGCTTCAGGCCAAACCACGACCTTGCCGCCGGCACCGCCAAAGGCAGCAAACTCCGCCGAACCCGGCTCGCAAAACCGGTTGCGGTTCGGCACCTCATGGTAAAGGGTGCAACGGCAGGCCGCGGGGCGCCACTCCCTCCCCGCCCAACAGGAGAGACCATGACAGACTTCCCCGTCTTTGACGGCCATAACGACCTGCTTCTGCGGCTGCTGCGCGGCGACGTGACCGCCAGGGACGTGGCCGAGGGGCTGCCCGACGGGCATATCGACAAACCCCGGGCGCAGACAGGCGGCTTCGGTGGCGGCATGTTCGCGATCTTCGTGCCCAGCCCCGAGGAGAAGGCGCTGCGCCATGACGAGATGCGCAACCCGCCCTACGACATCGCCCTTCCGGAACGGGTGGCCGAAAACGAGGCGGCAGACTGGACCGACCGCGGCTTTGACGCGATCGAGGATCTGCAGGCGGCGGGTGCCGTGCGCATCTGCCGGACGGCGAGCCAGGTCGCGGCGGCGCTGCCCGGCGCCGAGATGGCCGCGGTGGTCCATATCGAGGGGGCCGAGGGCATCGACCGCGATTTCGCGCGGCTGCAGGACTGGCACGCGCGCGGTCTGCGCTCGCTCGGCCCGGTCTGGAGCCGCGAGACGGTCTGGGGCCATGGCGTGCCTTTTCGTTTCCCGTCGGACCCTGACACGGGGCCGGGCCTGACCGAGGCGGGCATGGCATTGATCGCCGAATGCAACCGCCTGAAGATCATGGTGGATCTGTCGCATCTCAATGAACGTGGCGTCGCGGATGTCGCGCGGATCACCGACGCGCCGCTGGTGGCCACCCATTCCAACGCATGGGGGGTCTGCCCGCATTCGCGCAACCTGACCGACCGGCAGCTCGACATGATCCGCGACAGTGACGGGATGGTGGGCATAAATTTCGCCAGCGCCTTCCTGCGCCCCGACGGGCGGATGGATGCCGAGTTCGGGCTTGACATCATGCTGCGACACTTCGACCATCTCATCGATCGCTTGGGCGAGGACCGGATCGGGTTTGGATCCGATTTCGACGGTGCGCTCGTCCCCGAAGCGATCGGCGATTGCGCGGGTCTGCCCGCGCTGCTTGCCGCCTTGCGGTCGCATGGGGTGGATGATGGTCTCATGGCCAAGCTCACACATGGAAACTGGCTGAGAGTCCTGCGCACGACGTGGGGCGAATAATACTGCAACAGGGAAGGCTCATCATGAAGAAATCACTCACATCCGCGGTCGTTGCATCGATGCTGTCCGTCGGCGTCGCGGCACCGGTCATGGCCGAAACGCCGCCGAACATGCTCGTCGTCGCCAACCGGATCGACGACATCACGAGCTTCGATCCCGCCGAAAGCTTCGAGTTCGCGGGCGCCGATGTCAGCCGCAACGTCTATCAGAAGCTGGTGAATTTCGACCCGCTCGATCTCGATGCCGGGTATCAGCCGCAACTGGCCGAAAGCTGGGATATCTCCGAGGACGGTCTGACCATCACCTTCACCATGGCCGAGGGGCACATCTTCGCCTCTGGCAACCCGGTCACCGCCAAGGATGCGGAGTTTTCGTTGCGCCGCGCTGTGCAACTCGACAAGACGCCGTCTTTCATCCTGACGCAGTTCGGCTTCACCCCCGACAATGTAGAGGAAACCATCGTCGCGACGGATGAGACCACGCTGGTGCTGACGCTGGACAAGCCCTATGCGCTGTCGTTCGTGCTGAACTGCCTGACGGCGACCATCGGCGGCATCGTCGACAGCGAGACCGTGATGGCCAATGCCGAGGATGGCGACATGGGCAGTGCGTGGCTGCGGACCAACACCGCCGGGTCCGGCCCCTACAAGGTGGTGGAGTGGAAGCCGAGCGAGAGCGTGCTGATGGATCTCAACCCCAACCATGCCGGCGAGACCCCGGCAATGGAGCGGATCATCGTCCAGCACATTCAGGAAAGCACGTCGCAGCGCCTGCAACTGGAACGCGGCGATGTCGATGTGGCGCGCAACCTGTCGCCCGAGGATATCGCGGGGCTTGACGGCGCCGAGGGCGTCAAGGTCGTGGACGAGCTGCGCGGCCGGCTGATGTATTTCGCCGCCAACCAGAAGACCGAGTTGCTCGCCGATCCACAGGTGATCGAGGCGCTGAAACACGCCACCGATTACGCGGGCATGGCGGACTCGTTCCTGCGCGGCCAGTACACCGTGCATCAGGCCTTCCTGCCGCGTACCTTTCTCGGCGCGCTGGACGAGACGCCCTTCAGCTATGACATGGACGCCGCCAAGGCGGCGCTGGCCGAATCGGACCATCCCGAATGCGGGCCGATCAAGATCTCGGTGCGCGACGCGCAGGAACGTCTGGACATCGCCCAGTCCCTGCAGAACACATGGGGCGAGCTGGGCTGCGAGATCGAGCTGATCGTCGGCACCGGTGCGCAGACGCTCGAGCGCTACCGGTCGCGCGAACACGACATCTACCTCGGCTCGTGGGGGCCCGATTACCCCGACCCGCACACCAATGCGGCCACCTTCGCCTTCAACCCCGACAATTCCGACGAGGCCGGCGCGACCGGCATCCTCGCGTGGCGCAACGCCTGGGACATCCCCGAGATGAGCGAACGCACCGAGGCCGCGGTGGTGGAGAACGACACCGACACCCGCCGCGAGATGTATCTCGAATTGCAGCGCGATCATCAGCAGGACAGCCCGTTCGGCATCATGTTCCAGCAGATCGAACAGAACGGCATGGGCGAGACCGTCGAGAACTTTGTCGCCGGCGGGGCCACGACGGCGGTCTCCTACTGGGTTGTCACCAAGTAAATGGTTGATGCAACGCAAGGGCAGGGACGGCTCAGGCCGTCCCTGCCACCTTTTCTGAAGAAGACGCTGAAGACGCTTCTGACGGTCGCCGTGACGCTTCTGGGACTGCTGTTCGTGACCTTCATGATCGGCCGCGTGATGCCGATCGACCCGGTTCTGGCGGTGATCGGCGAGCGGGCCACGCAGGAGCAATACAACCAGACCTACCGCGACCTCGGGCTCGACCAGCCCCTGCTGGCGCAGTTCGGGATCTATGTCTGGGACGTCGTGCGCGGCGATTTCGGCCAGTCGATCCGCACCGGCCAGCAGGTGACCACCGATATCGCCCGGGTGTTTCCCGCAACGCTGGAGCTGGCCACGCTCGGCACGTTTCTGGGCGTCACGCTGGGGGTGCCCCTGGGTGTGGTGGCGGCGGTCCGTCGCGGCACGTGGATCGACCAGGTCGCGCGGCTTGTCGGGCTTGTCGGATATTCCATGCCGATCTTCTGGCTGGGCCTCGTGGGGCTGCTCATATTCTACGGCATCCTCGGCTGGGTGTCGGGGCCGGGACGGCTGGGGATCTTCCATCAGGGCATCGTCGAGCCGATCACCGGCATGCTGCTTCTGGATAGCGCGCTGCGCGGCGAATGGGCGGTGTTCCGCAACGCGTTCTCGCATATCATCCTGCCCGCCTCGCTTCTGGGGTATTACAGCCTTGCCTATATCAGCCGGATGACGCGGTCCTTCATGCTCGAACAGCTTGGCTCGGAATATGTCATCACCGCGCGCGTCAAGGGCCTGAGCGAATGGCAGGTGGTCTGGGGCCACGCCTTCCGCAACATCCGCGTGCAGTTGCTGACGGTGATCGCGCTGGCCTATGCCAACCTGCTGGAGGGCTCCGTGCTGACCGAGATCATCTTCGCATGGCCGGGGCTGGGGCAGTACATCACCACCTCGCTGCTGGCCAATGACATGAACGCGGTGCTGGGCGGGACCATCGTGATCGGCACCATCTTCGTCGGCATAAACATCCTGTCGGACCTGCTTTACCGCATCTTCGATCCGAGGTCGAAATGAGCACAACGAGCCCAACGCAATCCCTCCGCGCCTGGCTGCTGACCGAAGAGCCCGCCTCGCGCCGGCAGGCGCGTCTGGCGGCGTGGTACAAGGCCTGGCTCACGCTGCGCGGCAACACGCTGGCGATGCTGGGGCTTGGCGTGCTGGCGGTCCTGATCCTTGCCGCGATCTTCGCGCCGCTGCTGGCGACGCATGATCCCTTCGCGCAGGATCTCGGGCGGCGCCTTCTGGCACCCGGCGCGGACGGGCATCTGTTGGGCACCGACAGCCTCGGGCGCGACATCTATTCCCGGCTGCTCTACGGCGCGCGGATCTCGCTTTACATCGTGGCGCTGGTGGTGATGGTCGCCCCCGTGGTGGGGCTGATCATGGGCACGGTGGCGGGCTATGCCGGCGGCGTGCTCGACGTGGTGCTGATGCGGATCACCGACATCTTTCTGGCCTTCCCGCGGCTGATCCTCGCGCTGGCCTTCGTCGCGGCCCTCGGGGCCGGGATCGAGAACGCCGTGCTGGCGATCGCGCTGACGGCCTGGCCGCCTTACGCGCGCATCGCCCGGGCCGAGACGCTGACCATTCGCAATTCCGAATATATCCAGGCGATCAAGCTGCAGGGCGCGGGGCCGCTCCGGATCGTCACCCGGCATGTCTGGCCGATGTGCATCTCGTCGCTGGTGATCCGCGTCACGCTCGACATGGCCGGTATCATCCTGACGGCGGCGGGGCTGGGGTTTCTCGGGCTCGGGGCGCAGCCGCCCAGCCCGGAATGGGGCGCGATGATCTCCGAAGGGCGCCAGTACATCCTCGATTCGTGGTGGGTCGCGACGATCCCCGGCCTCGCGATCTTTGCCATCAGCCTTGCCTTCAACCTGCTGGGCGACGGCCTGCGCGACATGCTCGACCCGAAAGAGGACCATTCATGACCGACGCCCCCCTTCTGGATGTCGAAAACCTCTGGGTGCGCTTTCCCACCCGCGCCGGCGTGTTCGACGCGGTGCGCGGGCTGTCGTTCACCCTCGGGCGGGAACGGCTGGGCATCGTCGGCGAAAGCGGATCGGGCAAGTCGATGACCGGCCGCGCGGTGCTGCGCCTCATCCGCCCGCCGGGCCTGATCGAGGCCGACCGGCTCGACCTGCATGGCGAGGATATCCGCGCCGCATCCGAAAAGCGCATGCGCGCCTTGCGCGGCGGGCGCATCTCGATGATCATGCAGGATCCGAAGTTTTCGCTGAACCCGGTGATGACCGTGGGACAGCAACTGATCGAGGCCTTGCGCGCACATGAGCGCGTGTCGCGCCACGAGGCCCGCAAACGCGCGCTCGCCACGCTCGACGAGGTGGCGATCCGCGATCCCGAACGCGTCCTCGGGCTTTACCCGCACGAGGTGTCGGGCGGCATGGGCCAGCGCATCATGATCGCGATGATGCTGCTGCCCGATCCGGACATCCTTGTGGCCGACGAGCCGACCTCGGCGCTGGACGTGTCGGTGCAGCTTCAGGTGCTGGATATCATCGACAAGCTCGTGCGCGACCGCGGCATGGGGCTGATGTTCATCAGCCACGACCTGAACCTGGTGGCCAAGTTCTGCGACCGCATCGTGATCATGTATTCGGGCCGCATCGTCGAGACCTGCCGCGCCGACGCGCTGCGTCATGCGCAGCATCCCTACACGCTCGGCCTGCTCAATTCGGTGCCCGATCTCGAACACCCGCGCGCCCGGCTGGAGGTGCTGCGGCGCGATCCGGCGTGGCGCGAGGCCCCGTCGGTGAGTGCCCGGCAATGAGCGCGCTGAGCATCGATCATCTCGACGTGTGGTTCGGCAGCGGGGCCGACCGCACCGACGCCGTGCGCGATGTCAGCCTCGATGTGGCCGTGGGCGAAAGCTTCGGCCTTGTCGGCGAGAGCGGTTCGGGCAAGTCCACGATCCTGCGGGCGATCACCGGGCTGGTGCCCACATGGTCGGGCCGGATGACGGTGGCCGATGAGGCCCTCGGGCGGCGGCGCAGCAGGGCGTTCTACCGCAATGTCCAGATGGTGTTTCAGGATCCCTACGGATCGCTGCACCCGCGCCAGACGGTGGACCGCGTGCTCTCGGAGGCGATGCACCTGCAAGGTGTCACCGACATAGACACCCGCATGGACCGTCTGCTCGATGATGTGGGGCTTGGCGCGGGCTTCCGCTTTCGCTTTCCGCACCAGCTTTCGGGCGGCCAGCGCCAGCGCGTCGCCATCGCCCGCGCGCTGGCCTGCGAGCCGCAGATCCTGCTGCTGGACGAGCCGACCTCGGCGCTCGATGTCTCGGTGCAGGCCGAGATCCTCAACCTGCTGGTGGATCTGCGCGCCGAGCACGGGCTGACCTATGTCATGGTCTCGCATGATCTGGGCATCGTCGGGCATCTCTGCGACCGGATCGCCGTGATGAATCAGGGCCAGCTGATCGAGGTGCTGGACGTCGAGGCGATGCGCCGGCTGGAGGCGCAGACGCCCTACACACGGCACCTGCTCGAAAGCTCGATCAACTCCATACGCTGACGTATGGTCAGGGCGCCCGCAAGGCGCGATCTGCCCGCGATCTGGCGGCAGGAACCAGCGGCCTATTGACGCCCCGATGCGGCCGCCCCTAAGCTTTGCGGCATGCGGGAAAGGGCCCGCAGGGATGGGGCGTCGGCCTCGCTGACGCACCCCACCGTTTCACTGGGAGGAAATGGAATGATTGATCGACCACACAAGACATGCGCGCTGTCGCTCGTGTCGGTCGCGGCCATGATGGCCGCCGCGCCGGCGCTTGCACAGACCAATACCAGCAGCCTGAGCCACGAGGTGGTGCTGTCGGATCTCGACGCGCCATGGGACATGGCCTTTCTCGACGATGGCACGATGTTCTTCACCGAAAAATGCGACGGGCTTTCGGTGCGCATGCCGGATGGCGAGGTGAACGCGCTGCTCGGGCTGGGCGGCACCGACGGCTATGACAGCACCGCCGACGACCTCTTCTGCGAAGGGCAGGCGGGCATGCAGGGCGTCGCCGTGGATCCCGATTTCGGCGAAAATCGCCGGATCTACGTCTACTCGACCTCCGACATGTCCGACCCGCACACCAACCGGCTGATGCGGCTGGAGGTGAACGAGGAGTTCACCGGCGTGTCGGGGCGCACCGATCTGGTGGACGACGTGCCCTACAAGATGGAAGAGACCGATCAGCCCTTCGGCGGGCCGGGCGCGCATAATGGCGGTCGCGTGGCGTTCGGCCCCGAGGGGCATCTCTTCCTGACCACCGGCGACAACCACAATGCCGAAGTGCCGCAAAGCCCGACGATGATCGGCTCCAAGGTGCTGCGGCTCGACACCGACGGCAACGCCGCGACGGGCAACGCCCCGCCCGAGGGGTTCGATCCGCGGATCTACACCTACGGGCACCGCAACGTGCAGGGCATCGCCTTTCATCCCGGCACCGGCACGCCGATCACCGCCGAACACGGGCCGTGGCATTCCGACGAGATCACGGTGCTTGAAAACGGCGGCAATGGCGGCTGGGATCCGCGGCCCAACATGGCCGGTCGCGGCGATTGCCCGGACGACTATTGCGGCTACGAGCCCAATCAGATGGACGGCATGAACCGGTTCGAGCGCGCCTCCTACATGCCGATGACCGACTTCGACACCTATCCCGACGCGATGCCGCCGATCTACGACAACAACGGCTGGTCGCAGGGCATCTCCGGCGCCGCGGTCCTCGAAGGCGAGGCATGGGGCGACTGGGAAGGTGCGCTGGCGGTCAGCTATCTTGGCATCGGCTTCGGCGGCACGCCGGTCGGCAATCGCATCGATGTGCTCGAACTGACAGAAGAGGACGGCGAAATCTCGCTTTTCGATGTCACCGAGATGACCCTGCCGATGGAATCGCAGCGCTTCCGCGCGCTCAGGACCGGGCCGGATGGCAGCCTTTACGTGTCCTCCGAAGAGGGCATGATCCACAAGCTCACGCCGAACTGAGCCGGACATTGTCGCGCCGCCCTCCCGGCGGCGCGACCTTTCCCCCCGTCCGTCAGGCCCGTGTCAGCCGTAGACCGCCGTCGGCAGCCATGTGACGATCTCGGGGATGAACACCATCGACAGCACCACGATCAGCTGGATCAGCACGAAGGGCGCGACCCCGGCATAGATGTCGCGCGTCGTGATCGCCGGCGGCGCCGCCCCCTTGAGGTAGAACAGCGAGAAGCCCACGGGCGGCGTGATGAACGATGTCTGCAGCGCCACCGCGAACACCACCACGAACCAGATCGGATCGAAGCCCAGACCGACCACGACCGGGCCGACCAGCGGCAGGAAGATCAGCGTGATCTCCAGCCAGTCGAGGAAGAACCCCGCAAGGAACGAAAAGAACAGGATCGTCAGCACCACGCCGGTCGCGCCGAACGGGATCGACAGGATCGCGCCCTCGATCATCTGGTCGCCGCCCAGGCCCCGCATCACCAGCGCAAACGCCGTCGCACCGACGAAGATCGCAAAGATGAAGGCGGTGGTCAGCGTCGTGCGGACCGCGACCATCCAGATGACCCTGAGGCTCAGCCGGCCATTGAACAGCGCCAGCAGCGTCGCCCCGAAGGCCCCGATCCCCGACGCCTCGGTCGGGGTGGCGATTCCCAGAAAGATCGTGCCCAGCACCGCGAGGATCAGACCCACCGGCGGCAGCACCGCCAGCAGCGTCTTGAGGACCAGCGTCCACGAGAACGGATCGGAATGCTTGGGCTTGGGGGCAAGGCCCGGCTTCACGACCACGACCAGGAAAACATAAAGCAGATAGGCCAGGCCCAGCAGAAGACCCGGCGCGATGGCGCCCATGAACAGCTCGCCCACCGACAGCGACAGCTGATCGGCCATGATGATCAGCATGATCGACGGCGGGATCAGGATGCCGAGCGTGCCCGAGGCGGCGACGACACCGGCGGCAAGGCGCTTGTCATAGCCGGCCTCCAGCATGATCGGCAGCGATATCGTCGCCAGCAGCACCACCGAGGCCCCGACGATGCCGGTCGAGGCGGCCAGCAGGATGCCGATCAGCACCACCGCCATGGCCAGCCCGCCACTCACCCGCCCAAGTGTGTCGGCAAACGACCGCATCAGCTTTTCGGCTAGACCCGACTGGTCCAGCATCAGCCCCATGAAGACGAACATCGGCAACGCCACGAGAACCGCGTTCTCCATCGTGCCGTAGATTCGCTGCACGATGATCCGGTAATCGCGCCAACTGTCGAAAAACAGCGTGTTGACCTCGAATTGGTTGGCAAGCTGGATGGTCAGGAACGCCACCACGAGCGAGGTGCCCGCCAGCGACCACGCCACCGGGACGCCCGTGAAAAGCAGCCCGATGAACATGAACAGCATCAACAGCACAAGAAGTTCGTTAGCGGCGAGGCCAAGCATTGTCTGTCTCTTTTTTATGAATGAATCGGCGTGTCACTGCGCCACGCGCAGGAAGGCGACCATGCGGGCGGTGCGCGCCAGCGCCGCAAGGATCAGCAGCCCCATGGCCAGCGGGATCACCGACTTGATGATCCACCGCGAGGGCAACCCGCCCGGCGAGCGGGAACTTTCGTTGAGCCGCATGGAAAACTCGATGAAGGCCAGCGAATCGTAGGCGATCAGACCGGCGAACGGGATCACGAGGATCAGCATCGCGGCGATCTCTATCTTGGCGCGGCGCGACTTGCTCCAGCCATCGGCGAGGACATCCACGCGCACATGCTTGTCATGCACCAGCGTGTACGAAAGCCCCACCATGAAGCCGAAGGCGTAAAGATGCCATTGCAGCTCTTCCAGCGCCACGATCGATCCGCCCAGCACGTAGCGCATCATCACGTTGGCAAGGATGACCGCGACAAGGATGATCCATGTGGCATGCGCGAAGATCGCGATGAAGGTCACCACCCCGTCGAGGATCCGCGAGATCAGCGGGTTCGGGGCGGCCTCGTCCACGAGCGGTGCATGGTCCAGAACCTTATCGACATGCTCGATAGGATTGGACTCATCAAATTCACCTTTCTTGTCGGACATCGGCCACCCCTCCCATTTTGGTCACGCGTCGTCGTCGTCGTCGTCGGTATCGAAAGCCTTACTCGTCGGCTTCCTTGTCCCAGGTCCAGTCGCGCGGCAGATAGCCGAGCTCGTGCCACGGCTTGTTGGCCGCCTGAAACTCCTTCATCGAGTCGTAGACCTTGGCGAACTGCTCGTTCTTCTCGCTTTCGCGCTGCATGACCACCTCGGTGGCGTCGCGGAACTCCTGCAGGACTTCCTCGGGCAGCTGCGTCGCGGTCACGCCCTTTTCGCGGAACTCGGTCAGGACCGGCCCCTGCAGCGCCTCGCCGCGCGCCATGGCATAGACCGTGCCGGCCATGCAGGTGGTGTCGATCACCGCCTGCGTCTGCTCGCTGAGGCCGTTCCAGACATCCATGTTCACGTAAAGAAACTGCGAGGTGGCGGGCTGGTGCCAGCCGGGCAGGTGGTAGTAATCGGCCACCTGATAAAAGCCGAGCTGATCGTCGACCGTGGGCAGCGAGAACTCGGTCGCGTCCAGCACGCCGGTCTCCAGCGCCTGATACAGCTCGCCACCGGGCAGCACCGTCACCGACATGCCGACCTCCTTCATGATCTCGCCACCCACGCCGGCGGCGCGCATGTTCAGACCCTCGAGCTGCTCGGTGTTCTCGATCGGAAAGGTGAACCAGCCGGCGGCCTCGGGCGGGATCGTGCCGCAGAGGATCGGGTAGACGCCGAACGGCTCGAAGGTTTCCTTCAAAAGCGCGTCGCCCTCGTCCTCGTACATCCACGCGACGAAGCCGTGCGGTTCCAGCCCGAACGGCGTCGCGCCGAACAGCGCCGAGGCCGGGACCTGACCGCGCTCGTAGCCCATCCAGCTGTAGCCGGCATCGATCTGGCCGGTCGCGGCGCTTTCGAACACCGCAAGCGCCGGGATCATCGCGCCGGGCTCGACCACATCGATGATGATCTTGCCGCCCGAGACGGCCTCGAGCCGGTCCGCCACCCATGGCAGCGTGTCGCCGAGCGCGGTCAGGCTGGAGGCAAAGCTGATCGGCACCGACCAGCTGATCTCGTCGATTTCGGCAGTGGCGGGCACGGCGAGCGCGCCGAGCGTTGCGGCAATCGTCGTGCCGCGCAATGTCATCTTCGTGATGTTCACGGGTAAACCTCCCTGGTTCATTTTTTGCGGGCAGCGCCGTGTCGGGCTGCCGCCGGTCTTACAGATCACGCATATGCCGCAGTGAAGCAAGATTTTTTTGCTGCGGCGACCGTGATGAATCAGCAACATTCTTGCCCGGTGGTGCGCCCGAATGTCACGGGCGCATGCGCGCGCCGGCGCTGATGGTTCGTCCGAGACGAACGACCCGTCGTCCAGAACGCCGATACTGCGGCCTGAGAAATAAAGCCAGAGGACGGATCTGAGCCCTTTGCGGGTTTACGCACCCGGCGGGACAGGCATGGGGCACGGTCTGCACGGTCTGAAAGGGACGTTGAGTCTCTGCCCCGCGCGGCCTCAAGGCCGGAGGTCGCCGCGCATCGTCATGCTGGACGCAGGCCTTCGGCATGACGCCGCCCCCGGCACGGCGATTTGGCCGCAGCCTGCGCCAGGCTCTGATCTCTTCCTGTTCTGGCCACCATGACGCGCTGCCAAATTCAGTTTGGATCTCCGCACCCGCGGCCCGTCGATGCGTGGCGCATTACGCGAAACCCAACGCCCTCTTCAGGCCAGAGCCGGACACGTCCTTCGACAACGCCGAAGCCGGCTCCGTCCTGCAGCGCGACCGGTTGCAGCGCCTCTGCACACGGCCCGCACAACGGTTGGACTTGTCTGCTCCACACAGCCGGACCCGCAACGGCCTCGCTCGTCCCACATGGCGCACGACACGCTCAGGGCAGCTCGCTTTCGGGGATGATGCGAAAGAACGTGCCGCCCGACCACAGACCGAACCAGCCTTCCTGCCGGTCGCCGATCTCGACCAGCCGGTAGAAACTCTTGCGGTCGATCAGCGCCTCCAGCCCGGCGCGCACCAGCACATAGGGCGACGGCTCGCCGGTGTCGGGATCGCGGATCACCCGAATCGGATGCTCGGGCCCGGCGGTGACATGATCCCCGACATTGGTCTCGAATGTCAGCGCCATGTCGCGCCCCGTCCCCGTCACCTCGAAATCGACGGCCACGAACGGCGCGTCCTCGACGGTGATCCCGACCTTTTCCACCGGCGTGACCAGAAAATAGGCATCCCCGTCGCGCCGCAGGATCGTCGAGAACAGCCGCACCAGCGCCGGACGGCCGATCGGCGTGCCCTGATAGAACCACGTGCCGTCGCGGGCGATGCGCATGTCCAGATCCCCGCAAAACGGCGGATTCCAGTCGTGCACGGGCGGCAGCCCCTTGCCCTGGGCACCTGCGGCGCGGGCGGATTCGGCGAGACCTTCGGCGGAGGGGGGCGAGGGTGTTTTTTCGCTCATTGCTTTTGCCATTTCCATTTAACGAGATACCATATCCTGTAGAGATAGAGGCGTAACCGGAGTTTTGCCATGACCGACGACCCCGATCTTCTCGCCGGCCTCGACGCGCTCGAGGCGAAACTGGCCGAGGCGCGGCACTCCATCACCCGGCGCTTCGTGGGTCAGGAACGCGTCGTCGACCTGTCGCTGTCGGCGCTTCTCTGCGGCGGGCACGGCCTGCTGATCGGCCTGCCGGGACTGGGCAAGACACGGCTGGTGGAAACCCTGGGTACGGTGATGGGGCTCGACACCAACCGCGTGCAGTTCACCCCCGACCTGATGCCCGCCGACATCCTCGGCAGCGAGGTGCTGGAAACCGCCGCCGATGGCGGTCGCGCGTTCAAGTTCATCGACGGGCCGATCTTCTGCCAGCTTCTGATGGCCGACGAGATCAACCGCGCCAGCCCGCGCACCCAGTCGGCGCTGCTGCAGGCGATGCAGGAACGCCAGGTCACGGTCGCCGGCCAGAACCGCCCGCTGCCGCCGCCCTTTCATGTGCTGGCCACCCAGAACCCGATCGAGCAGGAGGGCACATATCCGCTGCCCGAGGCGCAGCTCGACCGCTTTCTGGTGCAGATCGAGGTGCCGTATCCCGACCGCGACACCGAACGCGCGATCCTGCTGGCCACCACCGGCACCGAGGACGAAGAGGCGCATGCGGTGTTCACGCCGCAAGACCTCATCGACGCGCAGACCATGCTGCGCCGGATGCCGGTGGGCGAGGCGGTGATGGAGATGATCCTCGATCTGGTGCGCGCCTGCCGTCCCGACGATACCAGCGCCGACGACCGGGTCCGCGAGAGCGTCGCATGGGGGCCGGGGCCGCGCGCCGCACAGGCGCTGATGCTGACCGTGCGGGCGCGCGCGATGCTGCAGGGCCGGCTTGCCCCCGATGCGGGCGACGTGGCGGCGCTTGCGCTGCCGGTGCTCGGGCACCGCATGGCGCTCAACTTTGCCGCCCGGGCGCGCGGCGACAGCCTTGACGCGATGATCGCGCGCACGGTCGAGGACATCACCCAGGGCCGGGTCGCCGCCTGATGGCCGACACCGCCCGCCCCCCCCTGCGCCCGGAAGCGTTGCGACCAAGGGCCGAAGCCGAGGCCGCCCGCCTGCCGCCGCTTCTGGCCCGGGCCGAGCATCTGGCGGGCACGGTGCTCTTGGGTGAGCATGGCCGCCGGCGCGCGGGGCAGGGCGACGATTTCTGGCAATACCGCCCCGTGCAGCAGGGCGACATGCGCGGCATGATCGACTGGCGCCGCTCGGCCCGGTCGGACGCGCAATTCGTGCGGCAACGCGAATGGCAGATCGCGCAAAGCGTCATGCTCTGGGTCGATCCGGCCGCCTCGATGCGCTTTGCCAGCGATCCCGGCCTGCCCGAAAAGGCCGACCGCGCGCGGCTTCTGGCGCTTGCCATCGCGGTGTGTCTCGTCCGCGCCGGCGAGCGTGTCGGCCTGACCGGCACGGCGCTGCCGCCGCGCCGCGGTCAGGCGCAGCTCACGCGGATGGGGCTCGCGCTGACCCAAGACAGCCCCGAGGAATATGCAAGCCCCGACATGACCGGGCTGGTCCCGCAGGGCCGCGCGCTGCTCATATCTGATTTCATGGGCGATATCAGCGGGTTGCGCGACGCGCTGACCCGCGCGGCGGATCGCGGCGTGCGCGGCGTGGTCTATCAGGTGCTCGACCCGGCCGAAGAGGCGTTTCCCTATCGCGGCCGCACCATCTTCGAGAGCATGGGCGGCAGCATCGCGCATGAGACGCTGAAGGCCGGCGAACTGCGCGACCGCTATCTGGCGCGGCTGGCCGAGCGCAAGGACGAGCTGGCCACGCTTTGTGCGGCGACCGGCTGGCGTCACGGCCTGCACCACACCAGCGAGGCCACGCAATCGGCGCTTCTGTGGCTTTACCGCGCGCTCGACAAGGGGACGGCGGGCTGATGCTGGGACCCATCGGCTTTGCCGCCCCGTGGCTTCTGCTGGCGCTCGCCGCGCTGCCGATCCTGTGGCTGATCCTGCGCGCCGTGCCGCCGGCCCCCATCCGCCGGCGTTTTCCCGGGGTGGCGCTGCTGCTGGGGCTGAGCGATGACGACACGGTGACCGACCGCACGCCGTGGTGGCTTTTGCTGCTGCGGATGCTGGCGCTTGCGGCGGTGATCATCGGGCTGGCCGGGCCGATCCTCAACCCGCGCGGCGAGGGGGGGGCGACCTCGGGCGCGCCGTTGCTGATCGTCAGCGATGCAAGCTGGTCCAGCGCCCGCGACTGGCAAGCCCAAGTGGCGGTGATGGACGGGCTTCTGGCCGATGCGGGCCGCGACGGGCGCGCCGCCGCGATCCTCGATCTCGGCGATCCCGAGCCGCCGGCCTTTCAGGCCGCAGGCACCGTACGCAGCCGCCTTCCGGGGCTGGAGCCCGCGCCCTGGTCGCCCACGCCCGAAACCTATGCCGAGGCCGCCGAAATGCTGGGCGAGGAACCGATCGAGACGCGCTGGATCTCCGACGGGCTGGATCACGACGGCCGCGCAGAGCTTTTGCAGGCGCTCGAGGCGCGTGGCCCGGTCACCGTGCATGAAAGCCCGCGCAGCATCCTCGGCCTGCGCCCGGCGCAACTTTCCGACAATCTGGTGGACCTGACCGCCCTGCGCGCGCGCGCAGGGCCCGCGCGCGAGATCACCGTGAACGCCCACGGGCGCGATCCGTCGGGCACGCCGCGCGTGCTGGCCAGCCTGCCGATGACGTTTGACGAGGGCGCGACCGAGGCCAATGGCAGTCTGTCGCTGCCCGCCGAGTTGCGCGCCCGGCTCACCCGGTTCGAGATCGCCGGCGAATCCCAGGCCGGCGCCGTGACCCTCACCGATGACGCGCTCAACCGCCGCGAGGTGGCGCTGATCGCCGGCCGCGAGGACCGCGAGGGGCTGGAGCTTCTGTCGCCGCTGCATTTTCTGGAACAGGCCTTCAAACCGACCGCCGACCTGCTGGAAGGCGCGCTGATGGATGTGCTGCCCGCCAACCCGGATATGATCGTGCTCGCGGATGTGGCGACGCTGTCGGACGGCGAGGAGGCCGCATTGACCGAATGGATCGACGGCGGCGGGCTTTTGCTGCGCTTTGCCGGGCCGCGCGTCGCGGCCAGCGACGTGTCGCGCCGCGAAGAGGCGCCCTTGATGCCTGTGCGCCTGCGCGACGGCGGGCGCACCGTGGGCGGCGCGATGAGCTGGGGAGAGCCGAAATCCCTCGCGCCCTTCCCCGAAGACAGCCCGTTTCACGGCCTCGCCATCCCCGACGATGTCACCGTCAGCGCACAGGTCATGGCCCAGCCCGACCCGACCCTGTCGGACCGGGTGATCGCCCAGCTTGGCGACGGCACGCCGCTGGTCACGCGCAAGCGCATGGGGGACGGGCAGGTCGTGCTGTTTCACGTCACCGCCAATGCCGAATGGTCGTCGCTGCCGCTGTCGGGGCTCTTCGTGCAGATGCTCGAACGGCTCGCGGCCTCGTCGGCCGTGACCCCGCCGGAGATGTCCGAGCTTGCGGGCACCACATGGCAGCCCGCCCGCGTGCTCGACGCGTTCGGCCGTCTGGATGATGCCGGTACCCGCCCCGGTGTGGCCGGCGAGGATCTGCTCGACGCGCCTTTGGGTCCCGACCTGCTGCCCGGGCTCTACGAGGGGCCCGAGCGCAGCATGGCGCGCAATGTGGTCACCGCCGACACCACGCTCCTTCCGGCCACATGGCCTGCGCGCATTCCGGTCGAGGGGCTGGCGCGCAGCCCCGAACAGCCGCTTGGCGGCTGGCTTCTGGCCGCCGCGCTGATCCTGCTGACCGCCGATATCGTCGCCTCGCTGGCGCTGTCGGGACGGCTCTGGGCGGCGCGCGCGGCGGCTGGTCTGTGTCTTGCCGTCGGTCTCGGCCTCGGCATGGCGCCGACAGCCCATGCCCAGGACGGTGCCCGGGACGATGCCCGCGCGATAGAGGCCACGTCAGAGGTCGTGTTCGCCCATGTCCTGACCGGCGATTCGGGCGTCGACGACGCCGCCCGCGCCGGGCTGCGGGGGCTGGGCCGCACGCTGACCTTCCGCACCACGGTAGAGCCCGCAGCCCCGATCGGCGTCGATCTGGAGGGTGACGAGTTGGCGTTCTACCCGATCCTCTACTGGCCGATCACGACGGATCAGCCCGTCCCCTCGGACGACGCCTATGCCAAGCTCAACCAATACCTGCGCAGCGGCGGCATGATCGTGTTCGACACGCGCGACGCGGATGTCGCCGGCTTCGGCGCGTCCTCGCCCAACGGCGCGCACCTGCAGCGACTTGCCGAACCCCTCGACATCCCCCCGCTGGAACCGGTGCCGGAGGATCACGTCCTGACCCGCACCTTCTACCTCCTCGATGACTTTCCCGGACGCCATCAGGGCCGCGACGTGTGGGTCGAGGCCTCGCCCCCCGATGCCGAACGCATCGAGGGCATGCCGTTCCGCAACCTCAATGACGGGGTGACGCCGGTGGTGATCGGCGGCAATGACTGGGCCGCGGCCTGGGCGGTCGGCGAGGGCGGCAGCCCGCTTTATCCGGTCGGGCGCGGCTATGCCGGCGAGCGCCAGCGCGAGATTGCCTACCGGTTCGGCGTCAATCTGGTGATGCATGTGCTGACCGGCAACTACAAATCCGATCAGGTGCATGTGCCCGCGCTGCTCGACAGGTTGGGCCAATGACCGGCAGCGTGATCTTCGACCCGCTCGTGCCGCTGTGGCTGATCGCCGGGCTCGGCCTGCTGGTCTCGGCGGGGCTGATCCTCGCCGTGCGGCGCGGGCTGTCGGGCTGGGCGTTTCGCGCGCTGGCGGGGCTGGCCGTGCTCGCCGCCCTGCTGGATCCCACCTTCCAGCAGGAGGACCGCACCCCGCTCAGCGATATCGTGCTGCTCATCGAGGATGAAAGCGCGAGCCAGGGCCTCTCCAACCGGGCCGCGCAAACCGCCGACACGGCCGACACGCTGGCCTCCCGGCTGGAGGCGCGCGACAACACCGAAGTGCGGCGCATCACCGTGCCCGACGCGCCCGACAATGGCGGCACGCGCGCCATGACGGCGCTGTCGCGGGCCATGGCCGAAGAGCCGCGCGGCCGCATCGCCGGCGCGCTCGTGCTGTCGGACGGGCGGGTGCATGACATGGAAAATGCCCCCGACATGCCCGCGCCGCTGCACCTTCTGCAGTCCGGGCAGCCCGGCGACTGGGACCGGCGTCTCAGGATCGACAACGCGCCGGCCTTCGCGATCCTCGACGAGGAGGTGCAACTGACCCTGACCGTCGAGGATGACGGCGCCGCCCCCGAGGAAGTCGACGAGGTGCCGCTCGACATCTCTATCGATGGTGAAGAGCCGCGCCGCTTCACCGTGCCCCTGGGCGAAGAGATCACCCTGCCGGTCACGCTTCCCCATGCCGGGCGCAACGTGCTCCAATTCACCACGCCGATGGCGCAAGGCGAGCTGACCGACCGCAACAACACCGCGCTGGTGCAGATCAACGGCGTGCGCGACCGGCTCAGCGTGCTGCTGGTGTCGGGCCAGCCGCATCCCGGCACCCGAACATGGCGCAACCTGTTGAAATCCGACAGCTCTGTCGATCTGGTGCATTTCACCATCCTGCGCCCGCCCGACAAGCAGGACGGCGTGCCGGTGCGGGAACTGTCGCTGATCGCCTTCCCGACGCGCGAGCTGTTTCTGGAAAAGGTCGATGATTTCGACCTCATCATTTTTGACCGCTACAAGCGGCGCGGCATCCTGCCGGCGCTCTATCTCGACAACATCCGGCGCTATGTCGAAGAGGGCGGCGCGCTACTGCTGGCGGCAGGGCCGGCCTTTGCCTCGGCCGAAAGCATCTATCGCGGCCCGTTCGAGGATTTCGTGCCCGCCCGTCCCACCGCCCGCGTGATCGAGGAGGGCTACCGCCCCAGCGTCACCGACCTCGGCGATCGGCACCCGGTGACCGCCGGGCTCTTGCAGGAGTTCGACGGCGACTGGGGCCGCTGGATGCGCCAGATCGAGGTCACGCCGACGGGCGGCGACGTGGTGATGTCGGGCGCGGACGACCGCCCGCTGCTGATGCTCGACCGCGTGGGCGAGGGGCGCGTGGCGCTGATGGCGTCGGATCACGCCTGGCTCTGGGGGCGCGGCTTCGAGGGGGGCGGGCCGCAGCTCGACCTGCTGCGCCGGCTGGCGCACTGGATGATGAAGGAACCCGACCTCGAAGAAGAGGCGCTGCGCGCCGAGGCTTTGGGCCAGCAGATGCGCGTGATCCGCCGGTCGCTGTCCGACGAGGTGGGGCCGGTGACGATCACCACGCCCTCGGGCGAGGTGGTTGAACGCGATCTCGACGAGGTCTCGCCGGGGCGCTTCGAGACGCTGTACGATGGACCCGAGATCGGCCTCTACCGGCTGGAGAACGGCGACCAGACCGCCGTGATCGGCCTCGGCCCCGCCGCCCCGAAGGAGTTCGAGCGCACCATCGCCACCGACGAGG
>JAWLFT010000134.1:0-4644 GCA_041685435.1 Roseovarius sp.
CCAAAAATACCCCTAGTTTTCCGCGTCCCGTTCCAGCAAACAACCGCCCGCCGTCCCGTCCCGCGTCCCAACAACCGCCTCAGCGCCGCCGGTGAAAAGGGATTTACGGATTACGCGCCGATGCTGCAACCCCTTTTTTCGACTTCCGTCATTATTTCTTAACATATTATAATTATCATGTGGAATCAATATCTTGATGTCTATTCTCAGAAACACTGACGCAGGTACGCCGCCAGGCCGCGACCCGGAAACGACGCCCCTGGCGACGGCCTCCGGGTTATCCCCAGGGTTATCCCCAGACTCAGGGGCGCAGTGCCCGGCCAACCGCCCTCATGACCCGACTCGGGCGCGCTGCATGCGGCGCGGCACCCGCAGCCGCAGCGCCAGCAGCGCAAGAATCACGCCCAGATAGATCAGTGGCTCGATCTGGAATCCCTTGGTGAGCCAGAGGAAATGCACCGCCCCCATCACCGCCACCGCATAGGTCAACTGGTGCAGCCGCCGCCATGACGGCCCCAGCTTGCGCACCGAGGCATTATTGGAGGTCACCGCAAGCGGGATCATCAGCAGGAACGCGGCAAACCCGATCGTCACATAGGGCCGCTTGACAATATCGGCCCAGATCTGTGCCGGGATCTGCACGTCGAGGACCAGCCAGACCGCGAGGTGCAGGGCGACATAGGTGAACGCCAGCAGCCCGATCGTCCGACGAAAGCGCAGGAGGTTGATCCCGAGATACCGCCGCA
Organism: Roseovarius sp.; assembly: GCA_041685435.1. Classification (GTDB taxonomy): domain Bacteria; phylum Pseudomonadota; class Alphaproteobacteria; order Rhodobacterales; family Rhodobacteraceae; genus Roseovarius. The sequence continues at coordinate 747 of JAWLFT010000134.1, forward strand.
ACGGTGTCACGCAGAGACCCGCGACCAGCAATTGCAGCGCCATTTCGCCCAGCGCATGCTCCAGCGCCTCGATCGGGTCCGCCCCGAGCCCGCCGGTCAGGCCAAGGTAAAGGTACCACACCGCCGGCGCGCCAAGCGCCAGCCACACCATCCAGACCGGCACGCGGCGGGCAGCACCGTTGATGTGGTCGCGCAGCATCAGAACGTCTCGGTCAGGTCCATACCCTCGTACAGCGACGCCACCTCGTCCGCGTAGCCGTTGAACATCAGCGTCGGCTGGCGCCGCGCGAACAGGCCGCCGCCGATGCGGCGCTCTGTCGCCTGCGACCAGCGGGGATGATCCACCTCGGGGTTCACGTTCGAGTAGAAGCCGTACTCACTCGGCGCCGACTTGTTCCAGCTGGTCGGCGGCTCGACATCCGTCAGCGTGACGCGCACCACCGACTTGATCGACTTGAACCCGTATTTCCACGGCACCACCAGCCGCAGCGGCGCGCCGTTCTGGTTGGGGATGTCGCGGCCATAGATGCCGGTCGCCATGATCGTCAGCGGGTGCGTCGCCTCGTCCAGCCGCAGACCCTCGACATAGGGCCAGTCCAGCACCGGGCGGCTGACACCGCGCATCTCGTCGGGGCGCAGCACGGTCTCGAAGGCCACGTATTTGGCACCGGACTGCACGCCCGCGAGATCCAGCAGATCGGCCAGCTCGAACCCGTTCCACGGCACCACCATCGACCACGCCTCGACACAGCGTAAGCGGTAGAGCCGCTCTTCGATGGTCATCCGGTCCATGATGTCCTCGAAGGCGTAATCGCCGGGGCGCTCGACCATGCCGTCGATGCGCACGCTCCACGGCTCCACGGTCAGCGCATCGGCATAGCGCGCCGGATCGCCCTTGTCGGTGCCGAACTCGTAATAGTTGTTGTAGGTCGTGATATCGTCCCAGTCGTTGGGCTCCAGCGCGTCGGTATCGGCCCGCGCGCGCCCGGCCGCCCCCATCAGGCCCAGACCCGCCGCCCCGGCGACACCGCCGATCAGCTGCCGCCGGTTGAGAAAGCAGGCCTCGGGTGTGACGTCGCGGTCGGTCAGCGTGTTCTTCCAGCGATTGGCCATGATATCCTCCTGATGTTGTCTCATCATATAGGGGCAGACACGATGCTCGCCAGCCGCGCGTTTCCCCGCAGGATCACAAACCGGTCACATCCGATCACGGGGCCGCGTTCGTGGTGTAACTCGGGCGGCTCGCGTTCAGCCGAACCGAGCTGCCATCGGCCTGCACCACGCGCACATGCCGGCGCCGCATCTGGCGCGGCTCGGCCACGCCCACCGAATGCGCGATCATCTCGACCTCGCGAATGATCGACCGCGCGTAATGCGCCACCTTGATGTACTTGTCCTCGACCACAAGCCCGCGCTGCAGGTGGGGCTGGTGCGTGGTGATGCCCGTCGGGCAGGTGTTGCGATTGCATTTCAGCGCCTGAATACAGCCGAGCGAGAACATGAACCCGCGCGCCGAGGTCACGAAATCGGCCCCTGCACAGATCGCCCATGCCACATCGCCGGGCATCATCAGCTTGCCGCTGGCGACCATGCGGATCCGGCTTTTCAGCCCGTAGCGGTCGCGCAGATCCACCATGCGCGGCAGCGCGTCGCGAATCGGCATGCCCACCAGATCCATCAGCGGCATGGGCGCGGCCCCCGTGCCGCCCTCGCCGCCATCGACGGTGATGAAATCGGGCGCGCACTCCGCGCCGCGCGCCACGATCCGCTCGAACATCTCTTCCCACGCGAGCGACGAGCCGACAACGGTCTTGAAGCCGACGGGCCGCCCGGTCACCGCGCGGATATGGCCGATCACGTCCAGAAGCTCGCCGAAATCGTTGATATCGGCGTGGCGGTTGGGCGAGATGCTGTCGCGCCCCTCGGGGATGCCGCGGATCTCGGCAATCTCGCGGCTGATCTTGGCTCCGGGCAGGATGCCACCCTTGCCGGGCTTGGCGCCCTGGGCGAGCTTCAGCTCGAACATTCGGACGTTCTCATGCCGCGCCACCGCGCGCAGCTTGTCATCGCAGAGATTGCCGTCGCCGTCGCGCACGCCGTATTTCGCGGTGCCGATCTGGTAGACCAGATCGCAGCCGCCCGACAGATGAAACGGGCTCAGCCCGCCCTCGCCGGTATTGAGCCATATGCCCGCCTCGGCGGCCCCCCGGCTCAGCGCCTCGACCGCCGGGCGCGAAATGGCGCCGTAGCTCATGCCGGAGATGTTGTAGATCGAGCGCGCCCTGTAGGGTTTTGCGGCCCCAGGCCCGATCTCCATCGGGTCTGTGGTGGCGAACTGCCCGTCGAGCGGCGGAAACGCCGCGGGCACGAAGATCGGCGTGCCCGGCACGCCGAGGTTGCGCGTCGATCCGAACGCGATGGTGTTGCCCTTTCCCTTGGTGGCATGCGCGACCCAGTCGCGCTGCGCACGGTTGAACGGCATCTCCTCGCGGTCCATGGCAAAGAAATACTGCCGAAAGAACTCGCCCAGATTGGTGAAAAGGCCCCGGAACCGGCCGATCACCGGATAGTTGCGCCGGATCGCATCGCCGGTCTGGGTCCTGTCGATCGCGTAAAGACCCAGCACGGCCAGCACGACGCATCCCAGCGACAGCACGAAGACAAGCGCGAGGATCTGAAGGATCTGCGTGACATAGTCCATTCGACACCACTCCATTGCCCCGGACGCGCCGGACGCGCCGGACATGTGTAACGGCAAACTGACTGCGGCAACCCCGTCGGGCAAGACATGAAATGCGACCACACAGGGCTGTGAAACGGCACCGCCCGCCCTTTCAGCCCGCCCGGCTCAGCCAAGCCGCCCCTTCACCTTGCGCCCGACCGTGCCGAAATCCATCCGACCGGGATAGCGCGCCTTCAGCTTGGCCATGATCTTGCCCATGTCGCGCACGGAACTTGCGCCAACCTCGGAAATCGCGGCATCGATCGCCTCGGTCGTCTCGGCCTCGGACAACTGGCGTGGCAGGAATTCCTCGATCACCGCGATCTCGCTGCGCTCCTGCTCGGCCAGATCGAGCCGCCCGGCCTCTTCGTAGGCGCGCACGCTCTCGTTGCGCTGCTTGATCATCTTTCCGAGGATGGCCATGATCTCTGGATCGCCGACGGTCGTCACGCCATCGGCGCTGCGGCCGGCGATCTCCTGATCCTTGATCGCGGCATTGATCAGGCGCAGCGTCGCGAGCCGACTGGTATCTCTGGTTTTCATCGCCGTCTTGAGGGCTCCGGCGATCCGGTCGCGCAATTCCATCTGGTCGCTCCTTCCGGGTCGCTATCCTTAGAAAGGTGGAGATAGGCGGAACCGACCGGCATGGCAAGCACCCTCCCGGATCACGCCTCCCGCACCGCACCCCGGCCTTGGCCCTTGACCATCCAGGCCTCCGCGCATAGTCACGCCTGCGACCCACGCACATCGGAGACCGCAGATGGCTCACGCGCCCCGCCCCCGCCCGACTGCCTGCCTTGCCCTCGCCGATGGATCCCTGTTCTATGGTCAGGGCTTCGGCGCCGTTGGCGACACCACGGCGGAACTGTGCTTCAACACCGCGATGACCGGCTATCAGGAGATCATGACAGATCCCAGCTATGCCGGCCAGATCGTCACCTTCACCTTCCCGCATATCGGCAACACGGGCGTGAACCCCGACGACGACGAGACCGTCGATCCGGTCGCGGCGGGCATGGTCGTCCGCTGGTCCCCGACAGAACCCAGCAGCTGGCGCGCAGCACAGTCCTTGTCTGCCTGGCTGGCGCGGCGCGGGCGCATCGCCATCGGCGGCGTCGATACCCGCCGGCTGACCCGCGCGATCCGCCAGCAGGGCGCGCCGCATGTGGCGCTGTC
>JAWLFT010000135.1:0-4578 GCA_041685435.1 Roseovarius sp.
GGCTTTGCGGGGTTTCCCACCAGTCACACGGAGAAGGGGCAGACCCCCCCTAAATATAAACAGGGGGAAACTAACCCCGTATCCCCCGCAAACTCCGCAGCCGACACCATCAACGATCCGCACAACCCCGACGCATGGCGATGAAGGGGGCGGCATCGGATCTTCACGACAAGCGAAATACGGAAACCGGATGCCAACTCGCTTTCCCTAAACCGTCCGAAAAAAGTTTCACGAAAGGAAAAACCATGACCGACAGACAACGCGAAGTGCAGGACATTGCAGGCCCGATCATCGAGGAAATGGCCGCGCGGCTTCACCGGGCCGGGCTGACCGGGCCGGAGGCGGCGCAGGCGCTTATCCTTCACGGGGCCGGGATGCTGGCGCGCAGCCTCGGGCCGAAGGGCGCAGGCCATGCGATGCACCACGTCGCGGACAAGGCCGCAGCATGGATGCGGGATGTTGGCGACACGCTCGACAAGCGCGATAATCATTGATCCGCTTTGCGGCATGATATATCATATCACCATAGGCAGCCCGCGAGATGTGGGAGGCGCATTGCCCGAAAGTCACCCGCGCGAGATGCGCGCGACGATCCGGCAAGACCCCGAGGCCAGACAGGCGCGCGATGCGCCATGCGGACCCGGCAAACCTTCACATCAAAACGGGCGCGGATGCGCCTTCTATCGACGCGCCAAGGAGGCGCAGACAAATGAACGATGAACAAATCCTGGCCGATCTGGCCGACCGCTTCGAAACGTGGAAGCAGAAGAAAGACGGCGAGATTCGCGAACTGCGCGAAGGTCTCGACGTGATGGCGAAACATGCCAGCCGACCCGGCGGCGGTGGCACCTCGGGGGCGGCGCTGGTCACGCCCGAGGAACGCGAGCACCGCGATGCCTTCGCGAACTGGCTGCGCAACCCGCGCCACGAGAAAGCCCGCGGCGAACTGAGCGCGCTTGAAACCCGCACCGCGTCCACCCTCACGGATACCTCGGGCGGCTATGCCGTGCCGTCGCTGGTGCAAGGGCCGCTGATGATGCGCGCCCGCGCTGCAAACCCGCTGCGCGGCATTGTGCGAACCGTGGACGTGAGCACGGGCGACGTGACCTTTCCCTTGTCCAATGCTGATGCAGGCTCTGGCTGGGTAGGTGAAACCGACACCCGCACAGGGACCGCCGAGCCGACGCTTACCGGGGCAAAGCCGACTTTCGGCACGCTCTATGCGCTGGTCGAGGCATCCGAGGAACTTGTCGGAGACATGGCATTCGACGTTTCGGACTGGTTCACCCGCGAAGCCGGGGCCGCGCTGGGCGCTGCTGAAATGGCGGCAATCATCTCGGGCAACGGCACCAACAAGCCGACAGGCTATCTCAATGTCGCACCCGAGGCCGGGGCGGACGGAACCCGCACGCAAGGCGCGCTGAAATTCATCACGTCCGGGGCAGCTGCTGCATTCAGCGACTCTGACCGGCTGATCGAAACCGTTTACGATCTACAAGCCAAGCATCGCACGAATGCGCGGTGGGTAATGAATTCGTCAACGGTCGGGCAGGTGCGGATGATGAAGGACGGCGCAGGCCGCTACCTCTGGAACGAAAGCCTTGTGCCCGGTCAACCGCCGTCGCTGCTGGGCTATCCCGTGCTGACCTGTGAAGGAATGCCCGATGTCGCCGCCGATGACTTCCCGATCGCCTTTGGCGACTTCGCGGCGGCATACGTTCTCGCGGATCGCGGCGGGCTGCGCACCACGGTTGATGACAACATCACGCAGCCGGGCCGCGTTCGCTGGTACGTCCGCAAGCGTGTCGGTGGCACGGTCTACGACAACGACGCGGTGCGCCTCATCAAGATCGCCGCGTGATCGAATTGACGGCCCGTGCCTCGCGGGCGGGCCGTCATTGTTGCGGAGTAGTGGCCGCAGCGCGTCCAGCCGACGGTGATGCGATACAACATCGGCAGCCTGCGCCGCGCTCATGATGACGCGGTGAGCAGGCACCCCACGGGGGGCGCTTGGTTCTCTGGGGGGCGTGAGACTGAAACCGGCGGCAACCCCTTATTTTTCACGCCGTCAGATCGAGGAGAGTTTTCGACATGGCCAAAAAAACCCCGGATCACCTGAAGATCATCGCCGGAACCGCTCGACCTGACCGGATGAATCCGGACGCGCCGGCGTCTAATCCCGGCATCGCATCGCCGCCCGCCTGGCTTTCCGAACGCGCGGCGGAAGTCTTTTCCCGGCTATCTGCGATCCTTCACGGGATGGGAATTGCATCGCCAGATGACGTTGACGCCTTGGCGATTTTGGCGAGCCGCCTTGAGGAAATCGAGATCTGCACGGCGGTAATTGAGGATTGCGGGCGCACATATGAGCGGCGCGACCCCGAGACGGACGAAGTGCTTATCATCCGATCGCGGCCCGAGGTGGCAATGCGCAATGAAGCGATGCGCCACGCTCAATCGCTTCTGGCAGAGTTTGGTCTTTCCCCTGCAACCCGCGCCAAGGTGAGCGCGGGCAAGCGCGATGAGGCCAATCCTTTTGCAGCTTTGGACTATTTTTCATGATCCGCGATCACCTGCCACCCGACGCCCGCGAGGCACACGACCGGATGCTCGACGCCTTCGACGCCATGATGCAGGGCGCTATCAAGCGCGCTGGTGAGGCGACCGAGGCCAAGGCGCGCGCCTCGGGCGCAACGCCTCACGAGGCCGCACAGGCCGCGCAGCATCACGTCAACCGCCTGCTGATCGAGATGACCCGCGAACGCGCCCGGCTTGAGGCCGAAGGCGCGCGGCGGCAATGACCGGCGCGGATCGCGCCCTATGGTGCGCGGTGCTGACACATGCCTTGCACGACGCCGCGAAGGGCAAAGATCAAGACTGGATCGGATCTGCCGATTTTCGGTATGTCTGCACATTGGCCGGGATGGACCCCGCAGCGGTCAAGGCACGTTTCGACCCCGAGCGATTCCGCAGGCTGATCCGGGCCGCGTGAAAAACCTTTATGCGCAGACCCGCCTGACCCGGTGAACCGGATGATGACTTTTCTTTTTCCTCTCACGGCGCGCCGGGCAGTTTTCAAGCGTTTTGGGAAAGGTAGGTAAGAGCGCGGGCAGCTTGCGCCGAGTCTAATATTTTACAATGAAATCATGTATTTAAAAGGTGGAATGGCGGAGAGACAGGGATTCGAACCCTGGGAGGACTTGCATCCTCAGCGGTTTTCGAGACCGCCCCGTTCGACCACTCCGGCACCTCTCCACTACGTTGGGCTACTAAACATCTTTTTGACGCGGAACAAGGGCCATCGCCTCAGGCAAACGAAAGTTTGAAAGCCCCTATCAAAACGTTTCGCACGAATCAACTCAAGTATGAATTTCCCATGGCGATTTAACCCACGCTGGAAAACTGTTGCACTGCGGTGATTTGGCTGACTCAATCAAGTTGGGTAGCCAGATCGGAGGTGACAGGCATGGTTTCGGTGGCAGTGTCCCAACGATTGGTGTAAGAGGCCGCGCGCGGAGCCCCCGGCGTAGCGCAGCGCGCGGCCGGTGGTGACGCTGGCGGTCACCGTCGATCTTCGGCAAAGGTTTGGGTCGCAAAACTCGAAACCAAAGACGGAGATGACGATGACCGATGAGAGAATGGCACTGCTTGAGCTGGTTGAACAGCAGGCCGATGGCGATCTTGTGCGTGAAATGCTGGCCTTTGCGGCCAGCCGGATCATGGAAGCCGAGGTGGAGACGCAGACCGGCGCGGCCAAGGGTGCGCGTTCGCCCCTGCGGGAAGTTCAGCGAAACGGATACCGCGACCGCGATTGGGACACCCGGGCGGGTCGCATCCCGCTGGAGATCCCGAAGCTGCGCAAGGGCAGCTACCTTCCCAGTTTCCTCGAGCCCCGGCGCACGGCCGAGAAGGCCCTCGTGGCTGTGATACAGGAAGCCTACGTTCAGGGGATTTCCACCCGCTCGGTGGACGATCTGGTCAAGGCAAAGGTGCGCCCCCCCCGGGCGTCGTGCAGTTCCGCCGCACCCAGCATGAGGCGCGGGTGATGAAGCTGATCGAACGGAACGGGCTGATGAATGACCGAGAAGATTTTGAGGTTGTTGACGCGGCTGAGTGAGGCTGGCGACGACGCGATCCTGCCCGGCGATCTTGCCGCGCCGTTCTTCGGTCCGGTTTTCGATCGGCTGCTGGCGAGACGTGTCCTCGTCGAACAGGGCAAACTCATGCCTGACGGCGGTGCCGATCCCGAGGGTTGGACGGCGCGGGACAAGTTCGCGGCGGTGATTGAAACGGCGGCGATGAACGAGGCGGAGTTGTCGGAGTACTGCCGTCAGCGCGGTCTTTATCCGGAGCAACTTCGCGTCTGGCGCGCGGCCTGTGAGCGGGCGAACGATTGGGAACGGGCGGCAGCCCGCGAGCTCGCACGGGAGACGAAGGACGACAGGAATCGCATCCGGGATCTGGAGCGCGAGCTTGCGCGGGTTGTGTCTCGAAAGTGGTGGAAATTCTCCAGCGACGTGCTCCGAGCGGTTTGATTTGCGCTTGATCAAGCGGCGAGGTCAAGGGGCATGGGTTCGA
>JAWLFT010000057.1:0-18539 GCA_041685435.1 Roseovarius sp.
CGGAAGGCGTTGGCATCCGCCTTGGTGTAGGCGTCGAGGTGCTTGTCGCCGCAGGCGTCGATCACGTAGCCACAGGATCTCTCAGCAGCTTTCTGGAAGGTGACCGGGCGTCCTTTGCCCTTCTGCTGCAAATAGATCCCGACTGCTTCTGACAAAAGTACAGATGCGGAAGACACCACGGGTGCATGAACGCCGGCTTCAGCTGACGACAACCCCTGTTCACGCAGCATGTGCTTGCCCGGAAGTTTCACGTGCTGGCAACGCAGATGATACCAGTACTCGTCGAGCTGATCGGCAGCTTTCCTGGCCCTGGCTTCTGCGACTTTCGCTGACCTCGTGCGCAATGAAAAGGCGATCCGAGAGGAGGTGTAATGGGACTTCAGCTCGTTCGGAATGCGACGGCTGAAGTAGAATATCCCGTCTTTGACGAAGGTAAATGAGCGTGAAATGGTCTCCGACATGGTCTACGGCTCCTGACGCTTGTTAAAAGCTGGAGCAAAACCAATGAGTTACTGATGGGAATGGTGCCCGGGGGCGGAATCGAACCACCGACACGAGGATTTTCAATCCACTGCTCTACCCCTGAGCTACCCGGGCGTTCACAAAATCATCTTTTGTGCCTGCGCGTCTTAGGCGAGGCGGGACGAGGTGTCCATAGTCCTCTGTCAAAAAATTACTCTGGCTCGTGACTTGCGCGTCCTGTGTCGTGCGTGGCCGCATCGAGGTCCTCGGGGTCATCCGAAGGAACCGCGTAATCGCCGCTGAACCACTTTCCCAGATCGATATCCGCGCAGCGTTTCGAGCAGAAGGGACGGTAGCGGAACACGGTCGGTTTTCGGCAGATCGGGCAGGTCATTTCAGCACATCGCTCAAAGGCAGTCGGTCGCGTTTGCGTTGAAGTTCGAAATGACCCAACGGCGACCATCCGGCAAGGGCCGTCTCCACCGGGTCCTTGCGGAACGCAGAGCGCAGTGTGGTCTCGAACGTGCGGCGGTCTTTCTTCGGCATGGGCGCGAGATCCAGCGTGATCTGCCCACCGAGCCCGCGCAGGCGCAACTGTCGGGGCAGATCGCGGGCCATCGCCAGATTGGCCTTCAGGCCGGCTGCCGGGCTTGCATCGCCGCCGGTATTCACGTCAACCGCAACCAGTGCGCGTGTCGGCTCGATGTAGCAGAATCCCCCACCGGCGAGCGGCACCTGCGGCGACCGCAGCGTGTCGAGCTGATCGAGCACCCCAAGCGTGGCAAAACACCCTGCGGCGGTCACGATCTCTGTCGGGTCGACCCAGTCGCGCCATGCAAGCGCATGCGGACCATCGCCATCGATCAGCTTTTCCGGCCCTTGCCCGGTGTCGTCGCCAAGCACTGCAAGCGCCAGATCGCGCAACGCACGAATGTCCTCGGCGATCGAATCCCGATCGGCATCGCCACAGGCGGAGCGCAGGATGAGGCCCGTCTCCTGACCGCCCATCTCGGCATGGGCAAGTTCCAACAGCGTGTCGCGCAGACCCTCGTCCTTGATGCTGCGAGAGATGTTGAGCCCCGGTGCCTCGGGCGTGACGATCACATAGCGGCTCTTGAAAAGCAGCTTCGTGGTGACCGGCAGGGCCTTGCCCGGCTCTGCATAGCCGGTCACCTGAACCAGAAGCGGCTGACCCGGGGCAAGACCCTTGACCTGCCGCAGAAACGCCGCGCCATCGGGCGTGCGCAGAAACATGCCCCCCTGTCCCTTCACCGGCCTGTCGGCAATGGCCCGGTAAATGGTGCCGGGGCGCGGCAAGTCGGTGTCGATCAGCACGTCGTCAAGCTGCCCGCCGGCCAGACGCGCCGCCACCTCGACGCCGTCCATGTGATCGAGGGCTATGGTGTGGGCACTCATGTCGCAGGCTTCCAGAGGGGATATCCGGCGGCTTGCAACAGGCCCGCCGTTTCGGCCAAAGGCAGCCCGACGACACCGGTGAAAGACCCCTGTATCCACGGGATCAATGCGCCGGCTGGCCCCTGAATGCCATAGCCGCCGGCCTTGCCCTGCCAGTCATCCGTGGCAAGATAGGCGTTGATCTCTTCATCCGAGAGGCGTTTCATGCGAACTTTCGTCACCACATCGCGTTCCCAGAGGCATGCGCCCCGGCGCACCGCCACGGCTGTGATCACCTTGTGGCGGCGCCCGGACAGCGCATGCAGGAATTGGGCAGCCTCGCCAGCCGATGCGGGTTTGCCCAGAATGCGGCGACCAAGCGCGACGGTCGTATCGGCAGCCAGCACCAGATCATCGTCGCAGGCCTCGACCGCGCGTGCCTTCAGGCGCGCCATGCGTGCGCAATACGGGCGCGGCAATTCCCCATTGCCGGGTGTCTCGTCGATATCGGGCGGGCGGATGTCATCCGCAAAGACCCCGATCTGCGCCAGCAGATCACGGCGGCGCGGGCTGCCCGATCCGAGAACAAACCTCATGAATACAGACGTTTACTTGAAGCGATAGTTGATCCGACCCTTGGTCAGATCATACGGTGTCATCTCTACCTGCACCTTGTCGCCGGCCAGAACACGGATGCGGTTCTTGCGCATCTTGCCTGCCGTATGCGCGATGATTTCATGGCCGTTTTCCAGCTCGACCCTGAATGTCGCGTTCGGCAGGAGTTCCTTCACGACACCAGGGAATTCGAGCGTATCTTCCTTGGCCATGGTCTCTCCTTGCGTTGTCTTTCCGCCATTGCGCGGATCGCGGCTGTAGATGCGCCTGTTTCAGGCTTTTTTCAAGGGCCTATTCATCCAAGACGCAACGATGTGACCTCTTGGTCGCGCCCCGTCTGTTCCGCCCAGTGATGGCGGTTGAGCACAACCCCATCCGCACGCACCCGCGCCACCAGGTCCAGATCGACATGTGCCAACGTCCAGCCGGGGCGATCGAGCGTACCCTCGGCGATCACACCCGTTGGGGGAAACCCGGTATCGGGCGGGCCGAAAATGCCCCCCGTGCCGGTGTTTGCGTCCACCGCAGGCGACCACGCGGCCGCACCTACGGTCGATGACATGACCGTCACACACTGGGTTTCCAGCGCCCGCGCCATTGCCCCGATGCGAACACGGGAATACCCGGCACGCGCCTCGGTGCAGGACGGCACCAGAAGCAGCTCCGCCTGGTGCAGGGCCCGCGCCAGCAAGGGAAATTCGCTGTCATAACAGATCAGCACGCCGATCTTTCCGATCGCCGTGTCGAACAGGCGCAGCGGACCTCCGGGCACGATACCCCACTCCTCACGCTCGAAGCGGGTCATGATCTGCTTGTCCTGAACGCCGCAGCCGCCCGTGGGCGTGAAAAGTCGCGCGCGATTGACCGGGCGCAGGCCCAGTGCGTCATCAAGGACCGGGGCCGAGGCGGCCAGAATGTGGACCTTGTGCCGGACCGCCAACCGGCTGTGCAGGTCGTCCACATCAGCCATACGCCGCGTGATAGCATGCACCGAGCCTTCCAGATCGCCTGCGACCGCCGGCCCGTCGAGCATCGCCAGTTCCATCGCGCCATATTCTGGAAACACCAGCAGATCGGCCCCCTGCCCGGCGGCCGCCGCGATCCAGTCGCTTATCTTGGTCTCGAACTCGGCCCATGATGTGAGTGCATCGAACAGATAGGCAGCGGTGGCGATTTTCATCTCTTGTCCTCGAATTCATGCCGGCGGCCCCGTATAAACCCGGAGACGGCGCACGTCGAGCGATTGCCGCCCTCAATGCAACCGTGCTATCGGTTGTTCCAAAGAGGCGGGACAGCCCTTCATATGGCAACGACGGCACTGACCAAGTATCAGAGGCTCGAGGCGGCGGGGCTGTGGCGCGCCGACGAAAGCGCGCAACGCATGGATGTGATCGTGTCCGTGGGCGAGGCGACGCTGACCATCACCGACATGCGCGACCGGGTACAGACCCATTGGTCGATTGCCGCCATCGCGCGGGCAAATCCCGGACAGCGCCCGGCGATCTATCATCCCGACGGCGATCCCGGCGAGACGCTGGAACTGCCCGCCGACGAGGCCGAGATGATCTCCGCGATCGAGACCCTGCGCAGCGCCGTCGCAAGGCAACGCCCACGTCCCGGCCGGCTGCGCGTGATCGGGGTTCTCGCGAGTGTCGCCACCGTGGCGGCGCTGGCGGTGTTCTGGCTTCCGGATGTCGCAAGAGAGCATGCGTTGCGTGTCGTGCCTGCGGTGAAGCGTGCCGAGATCGGGCAGGCGCTTGCGCGGCATATTCACCGCACGACAGGCCCCGCCTGTCGTGGTCCGGGCGGCCAGTTGGCGTTGTCGGCGCTCGCGCGCCGCCTGCCGCCACGCGCGGGTACGGCGCGGTTCATGGTGGTGCGCAGCGGGCTCGAGGAAGTGCTGCGCCTGCCCGGCGGCACGATGCTGATACCATCGAAGCTCGTCGAGGAGTTCGACGAGCCAGACATTGTCGCAGGCCACATCATCGCGGCCTATCTGCGGGCCGAGGCGCAGGATCCGCTGGATCGTCTGCTGGCCGAAGCCGGACCGACAGCCAGCTTTCGGCTTCTGACAACCGGCCAGTTGACCGACGAGACGCTGCTTGCTCATGCCGAAAGGCTGATCGCCACTTCCCCCGAGCCGCCGACCGAAACCGCGATGCGGGACGGGTTCACGCATTGGCAGGTCCGCGCCGCGCCCTATGCGGGAACGCATGACACAAGCAACGCAGCTATGCGACGCCTGTCCGGGAATGCGCCATCTGTTCCCGCAGAAACCCCGCCGCCGCCGATCCTCAGGGATGCCGACTGGCTCCGGCTTCAGGGGATCTGCGGCGGATAAGGCCGGGAGTGCATGACGCATTGCGCCGGATGACTTGCGCAGAGCGCCGATTTGTCAGGCTACATGTAACCCCGCACGAGGCTGTCGGCGATCAGGGTCCAACCATCGGCGATCACGAAAAACGCAAGCTTGAACGGCAGCGAGACCATCGCCGGCGGGACCATCATCATGCCCATCGACATCAGGATCGCGGCAATCACCAGATCGATGATCAGAAAGGGCAGAAAGATCAGAAAGCCGATCTGGAAGGCCCGCGCGATCTCCGACAGCATGAAGCTCGGGACCAGCACCGACAGGGGGGCGTCGGGGCCCGTGACAATCTCGGTGGCGTCCGGGCGCAGGGCGGCCATCGACGCGAATGTGCCGCCATCGACACGCGCCGCCATGAAGTCGCGGAATGGCGAAAGCGCCCGCGTGATCGCCTCGTCCAGCGGCAGCGTTTCCGCGATCAGCGGCTCTATCCCGTTCGTCCATGCCTCGGTGAATACCGGGGCCATCACGAAATAGGTCAGAAACAGCGCGAGGCTCACGATTAGCATGTTGGGCGGCGATTGCTGAAGCCCGATGCCCTGCCGCAGGATCGACAGCACCGTGACGATGAACGGAAAACAGGTGATCATGATGGCGATGCCGGGCGCGAGGCTCAGCACCGTGATCAGCGCGATCAACTGGATCGTGCGGGCCGAGACCGATCCGCCCTCGCCAAGAGAGATCGAGATATCCTGCGCCGCGGCGCCGCTCGCAACCCCGATCAGCAGGACCGCGAGCGCGCCCGTCCGCCCGACCGTCGGCACAGGGCTCACCCCAATCCGTCCTGAAGATTGGCAACCTCGGTGAGGCGCACCGCAAGCTGTCCGGCCTGTTCGCCGTCCAGTTCCTCCAGTTGTCCCCGCGCGATCAGACGTTCGCCGATATAAAGTTCAACCGCATCATCGACCCGCCGGTCGAGCGGCAGCACCGCATCCTTGCCAAGGCTGAGCAGATCGCGGATCAAGGGACGTGCCTTGCCCACGGAAATAGTGATCTCGATGGGCACCGAGGAAAACGGGCTGGAAAGGTCCGCGCCGGGCCTGGTCTTTTGCGCGCTGCTGTCGTCGGTCATGCTGTTGCTTTCCTGCTATTCTCGAAAAATCCCGAAACCGCGTGGTCAATGCCTCGCAGCACCTCCTGCAGATCGATCGCCTGTTCGCCGCCGTCAAAGCGCAGGTAAAGCTGGCCGGTGGCCAGCGTGTCATCCGCGGTCAGCTCGATCTCCATCTCTCGTACGGCATCGGTCAGATGTTCGAGCACGGGCATGTCCGCCTGTGCCGCGGCGATCCCGATGCTCTGGTGCCCATGCATGCGTGCGATATCGTGCACGGTCTCCACCAGCCGCGGCACGAGGCTGTCGCGCGCCAGACGCGGCAGAACCGCAGAGATCATCTGTTCGAGAAGCGGATGCAGGGCCTGCAGCACGGCGGCATAGGCTTCCTCATAGGTGAAGCTCAGATCCTGAAGGTTTTGCGAAAGATCCGCGGTGATCCGGCGCGATTCCTCCATCTGCGATTTGGCACAATCGTCCCAGCCCGCCTGATATCCCTTCTCAAAGGATTCGAGCCTTTCCTCCTCAAGCAACACGTCGGTGATCGACAGCGGCGTGCCACGCCGGATGTCGCCGAAATCCTCCAGCAGATGGGTGATCGACATCAGACTTTCTCCTCTTCGCCTTCGAGCCAGCTTCGCAATATCTCGACGCTTTCTTCCTGGCGCTGCCCAATCAGGTTGCGCAGGCGCACCACCGGATCCTGCTCCGATTGATCGGTGAACCGCTCCTGCAGGCTGCCTTGCCGGTTTTCCCCGGATATGACGGACAGCCTGCTCGAATCGAACTCGCCATCCTCGATCTCACCGGTCAGGGGTGCGGTGTCCCTGAACGCATGGGGCGGCGCCGTGTCGTCGAGCGGTGCCGGCGCGTCCAGCCGTGCGGGAGACTGTGCCACAGGCCGGGCGAGGATCGGGCGCAGCACGAACAGCCCGAGGATCAGCACCACAATCGCCAGAACCAGAGCCTGCACGAGAGACATCAGATCCAGATCGAGCCGGTCGAAAACGCCCGGCGTTGCCAAGGTGCCTTGTAACACAGGCGTGTCGAATTGCATGGTCTTGACCGTCACGACATCGCCACGCTCCGGGTTCATGCCAACCGCGGCGGAAACCAGTTCCGCCAGCGCGTCCAGTTCCTGCTGCGGACGTGGCTGGAAGACGGGTGTTCCCGTCTCGTCGGGTGCCAGGGTCCCGTTGACCAGAACCGCCACGGTCAGCCGCCGGATCGCCCCCGGGCCTTGGGTGATTTCGCGTTCCGTGGTCGAGACCTCGTAATTCACCCGTTCGCGGGTATCATTGCTCTGGGCTTGCGAGGTGTTTTCACCGCCTGCATCACCGTCCGGGACGTTCGAGGCCACGGTTACCCCGTTGCCCTGATCCGAGGAGGTGCTCGTGGTTTCCTCGGTATCGGTGCTGATTGCAAAGCGGCTTTCGGGGTCGAAACGCCGCTCGCGAATCGCCTCCGTGCGCATGTCGGTATCCAGCGCCACTTCCACGACGGCGTTGCCGGAACCGACACGCGCCTCCAGCAGGCGCTGCGCGCGCTGCCGCAGCGCCTCGATACGTGTATCGGGCGCATTTTCAGCGGCGTCGTCTGCCGCGCCGATCAACCCGCCTTCGGCATCTATGACAGAGACATCCTCGGGCGTGAGACCGGCCACGGCGGAGGCCACCAGAAACCGCAAGGAGCGACCGTGTTTCGGAGTGATCCCCCGCGCTTGGGTGGTGATCGAGACAGAGGCCGATTGGCGGATATCACGCTGAAACGGGTTCGAGCCGGTCGAGGCCAGATGCACACGCGCACTGGTGATCGCGGGATGCGCAAGGATCGTGCGCGCCAGCTCACCCTCCTTGGCGCGCCAATACGCGGCATCAAACATCTGCGATGTGGTGCCGAATCCCGACATCCCGTCAAGCAGCTCGTAGCCCTTCGCCGTGGAAGCCGGCAACCCGTCGCCCGCAAGGCTCATGCGAAGGCTGTCGCGTTGCCCCGACTCGACGAAGATCGAGGTGCCCCGCACCTCGTGCGCCACCCCACGCTGTTCGAGCGCATCGACGATCTCGCCGGCCGCGCCGCCTTCCAGACCCGCATACAAGAGCGTCATGTTCGGCGTGGAGGCCATACGCGCAAGCGCCAGCACCGCCAGAAACATGGACAGTGTCGCCACCCCGACAACCATGCGCCGGCGCATGGAAAGAGAGTGCCAGAGGGTCACGATCTGCTGCAATTCTTTGCCTCCTGATCTGCGGCTTTCTGCCGGGCGCTTTGGTCATGTTTCGCCGATCAGGCTTAATAATCGGTTAGTTTCTGTCGGTCATATTGGCCGTGTCGAAAGTCAGGAAACGCAATGGCGCAAATCGAAGACACGGACCAGACGACAGGGACGGAGGCGAAACGCTCGAAAGCACCGCTGATGATCGGGCTTGTTCTGGCACTGATCGGCGGCGGTGGCGGCTTTTATGCCGCGTTCAACGGCCTTCTACCCGTTCTTGGCGCGGGCGACCGCGCGCAAGGCTCTGCCGTCGATGATGCGGAGGAACCGCCGCGCGCGGATTTCGCCGATGTGGCATTCGTACCGATCGAACCACTCGTCATTTCTCTGGCAGGGGCGCAAAAGACACGACATTTGCGATTCCGGGCTGAGCTCGAAGTGCAGCGCGCCAACGAATCGGAAATCATCCGCCTGATGCCGCGCATCGTGGATGTGCTCAACACTTATCTGCGCGCGCTCAGCGTCTCGGATCTGGAAGACAGGACAGCACTCCTGCGCCTGCGCGCGCAAATGCTGCGACGCGTGCAGATCGTGACCGGGCGGGACGGCATCAACGACCTGCTGATCATGGAATTCGTCTTGAATTGAAAGGGGGAATGATGGAACTCATTGCCGATATTTTGTTGGTTGCCGGCGCTTTGGGGGCAGGTTTCTACTGTCACGTTCTCGCCCGCAGGTTAAGCCGCTTCAATGATCTTGAAAACGGTGTCGGTGGCGCCGTCGCCGTCTTGTCGGCGCAGGTCGACGATCTGACCAGAACGCTGCGCGACGCCCAGACGACAGCCGCCGGATCGATGGACTCCCTCGACGGGCTGACCGATCGCGCCGAAAGCGTGGCAAAGCGGCTCGAACTTCTGGTCGCGTCCATGCACGACCTGCCAGACGCGGGCGGGCAAGCCGAGACCGACAAGGCGTCGCGGGATCGAGTTGACGCGCCGGTCTTTCAGAGACATCCGCGCGACGCTGCAGGATCCCGGTCATGACTGCCAACCGACAACGCCCCCCCCGCCCGCGCAGACGCATGCGCGGGGCGCTGGTCATGATCGCGACGCTTCTGCTCGCATCCGCTTTCGTGCGTCTCGGCAACGGCATCGGAGAAGCGGTCGCGCGCGCCCCAGTCGAGGCGACAACCGGGCCGGACACCGCCCGAAGCTGCGAGACGCCACAGGATCTGCAGATCCTGCACGCTGCCTTGCAGGATCGCGCCGCGCAGATTGATCGCCAGGAAAAGGCCTGGCAAGACCGCCTGCAAGCGTTGCGCATCACCGACCGCGAAGTCACGCAGAAGCTGATCGCGCTCGAAGCGGCCGAGGACAGCCTGCGAGAGACACTCACCATCGCTGAAAACGCAGCCGAGGATGACATCAACCGCCTCACCCAGGTCTACGAGCGCATGAAACCCAAACAGGCAGCTGCTCTTTTCGAGCAGATGGATCCCAGCTTTGCCACCGGGTTTCTCGCGCGCATGCGTCCCGAAGCCGCGGCGGCCATCATGGCCGGGCTGAGCCCACAGGCGGCACATCGTTTCAGCGTCGTACTTGCCGGCCGGAACGCCAACGCGCCGACAGAGTAACGCGTTCACGCTCAGCTTTTCTTAACCCCGCAGTGCCATCCTGCAACAAACAAAAGGTGAACGGATAAGTCATGCTCGGTACCCTCGGCATTATCGTGGTATTCGTGATGGTATTCGGCGGCTATTTGGCTGCCGGAGGCAAGCTCGACATCATCTTGGCGGCCTTGCCGTTCGAAATGATGATCATCGTCGGCGCCGCGACCGGCGCATTCCTGATCGCCAATGACCAGTCTGTCGTCAAGTCGACCTTCAGGGACATGGCAAAGGTGTTCAAGGGGCCGCGATGGAAGCCTGACGATTATCAAGACCTGCTTTGCCTGCTTTTCACGCTGATTCGTCTGAGCCGTCAGAACCCGGTTGCCATCGAAGCGCATATCGAACAACCCGAGAGTTCCACCATATTCGCCAAATACCCGCGCATTCTGGCAGATCCGGAGGCAGTCGCGCTGATTGGTGATACGCTTCGGTCGGGCATGATGAATTACGACGACCCCCATCAGGTCGAAGAGGTTCTCGAAAAGCGCATGGAAGTCAGTGAGCACCATGCCCTGCAGTCCAGCCACGCCCTTCAGACCGTCGCGGACGGGTTGCCGGCATTGGGCATCGTCGCCGCCGTGCTCGGCGTGATCAAGACCATGGCCTCGATCGATCAACCGCCCGAAATCCTTGGGAAGATGATCGGCGGGGCCCTGGTGGGTACCTTTCTGGGGGTTTTCCTTGCCTACGGCTTCGTCGGACCGTTTTCTGTCAAGGTGCGTGATGTCGTGGAAGAAGACGCCCATTTTTACAAGCTGATCCGCGAAGTGCTGATCGCCAACCTGCACAACCATGCCGCAAATATATGCATAGAAGTAGGGCGCCAGAATGCCCCTCTTCACAACCGCCCAAGTTTCACTGATCTCGAACAGGCTCTGAAAAGAGTGAAACAGGGCGCTGCCTGATGATACGCACCCTTTCCTTGATGTTTTTCTGCTTGGCCGGTGCGGCTTCGGCGCAGACAGTTGTAATCCGGTCCGGAGAACATGGAACATTCACGCGTATAGCCCTCGACATGCCCTACAGGGCCGACTGGCGCGTGGAGCCCCATCCCGACGGCGCCAAGATCATCTTTTCCGACGCCGAGCTGGAATTCGACACCACTCGGGTCTTTGACCGCATAGGGCGCAACAGGCTACGCGGATTGAAAGCCACGCGCGGGCAGCTTCATCTGGACTTCGCCTGCAGCTGTGGCGTGCAAGCGTTCCGTCATGCCGACAGGATGCTTGTCCTCGACATAGCCGAATCGTTCCCATCCAGCGATAGGATGAAAGCACACTCACCGGCACTTGCCGTGGGCTGGAAATCTTCAACAGGCATCAAACCGCTCTCCACGGCCACGACGCATCTGTCGCGAACCCTGCGCAGCAGTTTGCCTCAACCGGATGATGCGGAGGTAACCGCGACCCAGAGCATCACACCCCATGACGTGACTTTCGATCTGACAGAAACACGTGATCAGTTGCTCAGAGAACTCGGTCGTGCCTCCACCCAGGGCCTCCTGACACCGAAACGAAAATCGCTTTCGGAGCCTGTGAGCAAGCCTGTCGAGAAGACATCCGCCACGGAGGGCGACAGCCCGCGAAACGAAGTGTCCTTGGCAGCAAGAGAACCTCGCAATGCTGACAGCGTGCGTCTGAACATGCGCGCCCAAAGCAGTATCGACAGTGCGACCACGTCGATCCGTCACGGTACCCCCCCCCTATGATCCACAGGGGCGCTGTGTACCCAAGGATTGGCTCGATGTGCCATCCTGGGCCGGAACCGGGGCCTTCCATCAGCAGGTCGGTGACCTCAATCGTCAACTCTTGCGCGAATTCGATCATCCGGACAAAGAGATCGCCCTCAAACTCGCGCGCCTTTATCTGTATTTCGGTTTTGGATCAGAAGCCCGCCATATCCTTGACATGAGACCTGAACGATCTGAACAAGACGATATCCTTCGTGAGATGGCTTTGATCATGGATCGTGGTCATGCACCGGACACCGCCCGGCTTGCAACCATGGCAGGGTGCGGCGAGCCTGCTGTGTTATGGGCTCTGCTTGCCAAGCCGACAATGCCGCTGGAAACGATTTTCGATCATAAAGCTCTTCTGAGAGCTTTTGCAGGTCTTCCCGCATCCTTGCGCGACATTTTCGGTCCGGAACTCGCACGACGGCTGATCGAGGCACGGCACTCGAGGACGGGCCGGGACATTCTTCGCATGACGGAACGTACCGGTGCCACGGAACAATCGGATCTGGCACTTGCACGCGCGGACCTTGCGAAAGCCGGAGATGATCACGACACCGCTCAAACGGAGTTGGGTGCAGCCATTGCGAACAACTCGCTCAACGCCCCCGAGGCGCTTGGCCAGTTGATCGAAGGCTTGCTGTCAAGGGGGGCTCCCGTACCGCTCGACAAGGCAGAGCTTGCAGGCGCCTACGCCTACGAGAACCGCGGCACAGAGCTTGGACGGCGGATGACCGAGACATATCTGGCGGCACTGGGGGCATCCGGCGCCTTTGAAAAGGCAGTGTCGGAGTTTGACAGGCTTCGACCGGATCTCGATGCGGCCGGTACTGCGGGCATAGCGACGTCGCTCATGCAGCAAATCACACGGCACGGCGATGACGTGACATTCTTGCGCCACGCGCTGAGCGATCATCTGATTACCCCAGACATGGTAGGCGCCGCCTTGGGCGTCGATATCGCGAAACGTCTTCTTGAGGCGGGTTTGTCAGAGCATGCCGGCAAATTTGTGACCGCGGATCCTCCCGGTCTTGGCGCGCGGATGGCGAAGCTGACGCGCGCGGAAATCGCCTTGATGCGGGAACGCCCAAGGCAGGCCGAGGTCGAGCTTCTGGGTCTGGAAGGACCGGATGCCAACAGTCTGCGCGCTAAGGCAAGAAGTCTCGTCGGCGACCATGCAGCGGCCCAGATCCTCTACGCCGCCAGTGATCAAACCGAAAAAACCAAGGAAGCGGCGTGGCTCGCAGAAGATCTCGATCAGATGGCCGAGGCGGAGAATCCGCTCCTGAGGCAGACTGCGGAGATCCTGAGCAATCGGGTGCAGGAGCAACAGGCTGTGTCCGACCTTTCTCTGGAACATCATCGCGGCTTGCTCGAAAGCGCCGGGAACCTGCGCGCGACGATGGAAAGCCTTCTCGACGAAAAAGAGGCGCCACAGGGCCCGGGGACGTAACGGTCTCAACAGACGGTTACCAAATATCAATCCTCGATCCATAAACTCTCATCCCAACAGCGAGTATTCATCGACCCAGAAAGGGCCATTAATGCGGCACGACATCTCAGTCGCGAGGAGGAATGGCTCCGCATCGCTGTCATCCCGCACAACGAGTGCTCGGATCACGACTTCGGCCACTTCAGGCGTCAGGATCCCGATCGCCAGATTGATTAAAGCAAATTGCCTTCTCACGAATTGGACTGGTCCAGAGGCAGCGCATCAACCGATTCGGCCCGCGGCGTCGTTTGCACCGCTTCCGTTGTCGCGCCGGCAGCAAGACTGATGAAGGGTTTGTCCGCAAGCCAGGTGTTCCAGCCGACCGTGATGTTGGCCATCGCGCTCATGGCCATCATCGTGATGATGATCCTGCCAATGCCGGCCTGGGTTCTGGATGTCGGGTTGGCGCTGTCTTTCGCCCTCGCGATCCTGATATTCACCATTACTCTCTTCATCGAACGGCCCCTTGATTTTTCGGCCTTTCCGACAATCCTACTGACATCTCTGATGCTCCGGCTTTCCCTCAACGTATCCTCGACCAAGCTCATCATCGGACAGGGACACACCGGAACGAATGCCGCGGGCGAAGTCATTCAAGGCTTTTCCAATTTTATCATGGGCGGCAGCATCTTCCTCGGTCTCGTGGTTTTCGGTGTTCTGCTGATCGTGAACTTCATGGTGATCACAAAGGGAGCGGCCCGTATGGCCGAAGTCGGAGCCCGCTTCGCGCTTGATGGCATGCCGGGCAAACAGATGGCCATCGACAGCGACATGTCTGCCGGTGCCATCACTCACCAGGAGGCCCGCGAACGGCGTGAACGCGACCAACAGGAAACGACGTTCTTCGGATCGCTCGACGGGGCGTCGAAATTCGTGAAGGGCGATGCGATCGCCGGGCTTCTGATCACCCTGCTAAATCTCGTCATGGGGTTGATCATGGGCACGATCGTTCACGACATGCCGCTTGGCCAGGCCTTCGAAACCTACGCAATTCTGACCGTGGGTGATGGGCTCGTGACGCAGATCCCAGCAGTTATCATATCAATCTCCTCGGCGCTGCTGCTGGCGCGCGGCGGCACTCTGGGATCGACGGACATCGCCATAACCGATCAATTCGGCAAACATCCGGCGGCGCTGGCTACGGTTGCGGTCCTGATGGTGATGTTTGCTCTGGTGCCGGGCTTGCCGTTCACGCCTTTTATCGTCGGCGGCCTCGGACTGGGCGCAATAGCGGTGATCAGCCAGCGCCGACAGGCCGCTCCACGGCAACCCGGGACGCCGGAAGAAACCCCGGCAGCGCCGCCCGAACAATCGATGGGCGATATTCTGGAGCTTGATGACATTCATGTCGAATTTGCGCCTGATCTGGTGAACATGGTGCTTGATCCGGGTGCCGGGCTTGATGTGCGGATCGCCAACATGCGCCGATTCACGGCCACGCAATACGGGCTGATCCTGCCGGAAATCCGCCTTACCGATGAGCCGGCATTGCCACCCGAAAGCTACGTGATACGCGTTCAGGGCGTGGAGCAGGCGCGCGCGACCCTGCGTGCAGGCCACTTGCTGGCGCTCGATCCCGAGCGGCATCCGGGCCTGCCCGCAGGCGAAACCATTTCCGAACCGGTTTACGGCGCCCCGGCTCGCTGGATCACGCACGCAAACCGGGATCAAATGGCCCTCGACGGCATCACGCTGGTCGCCCCACCGGAAATTCTCGCCACGCATCTGCTCGAGGTGATCCGCCGCAATCTCAGCCGTCTGCTGACCATGAAGGCGATGCGACGCCTTCTGGATGAAATGGTCAACCTGACGGACAAGGCCCACGCCGAAGCGAATCGCAAACTGCTTGACGAGATGATTCCCGACCGCGTCTCGCCCGATCTTCTGCACGCGGTCTTGCGTCTTCTGCTGGCCGAGCAGGTCTCGATCCGCAACCTGCCCCTGATCATCGAGGCAACGGCCGAGGCGCGCCAGACCCTTCCGACGCCCGAAGCCATCTGTGAGCACGTGCGCCAGCGGCTCGGGTTCCAGCTCGTGGCGGATTTGCAGCGCAGCGACGGCACTGTGCCACTGATCCAGCTTGCACCGGAATGGGAAGACACATTCAGCACCTATCAGGTCGATGGCGAAAAGGGTCGACGGGATGTCGCGCTGCCACCGGACCTGTTCAACAGCCTGACCACGGCCGTGAGCGAAGAGATCAGACGTGCGGCCGAAAACGGCATAACGCCGGCCGTTGTAACATCGACGCATCGCCGGCGTTTTCTGCGCACGGCCCTGTCGGCGAAACATATCACCACGCCCGTCCTGTCTTTCGAGGAAATCGGTATCGAAACAAAACCGGCCCTTGTCGGGGTCGTCGCCGCATGACTGCGCTGATGGAGGTTCTCGAGATCACTCAGGATCTGCTCTGGCTGCATTTTATCGTCTTTCTGCGCATCGCACCGATCATTGCGCTGTTTCCCGGGTTCGGGGAAAATTCCGTGCCGGTCCGGATCAAGCTCGGGCTTGCACTTGCCATGACCGTGATCGTCACATCCGTCGTGGCCCCCGACCTGATGCTCGCCACGCATGCGGAGCTTTCGCTTGTCACGCTTGTTCTGACCGAGTCAGGCGTCGGTCTCCTGCTCGGGATCGGGATACGACTTTTGATGCTGGCCTTGCAGACCGCAGGTTCCATCGCGGCACAATCGACGTCACTCGCTCAGATTCTCGGCAGTGCGAGCATCACCCCGATCCCTGCCATGGGACATATCCTGGTGACCGGGGCCGTTGCGCTCGCGATGATTCTCGATCTGCATGTGCGCCTGGCTGAAATGGCGGTCCTGAGCTACCGTGTCTTTCCTCTCGCAGCTGGTCTGGCCGCACCGGATGTGGCGCAATGGGGAATCGAACGGGTGGCCCACGCGTTCGGTTTCGCTTTCACCCTGGCCGCACCATTTGTCATCGCCTCGATGCTCTACAACCTGACACTTGGCATCATCAACCGTGCCATGCCGCAGCTCATGGTGGTTTTTGTCGGTGCCCCCGCGATCACGGCAGCGGGCCTCGGCCTCTTGATGTTAATTGCACCGACCATGCTGACACTCTGGATCGAGGCGCTGAACGAGTTTCTGTCGAACCCCATCGGAGGACGCTGATGGCCGGGCAGGATGACGACGCCGACAAGACCGAGGAACCGACCCAGCACAAGCTTTACGAAGCGCGCAAGAAAGGCGAGCTTGCGCGCTCGGCCGACCTGAACACGGCCGCGTCATATGCCGGGTTTCTCATTGCCGCAGTTGCGGCTGGTGCAGCATCGATCACCAACGCAAGTTCGACTCTCATGTCGATGTTCAGCCGGTCGCATGATTTCGCCGCAGCGATTTTTGATGCGGATGGTGGCGGCGGAGCCTCGGCGCTGGGCGGTCCGGTGCTTGCTGTCCTCGTTGCCATGATAGTGTGGTTCACCTTGCCGGCCGGGACGGCGCTGCTGTCGGTTCTTGCGCAACGCAGTTTCGTGGTCGCGCCGGCAAAGCTCGAGCCCAAGCTATCCCGCATCAATCCCGTCGAGAACGCCAAGAACAAGTACGGCCCGACCGGTCTGTTCGAATTCGCGAAAAACGCTTTGAAACTCCTGCTTTTTTGCACCTTGCTCGGTGTGTACCTCTTCGGTCGCCTGCCCCAGATAGCGGGGTCACTGCACGCGGAGCCACGGATCATCGGCGCCTTGATGGCGCGCATGACGCTGGAATTCCTGTTCGTCGTACTGCTGATCGCGCTGGCCATCGGCACGATCGATCTTCTCTGGCAAAACTACGATCACCGCCGTCGCAACATGATGTCGAAAAAGGAGATTCGCGACGAACACAAACAGAACGAAGGCGATCCCCACATGAAGCAGCAGCGACGCCAGAAGGGGATGCAGATTGCGGCCAATCAGATGATGACGGATCTGAAGCAGGCGGATGTCGTGATCGTCAATCCGACACATTACGCGGTGGCCCTGAAATGGAGCCGGGCGCCCGGCGCGGCACCGACCTGTGTGGCCAAGGGAGTTGATTACATGGCGCGGGCCATTCGTGAACGTGCCTTCGAACACGGTGTGCCATTGCACAGCGATCCGCCCACGGCGCGCGCATTGTACGCCGGAACCGAAATTGGCCAGGAAATCGACGCATCGCAATACCGCGCCGTGGCAGCCGCGATCCGTTTTGCCGACAGGATGCGTCGCAAAGCGGGGTACAGATCATGAAAGATGCGGAACTCGAGGCGCTTGGCGAGGTGACAGAGGCGCTTTATCGCGCCGAGGTCGTGCGCATGCAGCATCTGGTGACGCAAGAGAATCGATTGCGCGAGGCGCTTGCGCGGCTCGATGCGAAGCAGGCTGCGACCCGCGCCCTGCCCGATACTGAACTCGACGGGCTTCGGCAAATCGGCGGCGACATGATCTGGCAGGGCTGGATGGGCGCCAGGAAGGCCGAGCTTCAATCAGAGCTTGCGCGCGTGCTTGGTCGCAAGGGACAAATGATCGGCAAGCTGCGCCGCGCCTTTGGCAAGGCGCAAGCGGTCGACCGGATGACAGCCGCTGCGCGCGCGCAGGCCGTCAGCAATGCGCAAGCGCGCGACGAGGACATGCGCGCGCATTTTGCCGTCCTCGATCGATGGATGCACGGCTGAGCGATGCAACGCTCAGACGTCCTGGCGCGAGACGCCCGTGATCAGGACCCCATGTGCAAGATCGCCGAGAACGCGTTGTGCCACCTCGGCAAGTGCCACGCGGAGCACGTCCATATTGTTGGAACTGGTGAACTCTCCGGCAAAGCCGCCCATGTTGGCGTGATCGAACAGCACTTGCAGAAAGGCATCCCGCAACTTGGGTTCGCGCGCATAGACCTGTTGCGCGGAACCTTGCGTGATTTCGACGTTGAGCGACATGACGACCATGCCGCTGATCTCGTCGCGATCGACAATGGGGATGACGAACTGATTGTTGAGCTTGATGAATTCGGTGCCGGTCTTGGCCTCTCGAGGGTCCGGATCCGCAGGGGCCGCCGTGCCATCTGTCACGACAGTGGTGGTGGCATCGCCTATTCCCGGACCAAACCACAGACCTGCGGCGACCCCACCACCGGCGCCCACAAGGGCCAGAACAACAGGCAGAAGTTTGCGGATCATGGGTATCTCCCTCGCGTACCCGTCAGAACGGCAGGATGGCGTCAAGCACCTGCTGGCCGATCCGGGGTTGTTGCACATCCGTGATCTGCCCGCGCCCGCCATAGGAAATCCGCGCTGCGGCGATCTTGTCATAGGTGATCTCGTTCTGACGCGAGATATCCTCCGGTCGCACGAAGCCGGTGACCAGAAGCTCGCGGAGCTCGAAATTCACGCGCACCTCCTGCGATCCCTGGATGTCGAGCACACCGTTGGGCAAAACCTGCATCACCGTTGCCGCGACCCGAAGCGTCATTTCCTCGCTGCGTCGCACCGAACCATCGCCACCCGACCGGCTGCGGGACTCGATCCCGACCGCCGGGTCGAGACTGGCCCCGTCGGGC
>JAWLFT010000058.1:0-18306 GCA_041685435.1 Roseovarius sp.
TCCGCTATCTTGAAGGTTTTCGACGCGGGCCCCACTCCGCATTTTCCGGGCCGGCCACGCCTCGAAGTGTTTTGCCTAAAGCTTGCGCGTTTGCGCAGGTGATCCAGCCAGCCAGAAAGTCTCCTTTGAAAACAAGCGGGTGGCTTGCGTTTTTCGAAACGTGGCATGGTTGGCTCATGCACCGGACAATCAGAACAGATGATGATCGATATCGCATCGCTACCTCCGCAAACTGCCCCTCGTCGCGCGGAAACCGCGTTCCCGTAGATTTCCCGGCTGGCGGCTGCGAACGGGGTCGATGCGCAGAATTTCGGCGTTGGACCGGGCATTTTTTCCAGCGTTTTCTGAACGGCGCACATGATCCTCTCAGGATGCTGGCATTGCTGGGCGCGGCTGACCACGCGGCTCTGGAACGCTGGTCAGGAACGAGGCCCGAAGGCAGTCACCATAAGCTATGCGGCGAAATCTTTCCCGCAAAGACCGTGCGCAGGCCCATCGGGGAGGTCGACTTCGCGTTGGCAATGGCCATTTCGATCTGACGTGAATTGAACACGCCGGCCGGTCCGATCGACACCTTTCTTGCGACACCGTCGGGACTGCCGGTTCTCGTGAAATGCAAGCTCTGGCGCAATCCACCGTGGCGCTTGCCTGCAAATGGCAGGCCGCCGGGGGGAATGACGGTTTACGCAGGTTAATGCACCTTTTCGGCTATCAGCCCATACAGAATGGTGTCGTCATGGCCAGACAAGGAGCCCAGACACTCATAGGCGACGCCGAAAGCGTTCGGCACACGTCCAGGATAAAGGGCAAATCTCCAGACTTCCGTGCGGGTCACAGTCGTCAAAGGGAGAGCGCTCGCTGACCCTGAAAAAATCCGTCCACTTCAGAGAGGTAGAGAAGATGACCAAAACACTGACGGCAAAATACGAAACGGAGGATGCGGCGCGGAACGCACATGAGGACCTGATCGGCACGGGCTATCCGCAAGAGAAGGTTTTCCTTCACCCTGACTCTCCCGAGGTAAAAGTGATTACGCCGTCGGATACCGAACGCGAGGCCCGTGAAATCCTCGGCCGCCACGAACCCAGCGATATCTCGGAAAGCGAGATCTGATCGGCGGATTTCCGGTCGCCTGCGAACCCGGCGCGGCATCGTGCCGTTCCGGGATACGCCATTCCGGGATACAGGGTGAACGGTTCCTCGCGCAGGCGTCTTTTTCGTGTGGCAGCGGGCTGGTGCATTCTTTCGCATTTGCCGAACACCTTGACCACCTGCGTCTCACAGACCGGCCCGATGCCGCGGATCATGCCCGATCCGAGGTTTTTCTCGAGGCCATCGACTGTCGAGGGCGCCGAAGTCTTCAGCAAGTGCGCCTTGAACCGCGGCGCGTGCTTGCGATCATCGAGCCGGATGCCCGAGGCCGTGATCCACTCCCCGGCCGAGATCATGGCCGCATAGCCGATTGGGGTCACCAGATCCCGATACCCCCGCGCCGTCACGCGCAACACGCAGATGCCGCTCTCCGCGTTGTGGAAGATGACCTGCTCCACCAGACCCTTCAGGATTTCGGTCGTGCTGTCGGGCTGTGGTTTCATGGGGTGCGAGAGGGTACCGGGCCGGTCTGCGGTCTGCCTGCACCGGCCTTATGTTCGGCAAGATCGATCCGCTGTTGCAGTTGCGCCACCGCACCGGGCAAGAACTTGAGCACCTGCCGGCGATCCCCATCCAAAGGACTGCGCAATTCGGTCTTGCCGACGATTGCGCGCAGATCTTTCGGAACGACCGGACGGGCATGCTCGCGCCCGTGGCGATTCACCATGTTTCTGATTCTGCCAGCCATGCCGATGACCCTTTGTAACCAAGCCTCTAACCTGCAAATGGCCAGACGCCCTTCTGTGCAAGGGGTCCATTTGATTTCAAGGAGGTAGGGTTGGCAAGGGTGAGAGGTTGGACAACGACCCAAGCGAGGCTCGTTACGGCTGCTTCCTTCCGGATCTGACCGGGTTGGCGAGGTGCTTGCCCGCGCCAACCTCTCAAAACCCGATGTAACGCCGCAATTCGGGATCCGCAAGGGTCGGCTGTTCGGAACGTGGCCCCAGAGGCAGGCGCAGCCGAAGGAATCCGGCGTCGCTTGTGCCGAGATCGGTGGCCCCGAGGGCGGCGATATCCTCGGGGTAGGCGCGCAGCCCCGGGCCGGTCTGCATTTCGACTTCGGTGTCGGGCAGGGCGGCGAATCCCCAGATGGGGCGGGGCCGGGCGGTGATCGTGCCGTGCCATGCCAGATGTTCGGCGATCATTTCCCGGATCGGCAGCCGGCCGCGATAGATGAGCCCCTTGGCGGCGAGCGCCCGGAAGGGGCCGCCGCCCCAGGCGCGGTAGCTGTTGGTGGCGATCACGAAGCGGTCGGTATCGGCGACGGGCCGGCCCGCATGACAGAGATCGCGGATACGCTGCGCGCCGGGGGCAATAACGGTTCCGCCGGCATCAACCCGCGCCGGTTGGCTGAGGTCGATGCGATAGCTCAGCCCGTCGATCACATCGAAGGCATGGCCCGGCACGCCCGGGTCGAGCAGCATCTGCCCGGTCTGGCCCGGCGTGATCGTGTTGAAACAGATCGCCGACCGCTCCAGCCAGTCGCGCAGATCGGCGCCGGACACGATCAGCCCGCACAGCGTGTTGGGAAATCCGTAAAGATCGGCGATGTTGCGCAGCCGCAGCGGGCCGTTGTGAATGTCGGTGTAATATGCGGGCCCGGCGCGGCCTCCGGTCTTGAACGGGGCGGTGGCCGACAGCACCGGCAGGCTCGCATGGGTTGTGTTCTCCAGCGCCTCGCCGAGGGCGCCGCGTTGCGCGTCGTTGACGAGCTGCATCCCGAGGTCGTTCTGCACGAGCGACAGGTAGCTGTGAATCGAATGCGCCGTGTGCGCGACGATCCGGTCGGTCAGCCTGACGGTATGGGCATGCGCCCTGGCCAGCGTTCGCGCAAGCCGGGGGCAGGGCGCGACCCCGTCGGTCGACACGAGCCCGGCGTGATGGCGGGTGACGCGCCATGCGCCGCCCCCCCGGGTCAGATGGATGTCGAGCTGGCCCAGATGCGAGCCGGCAAAGCCCGGAATCACGCACGGGACGTCGCAGAGCGTGCCCCGGGTGATGTCGGCGCCGGGCGTGTCGGCATGGTCGGCATCCGGAAAGGTCAGGTGCGAGTGCCCGGCGATGATCGCGTCGATTCCCGGCACGCCGGCAATGGCGCGGGCGACGTTTTCCTGCATCCTCTGATCGGGGACCGCCTGATCGGTGTCGGTCTCGAGCCCGGTATGGGCCAGCGCGATCACCAGATCCGCGCCCTCGCGGCGCATCACCGGCACGAAGGCCCGCGCGCAGTCGAGCATGTCGCGTGCCGTCAGCCGGTTGGCTAGATGGGCGTGGTCCCATGTCATGATCTGTGGCGGTGTCAGCCCGATCAACCCGATTCGCAGGGTCTGCAATGTGCCGTCCGTATCGCGCATCTGCCGGGGCAGGATGATGTAAGGCGGCAGCAGGGTTTCATCGTCTTGCGGCGTGGCGCCGAGGCGGGTGACGACATTGGCGCAGGTCAGCGGAAATGACGCCTCGCCGAGCACGCGGCGCAGCCAGTCGAGCCCGAAGTTGAATTCGTGATTGCCGAGGGTGGCCGCATCATAGCCCATCGCGTTCATCGCGCGCAGCACCGGGTGGCGCCCGCGCCAGCCCTGACCGGGCTGTGGCGTCAGATCGCTCAGCGCGGTGCCTTGCAGGAAATCGCCATTGTCGAGCAGCAGGCAGTTGTCGTCGCCGGCCTCGCGGCGGGCCGCGCGCACCAGCGTGGCGATGCGGGCCAGACCGTGCGGGCGGTCGGTCTCGTGGGTGAAATAGTCGAAGGGCAGGACATGGCCGTGCATATCCGACGTCGCGAGCACACGCAGATGGACGGTCGCCGGCTGGTCGTCGCCGGCCGGAGCACTCGATAAAGCGTCAGTCAATACAGGGCCTTGTGTTCATGCATTCTTTCAAAACTCTTTCAAAACTATCGGCACGTCAAAACCATTCGACTGTGTTTCATTGTTCTGGAAATAACAACATCAAGGCGTATTGAAGATCATTAATTCCCCCAAGGTTGTGCCGTTTCGACGACATCGGCGGGCCTCGTGCCGGTGCGGGATCTTGTATTTCCCCGGCCAAGCGGTGAAAGGAGGCGCAGCGACCCCACAGAAACCCAGTGAGAGACCCGCCATGCGGCATGCCGAACACGCGACTTTCGGAGGCTCGAACCTTGATCGGGCCGATGACATACGGGCCGATGCGGACGCCATCGATGCGGCCGTGGCGCACGGTCGGGCCGAGGTGCTGGTACTCTGGCAGGGCAAGCCGCTGCTGGCGGCGGGCGGGCTGGACCGGGTGATCTGCGTGCCGCCGGACCATCCGGTGCTGGCCCGTCATGCCGGGCCGCGCGTGCTGCTGGGGCGCGACGAGGCCGGCAGGCTGATCCTTTCGCAGGACATCTCCGACTGGGTGCCGCCGGGAAACGGGGAGGGGTCCGGCGACGCGCCGCCGGGCGGCGTGTCCGAGGCCGCGGGCGATGTACATCCCGATCTGCCCGCCGGCAGCGCCTTTGCCGATCTGCGGCAGGTGATGACCCGGCTGTCGCCGCGCGACGCAGAGCTCGCCGCGACCGCCCGCGCGCTGTTTTGCTGGCACGAGACGCATGGATATTGTGCGCGCTGCGGGGTGCAGAGCCGCATGATCCATGCCGGCTGGCAGCGCCGGTGCGATGCCTGCGGGGCCCGGCACTTTCCACGCACCGATCCGGTGGTCATCATGCTGGTCACGCATGGCAATGACGTGCTGGTCGGGCGCTCGCCGCATTTTCCGGCGGGGATGTATTCGCTGCTTGCCGGGTTCGTCGAGCCGGGCGAGACCATCGAGGCCGCCGTGCGCCGCGAGGTCTGGGAAGAGGCCGGGGTTCGGATCGGGCAGGTCGGCTATCTGGCCAGCCAGCCCTGGCCGTTTCCGGCCTCGCTGATGCTTGGCTGTCACGCCGAGGCGCTGAGCCACGAGATCACCATCGATCCCGCCGAGATCGAGGATGCCCGCTGGATGAGCCGCGAGGCGATGCTCGGCGCGTTTACCGGGGAAACGCCCGAGCTTCTGCCCGCGCGGCGCGGTGCCATCGCGCATTTCCTGTTGCAGAACTGGCTTGCCGACCGCCTCGATTGAGGCAACACTGCCCGCAAGCCGCGGGCGCAGCGACACGAGGACATGGATGGAGTTCACCAGCAGCGAGGATATCGACGCGCCGATCGAGGCGGTGTTCGCCGAGATCACCGATTTCGCGGCCTTCGAGCGGTCGGCGCGGCGGCGCGGGTCGGAGGTGCGGCGCACCGATAGCTTGCCCGCGCCGGGCGTTGGCATGGGCTGGCATGCGCGGTTCACCTGGCGCGAGCGTCTGCGCGAGGTCGATCTTGCGCTTGTGGCCTACGATCTGCCGAACGGGATCACGCTGGGTGTGGCCTCGCCGGCGATCACCGGGCGCATGCGGATCGATCTTGTGGCGCTGACGGCGGCGCGCACGCGGATGCGTGTCGATCTGGCGGTCGCGGCGAAAGGCGTTGCGGGGCGCGTGATGCTGCAGCCCCTCAAGCTGATGCGTGGCAATCTGTCGCGGCGGTTCCGGTTGCGGGTGGCCGATTACGCGGTGGATGTCGAGGAGCGGTACAAGGGCCGGGCGTGATCCGGTCAGGCCGACCCGCGACCGGACCGGACATGGTCAGACAGGTAGAGGGCGCGGATGCCGTTCGGGATAGATGTGCGGATGCAATACCGGCTGGGCGGCGATCCCATGGTGCTGCTGGTGCTCGAGGCCGCGCGCACCGGTGGTCAGACGGTGATCGAGGAACATCTTGAGATCGCGCAGGCCGACATCACGAGGATCGATGGCGAGGGCGGGGTGGGGCGCCGCCTGTGGGCGCGGGTCCATGCCGGCGATCTGCACCTGCGCTACCGCGCGACGGTTGAGGTGACGCGCGCCGCGCCGCGGCTGGAACAACTCGGGGCGGTGCCGGTGCACGCGCTGCCGGGCGATGTACTGAGCTATCTGCGCCCGTCGCGGTTCTGCCCGTCGGACCAGTTCCAGACCTTTGCCATGCGCCGCTTCGGCGGGCTGGAGGGCGGCCGCAAGGTGGCCGCGATCCGCGACTGGGTGGCCGACAAGCTGGTCTACGTGCCGTCAAGCTCTGCCATCACCACCGCGCAGGATACGTTCGTGACGCGCGAGGGCGTGTGCCGCGATTACGCGCATGTGGTCTGCGCGCTGGTGCGGGCGTCGGGGATCCCGGCGCGCTACGTGTCGGGTTACGCACCGGATGTCGACCCGCCGGATTTCCACGCCCTCGCCGAGGTCTGGCTGGAAGGCGCGTGGCACCTTGTGGACGCGACGGGCATGTGCGGCGAGGACGGCGCGGCGCTGATCGGCGCGGGGCGCGACGCGGGCGATGTCGCCTTCATGGAGACATGGGCGCACGCGTGGTGCATCAACCAGTCGGTCAGCGTGATGCGTCTGATATAGCGTCAGTCGGGATCCGTCGCCTCGCATTCGCCGTCCACATAGCGGCGCGGATCGGCCGGGTAGACGCCGAGGATCGTGATATCGGAGGTGAAATAGTCCAGCTCGTCCAGCGCGCGGGCGACGGGCGGATCCTCGGGATGGCCCTCGATATCGGCATAGAACTGCGCGACGTTGAAATTGCCGTCCATGATGTAGCTTTCCAGCTTGGTGAGGTTCACGCCATTGGTGGCGAAGCCGCCAAGCGCCTTGTAGAGCGCGGCCGGAATCGAGCGCAGCCGAAAGACCAGCGTCGTCATCATCCCGTCGCCGCCGCGCCGGGCGAAATCCGGCTCTCGCGCCATGATCAGAAAACGCGTCGTGTTGGTGCCCTGATCCTCGATATGATGGGCCACGACCTCGAGCCCGTGGATTTCGCCGGCCAGATCGCTGGCCAGCGCCGCCAGTTCCGGCTGGCTGGCCTCGGCCACCTGGCGCGCCGATCCGGCGGTGTCGGCACCGGTGATCCGGCGAATGCCGTGGCGTTCCAGAAAGCTGCGGCACTGGCCCAGAAGCATCGTGTGGCTGACCGCGCTCTCGATCTGGTCAAGCCGCACCCCGGGCAGGGCGAGCAGGTTGATATGTACGCGCACGAAGGCCTCGCCGACGATATGCAGCCCCGATTCGGGCAACAGGTGATGGATGTCGGCGACCCGTCCGAAGGTGGAATTGTCGACCGGCACCATCGCCAGCTCCGCGCGCCCCTCGCGCACC
Organism: Roseovarius sp.; assembly: GCA_041685435.1. Classification (GTDB taxonomy): domain Bacteria; phylum Pseudomonadota; class Alphaproteobacteria; order Rhodobacterales; family Rhodobacteraceae; genus Roseovarius. The sequence goes on from JAWLFT010000058.1 coordinate 7,331, forward strand.
GCCGCGATCGTGTCCTCGAAGGTGCGGCAGGGCAGCGGCTGCATCCGGGGATGGGTCTCGTAGCAGGCCTGGTGCGAATAGGCCCCGAGTTCTCCCTGAAAGGCGATTGCGTTTGGCATGTTGCGGGATCCATCCTTGTCGGGGGTGCCGGGCGTTTGGTCGCGCAAACTACACCTTGCAACGCAGTAGGGGAAGCGGCTAGATACATCGCCAAACCAAGGAGCCAACGAAAGCGAGCCAATGTTCGACACGATGACACTGACCAAGTCCGCTGGTGCCCTGTGCGGGTCGCTGCTCATCTTCCTGCTGGGAAGCTGGGCGGCCGAGTTGATTTATTCCTCAGGCGGGCACGGCGAGGATCATGCGCAAGGCTACGTGATCGACACTGGTGCGGACGAAGACGAGGACGACACCGCCGAGGAAGAGCCCGATCTGGCATCCCTGTTTGCCGAGGCGGACGTCTCGAAGGGTCAGCGTGTCTTCAATCAGTGCTCGGCCTGTCACAAGCTCGAGGATGGCGAAAACGGTGTCGGGCCGCACCTCTACGGTGTCGTGGCGCGCGATGTGGGCAACGTCGAAGATTTCGACTATTCCGGCGCGCTGAGCGAAGCGGCTGATGTCTGGACGGCCGAAGAGCTTTACGCCTTCCTGGAAAATCCGTCCGATTACGCGCCGGGCACCAGCATGGGGTATTCCGGTCTGTCGAAACCCGAGGATCGCGTGAATGTGATCGCGTATCTCGACGAGACCGATGGCGAGGACAATATCGAAATTGCCTCTGCAGACTCGGATGGCTCTGACGACGGCGGCAGCGAGGACGCATCGGAAAACGGCTCTGATGACGGCAACGGCGAAGAAGGGTCTGACGAGGGCGGCGAAGAAGCGTCCGGCGAAGATTCTGGCGACGGAAGCGAAGAAGGCTCTGAAGACGGGTCTGACGAGGGCAGCGAAGAGTCCTCCGAAGACGGGGAGGGCGGTGAAGAAGCGTCTGGCGAAGACTCTGGCGACGGAAGCGAAGAAGGCTCCGAAGACGGGTCTGACGAGGGCAGCGAAGAGTCCTCCGAGGACGGGTCAGACGAGGGCAGCGACGAGGCTTCCGGCGATGGCGCGTCCGAGTTCGAGACGATGGTCGCATCGGCGGATACCGACGCGGGTGAACAGCTCTACCGTCAGTGTCAGGCGTGCCACCAGCTCGAGACCGAGCGCAATGGCGTCGGCCCGCATCTTGTCGATATCGTCGGGCGCGAGATCGCGTCGATCGACGACTTCCGGTATTCGGATGCGCTGGCCGACCTTGACGGGGCATGGACGCTCGACGAGTTGAGCGCCTGGATCGAGGACCCGAGCGACTACGCGCCGGGCAACAAGATGGGCTATCGCGGTCTGGCCGACGAGCAGGACCGCGCCGACCTGATGGCCTATCTGCAAAGCGTTCAGGACTGACCCGCCCGGATCCTGGACAGGGCCGCTGCCTGCTGTCGCGGGTGGCGGCGTTTGCATGGCAGGCGATCATCTTGTGCTTGAACAGGCCGACCGGTGTGCCGTAGTTTGCCGATGGGGAACAACGCGCCACATTTGCGACAAAGACGTGGCAGCAGGAGGATGAGATGACCGGACCGACCCGAAAGCCCGATGCCGGCCTCAGTCGGAGGTCTGTCCTGTTGCGAAGCTCCGCGTTCGTCGCGGCCCCGCTGCTGCCTGCGCTGAAGCCCTTGCAGGCCGGCGCGCAGGGCGATGACATGGACAGCGACGAGATCATCACCTCGCATGGCTATTCGTTCTTTGGCGATCTGAAATATCCGGCCGATTACGCGCATTTCGATTACGTGAATCCCGACGCGCCGAAGGGTGGCGAGATCTCGCTTTATGCGCCCGGCACGTTCGATTCGATGAACCCGTTCTCGCGGCGTGGCCGGGCCGGGCGGCTGTCATGGATGGTCTATGAGAGCCTGCTGGGCAGTTCGCGCGCCAGCGGAGAGCCCCTGCCGGGGGACCGCTACAACGAGGGCTACGGGCTGCTGGCCGAAAAGCTGGAATATGATGTGGGCAAGACCTGGGTGATCTTCACCCTTCGCCCCGAAGCGCGGTTCGTCGATGGCACGCCGGTCACGGCCCAAGACGTGGTGTTCTCGCACAACCTCTTTCTGGAGCAGGGCCTGCAATCCTATGCCGATGCCGTCAAGCGCCGGGTCACAAGCGCCGAGGCGCTGGACGATCACCGGGTGAAGTTCACCTTCGCCGATGGCATCTCGCGCCGGTCGCTGATCGATCAGGTCGGCGGCACGCCGGTCTTTCCGCGCACATGGTACGAGGAAACCGAGGCGCGGCTCGACGAGCCACGGCTGGATGCCGCGCCCGGCTCCGGCCCCTATCAGGTGAAGACCGCCGAGGTGAATCGCAGCATCCTCTACGAGCGCAACCCCGATTACTGGGGCTGGCATCTGCCGATCAACAAGGGCCGGCACAATTTCGACCGCATCCGGATCGAGTATTTCGCCGATGACAATGCCGCGTTCGAGGCTTTCAAGGCCGGTGTCTACACCTTCCGCGCCGAAGGCAACTCCAAGACATGGGCCACCGGATACGATTTCGGCGCGGCCAATCGCGGCCATGTCGTCACCGAGGAACTGCCCGACGGGTTGCCGCCGACGCCCTCGGGGTTCGTGTTCAACCTTGGCCGTGAAAAGCTGCAGGACAAACGGGTGCGGCAGGCCATCGCGCTCGGCTTCAATTTCGAATGGACCAACCAGTCGCTGCAATACGGCCTGTTCGAGCAGCGCCATTCCTTCGTGCAGGACACCCATCTGCAGGCCGAGGGGGTGCCGGAGGGCGAGGAGCGTGAATTGCTGGAATCGCTCGATGCGCCGGTGCCCGACGACATCCTGACCGAACCTGCCGTGCGCGCGCACAGCTCCGACCCCGACCGGCTGAACGACCGGCGCAACCTGCGCCGCGCGATGGGTCTTCTGGACGAGGCCGGCTGGCCGGTGGGTGACGATGGCGTGCGGCGCAATGCCGACGGCCGGTCCTTGCGCATCGAGGTCCCGATTTCCGCGTCGGGATCGGCCACGATGTCGGCGGTCGTCGAAAGCTTTGTGTCCAACCTCAAGCTGATGGGCATCGACGCGCGGTTCGAGAAGATCGACGCCGCGCAATACACCGGGCGCGAGCGTGACCGCGATTATGACCTGATCTTCGACAGCTATGTGTCATTCCTAGAGGCCGGGACCGGCCTGCATCAGCGGTATGGCAGCCAGGAGGCCAAGTTCAGCCTGTTCAACCCCGCCGGGCTGGCGAGCCCGATGGTGGATGCGATCATCGACCGGGCGCTGGAATCGGGCAGCAAGGAAGAGCAGGACGTGGCGCTGACCGCGCTTGACCGGGCCCTGCGCTACGAGTTCTTCATGATCCCGACATGGTATCTCGACAAGAACTGGGTCGCCTACTGGAACCAGTATTCCTATCCCGAACCGCTGCCCGATTACGCGACCGGGACGCTCGATTTCTGGTGGTATGACGAGGACAAGGCGCAGGCGTTGCGCGATGCGGGCGCGCTGTGACCGAAAGGGCCGGCTGAGATGGGCGCGTATATCCTCAAGCGGATTATGCTGATCGTGCCGACGCTGTTCGGGATCATGGTCATCAACTTCCTGCTGGTGCAGTTCGTGCCCGGCGGGCCGGTCGAGCAGATGATCGCCAACATGCAAGGCCAGGGCAATGTCTTTGAGAGCTTTTCGGGGGCGGGATCCGATACCGGGCAGGATCTGGGCGAGTTCCGCGGCGAAAGCGATCAATATGCCGGCGCGCGCGGTCTGCCGCCAGAGATGATCGCCGAGCTCGAGGCGCAGTTCGGTCTCGACAAGCCGCCGCTGGAGCGGTTTGTGGGCATGATGTGGAACTACATGCGCTTCGATTTCGGCGAGAGCTATTTTCGCAAGATCGAGGTGCTGGATCTGGTGCTGGAGAAGATGCCGGTCAGCATCAGCCTTGGTCTGTGGTCCACGGTGATCGCCTATCTGGTGTCGATCCCGCTGGGTATCCGCAAGGCGGTGGGCGACGGCACGCGGTTCGACACATGGACCAGCGGGCTGATCGTCGTGGCCTACGCGATCCCGGCGTTCCTGTTCGCGATCATGCTGCTGGTTCTGTTCGCGGGGGGCAGTTACCTTCAGATCTTCCCGCTGCGCGGGCTGACCTCGGACAATTTCGACCAGTTGAGCCTGCTGGGCAAGGTGGGCGACTACATCTGGCATATCACGCTGCCGGTGCTGGCCTCGACGATCTCGGCCTTCGCGACGCTGACGCTGCTGACCAAGAACAGCTTTCTCGACGAGATCAAGAAGCATTACGTGATGACCGCCCGCGCCAAGGGCCTGTCCGAGCGGCGGGTGCTGTACGGGCATGTCTTCCGCAACGCGATGCTGATCGTGATCGCGGGCTTCCCGGCAGTGTTCATCGGGGTGTTCTTTGGCGGGTCGGTGCTGATCGAGACGATCTTTTCCCTCGACGGGCTCGGGCGGCTGGGGTTCGAGGCCGCCGTGGGCCGCGATTACCCGGTGATGTTCGGCACGCTGTTCCTGTTTGGTCTGATCGGGCTGGTGGTCGGCATCCTGAGCGATCTGATGTATGTCTTCGTCGATCCCCGGATCGATTTCGAGAAGCGCGAGGGCTGAGGCGATGCGCGATGATCATGACCGCGCAGAGGGGGCGCTGCCCCCGTCGCCGCAAGGCGGCGACTCCCCCGGGATAATTGAGGCCAGAAGAAACAGCGGGGGCCGGTTTCGGCTGTCGCCGCTCAACCAGCGGCGCTGGCGGAATTTCCGGCGCAATGGCCGGGCGTTCTGGTCGCTGATCGTGTTTTCGGTGATCTTCACCCTCACGCTCTTTGCCGAGTTCGTGGCCAATGACAAACCGATCCTGATCCAGTATCGCGGCGAGTTCTACGCGCCGATCTTTCAGTTCTACCCCGAAACCGCGTTCGGCGGCGATTTCCAGACCGAGGCGATCTATCGCGACCCCGAGGTGCAGTGCCTGATCGCCTCTGGCGGGCTGGATGCGTGTTTCGACGACCCCGAAGGCGTGATGGCCGAGGCCGAAAGCGGCGCCGTGAATGGCGAGGAGATTAAGAAGGGCTGGGCTGTCTGGCCGCCCATCCCCTACAGCTATGACACCACCGTGGACCGCCCCGGCGCGGCCCCGCTGCCGCCCAATGGGCAGAACTGGCTGGGCACCGACGACACCAAACGCGACGTGCTGGCGCGGGTGATCTACGGGTTCCGGCTGTCGGTGATGTTCACGCTGATCGTGACCTTTGCCTCGTCGGTGATCGGCATCTTCGCCGGTGCCGTGCAGGGCTATTTCGGCGGCAAGACCGACCTGATATTTCAGCGGATCATCGAGATCTGGGCGTCCACACCGCAGCTTTACGTGATCATCATCCTCTTCGCGATCCTGCCGCGAAGTTTCTGGCTTCTGGTGGTGATCACCGTGCTCTTTGGCTGGATGGCGCTGGTCGGCGTGGTGCGCGCCGAGTTCCTGCGCGCGCGCAATCTGGAATATGTGCGCGCGGCCAAAGCGCTTGGCGTGGGCAACCTGACGATCATGTTCCGGCACATGCTGCCCAATGCGATGGTCGCGACGCTGACCATGCTGCCCTTTGTCATCACCGGCACGATCTCGCTGCTGGCGGGACTGGATTTTCTGGGCTTCGGCCTGCCCTCCTCGGCCCCCTCTCTGGGCGAGCTGACCCTGCAGGCCAAGCAGAACCTGCAGGCGCCGTGGCTTGCGTTCACGGCGTTTTTCGCCTTCGCGATCATGCTGTCGCTGCTGGTGTTCATATTCGAGGGGGTGCGCGACGCGTTCGACCCCAGAAAGACCTTTCAATGAGCCTTCTGGAGGTGCGCGATCTGGCCGTCGGGTTCCGGCAGGACGGGCGGCTGATCCCTGCGGTGCGCGGCGTGTCGTTCAGTGTCGAGCGGGGCGAGACGGTGGCGCTGGTGGGGGAATCCGGATCCGGCAAGTCGGTGACGGCGCTGTCGACCGTGTCGCTTCTGGGCGGGGCGGCCGAGGTTTCGGGCAGCGTCACCTATGACGGCCGCGAGATGATCGGCGCGCGTGACAAGCTGCTGCGGCAGGTGCGCGGCAACGATATCAGCTTCATCTTCCAGGAGCCGATGACGTCGCTCAACCCGCTGCACACTCTGGAAAAGCAACTGCGCGAGAGCCTCGAGCTGCATCAGCAACTCACCGGAGAGGTGGCGCGGGCGCGGATCGTGGAGCTTCTGGAACGCGTCGGCATCCGCGAGGCGCAAGAACGTCTGAACGCCTATCCGCATCAGTTGTCGGGGGGGCAGCGGCAGCGGGTGATGATCGCCATGGCGCTGGCCAACAAGCCCGACATCCTGATCGCCGACGAGCCGACGACCGCGCTGGACGTGACCATCCAGGCGCAGATCCTCGACCTGCTGGCGGCGCTGAAGCGGGACGAGGGGATGGGGCTTTTGTTCATCACCCATGATCTCGGCATCGTGCGGCGCATCGCCGACAAGGTCTGCGTGATGCAGGAGGGCGAGATCGTCGAGGCCGGGCCGGTGGGCACGCTCTTTGCCGCGCCACAGCACCCGTACACGCGCAAGCTGCTGAGTGCGCAATCGGTGGGCGTGCCCAGGCCGGTGCCCGAAGGCGCCCCCGTGGTGGCCGAGACCGAAGGGCTGCGCGTGTGGTTTCCGATCCACAAGGGCCTGCTGAAGCGTACCGTCGGTCATGTGAAGGCGGTCAACGCGGCGACGCTCACGGTGCGCGCCGGCGAGACCGTGGGCATCGTCGGCGAGAGCGGGTCGGGCAAGACCACGCTGGCGATGGCGATGATGCGGCTGGTTGCCTCGGAAGGGCGGATCAGCTTTGTGGGCGAGGATGTGCATGGCTGGTCGACGCGGCAATTGCGCAAGCGGCGCAGCGAGATGCAGATCGTCTTTCAGGATCCGTTCGGCAGCCTCAGCCCGCGCATGACGGCTGCGCAGATCATCGCCGAGGGGCTTGGCGTGCATGGCAATCCCGGCGGGCGGCCCCAGCGCGAGCTGGTCGCCGAGGTGATGGCGGAAGTGGGTCTGATCCCCGCCATGATGGACCGCTATCCGCACGAGTTCTCGGGCGGGCAGCGGCAGCGCATCGCCATCGCCCGCGCGATGATTCTGCGCCCCAAGCTGGTGGTGCTGGACGAGCCGACAAGTGCGCTCGACATGACGGTGCAGGTGCAGATCGTCGATCTGTTGCGCGATCTGCAGCAGAAATACGGGCTGGCCTATCTGTTCATCAGCCACGACCTGCATGTGGTGCGCGCGATGAGCCACCGGGTGATCGTGATGAAGGATGGCGACGTCGTGGAGACGGGCAGTGCCGAGGCCCTGTTCACGACACCGCAGACGGACTATGCGCGCACCCTGCTGGCCGCGTCGCTTGAAGGGCGCATCGACCCGGAAACCGTCTGAACGGGCCCGGCAAGGGAGTCTTTCGGGGGCGCTGCCCCCGCCGCCCGTGCCGGGCGACTCCCCCGGGATATTTCTGGCCAGAAGAAACCGGGGCGCCGGGTCAGATGGCCGAACTGTGGCCTTGTGCGTTGATTTCGTAAAGATCGAGCCGGCGGGCGACCATCCGCGTGAGGGGCCGGGCGGCCGGCGGGATGGCAAGCCCGCTGTCGTCGAGCGTCAGCTGCCCCTCGAAGGTATCGGCGACCTCCGAGAGGAGCGTGTGGAGAGCCTCGGCGGTGATGTCGAAATCGCGGGTGATCTCGGCGGCATCGATGCGGAACTCGCACATCAGCGCCTCGATCATCCGGCCGCGCAGCCGGTCGGTCTCGGATAGCGCATACCCGCGTGTCGTGGCGAAGCGGCCGTCGCGTATGGCGGCGGTATAGGCGCCGGTGGCGGGCGCGTTCTGCGCGTAGCCCTGCGGAAAGCGCGAAATCGACGAGGCGCCGAGCCCGATCAGCACATCGGCCACATCGTCGGTATAGCCCTGGAAATTGCGCCGCAGCCGGCCGGTCTTGTGCGCGATGTTCAGACCGTCCCCGGGGCGCGCGAAATGGTCGATGCCGATCTCGGCGTACCCGTCCCAGAGGAACAGGCGGCGGGCGGTCTCGAAAAGCCCGAGCCGGTCCTGCGGCGTGGGCAGGGCATCCGACGGGATCATCTGCTGGCGCTTGGCCATCCACGGCACATGCGCATAGCCGTAAAGCGCCACGCGGTCGGGATCGAGCGACAGGAGCTTCTGCACGCTTTCGGTGATCCGCGCGCCGGTCTGGTAGGGCAGGCCGTAAAGGATGTCGGCATTGAGGCTGGTGATGCCGCGGGCGCGGATTTCCTCGGTCGCCCGGCGGGTGACGTCGTAGCCCTGGATGCGGCCGATGCTTTGCTGGATCTGCGCGTCGAAATCCTGCACGCCGACCGAGGCGCGCGTCATGCCGGCCGCGGCCAGCGCGTCGAGGCGCGGGCCGTCGATCTCGTTCGGGTCGATCTCGACCGAGAACTCGGTGGTGTCGGTAAACGGCGCGATGTCGCGGATGGCGCCGGCCAGATCGTCGATCATGCCGGGCCGCAAGAGCGTGGGCGTGCCGCCGCCCCAATGCAGCCGCGACAGGCGCACGCCGCGGGGCAGGGTGCGGCCCAGCATCGCGATCTCGGTCTTCAGCGTGTCGAGATAGGCGCGCACGGGCCGGTCGCTTTGCGTGCCTTGCGTGCGGCAGGCGCAGAACCAGCACAGCCGGCGGCAGAACGGCACATGCACATATAACGATATGTGCGCGCCCTCTGGCACAGCCCCGATCCAGGTGGTAAACTCTTTCGGTCCGGCAGCGCCGTTGAAATGCGGCGCGGTCGGGTAGCTTGTGTAGCGGGGAACCCGGGCGTCGAAGAGCCCCAGCCTGGCGAGTTGAGTTTGCGTATCCATGTGTCTAGTCTGGCGGTCGCCGGGACACCGTTCCTTGACCCAGGTCAAAAATCACGAAAGCCGTAGCGATGCTCAACGAGACCAACCTCGAGATCCCGCAGGACTGCGGGGATTGTCCGATCCGCCACCGTGCCGTCTGCGCGCGATGCGAACCGGACGAGCTGGAGATGCTCGACGGGATCAAGTATTACCGGCGGTTTCAGGCGGGTCAGACGGTGATCTGGTCCGGCGACCGGATGGATTTCGTGGGCTCGGTCGTGACCGGGATCGCCACGCTGACCCAGACCATGGAGGACGGCCGCCGGCAGATGGTCGGTCTGCTGCTGCCCAGTGACTTTGTCGGACGGCCGGGCCGGGCCTTTGCGGCCTATGACGTGGTGGCGACCAGCGATATCGTGATGTGCTGCTTTCGCAAGAAGCCGTTCGAGGAGATGATGGCGCGCACGCCGCATATCGCGCAGCGCCTGCTGGAGATGACGCTCGACGAGCTGGACGCGGCGCGCGAGTGGATGCTGGTGCTGGGGCGCAAGACGGCGCGCGAGAAGATCGCGTCGCTGATCGCGATCATCGCGCGGCGTGATGCGGCGATCGGCATGAAGGGCAGGCGTGGGCCGCTGGTGGTCGATCTGCCGCTGACGCGCGAGGCGATGGCCGATTATCTGGGCCTCACGCTGGAGACGGTGAGCCGTCAGATCTCGGCGCTCAAACGCGACGGCGTGATCTCGCTGGAGGGCAAGCGGCGGGTGACGATCCCCGATTTCAACCGTCTTCTGGACGAGGCGGGCGATGACAGCGATGGCGGGTTGCCGGCCTGAGGTGCGAGACCTCGGGCTTGTCGGTGCGCCGTTTGCGAAGATGTGCCGCTTTACTGGATGAGCAGGGGGCGGCCGCCGTTGCCGGTGCCTGCATCATCGAAATACGGATCGCCCTGTTCGCAGCTTGCGGTCACATTCATGGTCACGTTGCCGCTGAACGTCCAAGAGCCTGCCACAAGGCCAAGACATCCCAGACTATATCTCGAAAAGTCCGGAGTGCCAGCAAGTTTGATGTTAGATTCCGGTGCGTAAAGCGCTACGCCGGCAAAGTCGCCGGTTTCCGGCGGCTTGATGGAAAGACTTGCATTGCCGCCAATACTGATATCCAGCCCGGATTTTATGACAAGAGTGTTTCCGTTGCCATCCGGATCGGACATGACGTCAAAGTTGTTACTCATACCCGTTACACACAAAGTGCCGGGCTTCAGGATGTCCCCCGCTTGACCCCGTCTGCCAGAAGCTAGGAAATCGCCTGGAAAAGTCCCTGTAGGGCCGTCGCATAGCTCGGTATTATCGACGCCGGTCTCAGGCCAGGATGTGACGCCGGCGAATGGATCGCTGAAGCCGCTTTCTATAGTGTCCTCGTTGCACGCACTGGGATTATTTGCGCCGGGGTCGAATTCTGGTGCTGCGCAACTGGTTCCGATCACCCCGTTCCCCTTCACCTTGATCGGGGCATTTGATCCGATGCCACACCCTGTCATATCGTAATTCCCGGCGGGGATGCCGTTTACCCGCAATCCTGGCTCGGCGTCGGGATCGAGCGCGACGATGCAGGCCTTGAACCCGCCGCCCTGAGCCAGTCGGATGCGCGAGAGGGTGTTGATGGTCACGCTGTCATCCGCGCGCAGGAGGCGCGACAGGTAGATCGGCTTGTCCTCGGAAAGGGTGACGTCGATTTCTACCGGACTCGTGGTTTCATCGAAGCTGACGGAGACCCCCGTCGAGGACGCGCCGTTGAGGTCCGCAATGGATCTTGCCGCGATCCTTGCCGCCTCCCTTTTTTCGGGCGCGCTGGCCGTGGCGTCCCTGTTATAGGCGTAGGCGGCCGCGAAGGCGGCGATGTCGGAGGTGCGCTGGTTCTCGGTTCTGGTGATCAGGGCCGCGCTGTATTCGACCGCCAGCGCCGAAAATCCCAGAATGACCGGAAGCGACAGGGCCACGATGACGGCGACGCCGCCCTTGGTGTCGGCTGCGAGGCGTCGGGACAGTCCGGCG
>JAWLFT010000005.1:0-57900 GCA_041685435.1 Roseovarius sp.
GTCGTCGGTTCCTTGTTAGAAAACGGAGGCAGGTCGAAAGCACTGGTATGCCATATACCACAACGACCAATCGGTATCAAGCCACTCCCTCGCTCACTCCAGACCCGCGTGATCTGCGGCGCCTCGATATGCGTCTTGACTGGTCGTTTCATTCCGTACCGCAGGTGGTTGACCCGAATGATTCATGACGCCTCCGCAAGTCGCCATGAGGCCATGTTTGCACGAGCGCATCAAGTCGAGCGCGCAGGTTTTCAGCGTCCGTTCTTTCACGGCGGGCGGCTGTGTCATCGGGTTTGGACGGTGATCTTTCAGAATGAGCGGGGCGCGCGATGTTTGTCATGTCGGGTGTGGCGGGGCAAGCGCGTCGAACAGGCGGCGCATCATGCCGCCAGCGTCATGACGATCCGGGTTTTCTTATCGACGATGGTCGCGGCCATGACGGATGGCCGGGCAATCGGGGCCGCGGACATATTTCGCCCAGACCATTGTGCAATGCCCGCCGACCCCTCATGTTAACAAGTGTTGGCACTCTCGTGTGGCGGGTGCCAAAATCTTTCGACGATCGCCATGCTCCCCTGAAATTTCGAAGCAGGAGCTTTCCCGTGCCATTCACCCCCCTACACGACCGGGTTCTCGTCCGCCGCATTGAAGGCGACGAGAAAACCGTTGGCGGTCTCATCATTCCCGAGACCGCGAAGGAAAAGCCGCAGCAAGGCGACGTCATCGCCGTCGGGACCGGCGACCGGACCGAGGAGGGCGAGATCATCGCCCTGCAGGTCAAATCCGGCGACAGGATCCTCTTCGGCAAGTTTTCCGGATCCGAGATCCGGCTCGACGGCGAGGACCTCCTGATCATGAAGGAGAGCGACATTCTCGGCATCATGGCCTGAGCACGACGCCTACGCCGACCCCCCCTATCAGGAGCTATCGACATGTCTTCAAAAGAAGTGAAATTCAGTACCGATGCCCGCGACCGCATGCTCAAGGGCATCAACACGCTGTCCAACGCGGTCCGGATCACCCTCGGCCCCAAGGGGCGCAATGTCATTCTCGACAAGTCCTACGGCGCGCCACGCATCACCAAGGACGGCGTGACCGTCGCCAAGGAGATCGAGCTCTCGGATCATTTCGAGAACATGGGCGCCCAGATGGTCAAGGAAGTCGCCAGCCGCACCAATGACGAGGCCGGTGATGGCACCACCACCGCCACGGTTCTGGCGCATGCCATCATCCGAGAAGGCATGAAGGCGGTCGCCGCCGGGATGAACCCGATGGATCTCAAGCGCGGTGTCGACAAGGCCGTCGACGCCGTCGTCGCCGAGATCAGGACCATGGCGCGCCCCGTGGGCGACAGCGACGAGATCGCCAAGGTCGGCACCATCTCGGCCAATGGCGAGGCCGCGATCGGCCGTCAGATCGCCGATGCGATGGCACGCGTCGGCAACGAGGGCGTGATCACCGTCGAGGAAAACAAGGGTCTCGATACCGAGACCGAGGTGGTCGAGGGCATGCGCTTCGATCGTGGCTATCTCAGCCCCTATTTCGTCACCAACACGCAGAAGATGAGCGTGGAACTTGAGGATTGCGTCGTCCTGCTGCACGACAAGAAGCTGTCGTCGCTGCAACAGATGGTGCCGCTCCTCGAGGCGGTGATCCAGGCCGACAAGCCGCTTCTGATCGTCGCCGAGGATATCGACGGCGAGGCGCTCGCGACGCTGGTGGTCAACAGGCTGCGCGGCGGTCTGAAGGTCGCGGCGGTCAAGGCCCCCGGTTTCGGCGATCGCCGCAAGGCGATGCTCGAGGATCTGGCGATCCTGACGGGCGGGCAGGTGATCTCCGCCGATCTCGGCATCAAGCTTGAATCCGTGACCATGGACATGCTCGGCTCGGCGCGCAAGGTGGCGATCACCAAGGACGACACCACGGTCATCGACGGGGCCGGCGACAAGGACGCAATCGCATCGCGGGTCACCCAGATTCGCGCCCAGATCGAGGACACGAGCTCTGACTACGACAAGGAAAAGCTGCAGGAACGGCTCGCAAAGCTCGCGGGCGGCATCGCGGTGATCAAGGTCGGCGGCATTACCGAGACCGAAGTCAAGGAGCGCAAGGATCGCGTCGATGACGCGCTGAACGCCACCCGGGCTGCCGTGCAGGAGGGGATCGTTCCCGGCGGCGGCGTGGCCCTGGTGCATGGCGGCAAGGTGCTGGCCGATCTCAAGGGCGCGAATGCCGACGAGACCGCCGGCATCCGGATCATCGCCCGTGCGGTTCAGGCCCCGCTGCGTCAGATCGCCAGCAACGCCGGCGTCGACGGATCGGTCGTCGTCGGAAAGGTCGCCGAGAACACCAGCCCCGGCTTCGGCTTCGACGCGCAGATGGATGTCTATGGCGACATGCTGAAGGCCGGTATCATCGACCCCGCCAAGGTCGTGCGCATCGCGCTGGAAAACGCGGCCTCGATCGCCGGCCTGCTGATCACCACCGAAGCGATGATCGCCGAGAAACCGCAGAAATCCGGCGCAGGCCGCGGCATGGCCGACATGGACGACATGGGCGGCATGGGCGGCATGATGTAGGCCTCGGGACCCCCGCTGGTCCGGAGCATCGGCACGCCTGCCGGTCCCGGGCCAGCGGAAACCCGGCACTGCCCGGCACTGTGAGTGACTGCGAGTTGAAGATCTGAAACCCGTCCATCAAGGGAGATACGCAAATGTCCAAGGGCGACAAGCAACGCGGCAACAAGGAAGCCAAGAAACCCAAGAAGGCAAAGGAAAAGCCCGCAGTGGCCGCCGATACCTTCAAGGCAAAGACGCCGGTCAATATCGGCGACAGCAAGAAGAAATAGGCGTCGCGGCGCGCCGCCGCCGGGGCGTCTAAGTCTTGGTGCGGCGGCGGAGCGCCTCGGTCAGACGTTCGCTGACATTGGTCACCGGTTTGAAATTCTCGCTACCGAAACGCGGTGCCGGAACTGGCCCGACACGCCCGCCATCTCGCGAAGGCGTGTCGCGGTCCCGACAGAGCCACCGCGAGGATCAGGCACAGCGGGTCGACGCGGCTGGCGCGCATGCCCGTCGGGCCATCGGGCCGCCTGCAATCCCCAAGCACCCCAATGGATTGACCGAGACGGATGTATCTTCTGTCACCAAACAAGCCATGGTCCCCGACCGAACAGCTCAGACCACGGTCTTGAGCCCGTTGCGGCATAATAAACGCGGCGGGACAGGCGGGGGGATGGCCTGATGCTGGCATTTGACCCAGCAGCGCCGGCGTATGTCCGCGGGCAGGCGATCCGACCTTCGTTCAGGGCCCTTTATCCCGGCCAACCGAAAACGCCCCGATCGGTGCGCCAACTTCGACAAATCGCCTGTCCGGGGGGGCGGACATGCGATGGCGCTGCGGCGCGCCGCGCCGCGTATCGCGCCCCGGAATATAGCCTCGACGTCCCCTTCAGGCCATTCGCGCCCGGCAATACGCATGCGTCCCTCGTCCGGTCCATCCCGCCGGGCCGCCGATTGCAAGCCCTTTGCACGAGCCGCACACACGACCTGGAGTTGCCTGATCGATACCGCCAGGCACCCGCCCAAAAATGCGCGATCAGGGTGACCTCGGCGCTGCTCGGGTCGCCCCGTTCACGTGATCTTCGGATATCGGCATCGGTGCGGATCATGATCTCGGGGGCGCTCTCTGATCAGGGGGCGCGGGCATTTGAACCCGACCACCGACCGCGACCCAAGGCAAGCCGCCGGGGTCCTCGCGATTTGCGTACATTTCCCGCCCGAAAATGTACGCGTTGTACGCAGCCCGGCACAGGAGCGTTGCCAAGTGCCCCCGCCTGCGGCTAGGCTCACCGCAAACATCAGAGGAGGACATCCATGACCGATATCGTGATACTCGACGGCTGCCGCACCGCCATAGGCACCTTTGGCGGCAAGCTGGCCGGCACCCCGCCCACGCAGCTTGGCGCGCTCGTGGCAAAAGAGGCGCTCGCCCGCTCCGGCGTCGACGGCGCGCAGATCGGGCATGTGGTCTACGGTCATGTGATCAACACCGAACCGCGCGACATGTATGTCAGCCGGGTCTCGGCGATCGACGCCGGCATCCCCGACAGCGCGCCGGCGATGAACGTCAACCGCCTGTGCGGTTCTGGCGCACAAGCCGTTGTTTCCATTGTTCAATCTCTCATGCTTGGGGATGCGGATTTTGGCCTTGCCGGCGGCGTCGAGAACATGAGCCGGTCGCCCTACATCAACCCCCATCAACGCTGGGGCGCCAAGATGGGCGATATCAAGACGCTCGACATGATGGTCGGCACGCTGACCTGTCCGTTCGGGTCGGGGCACATGGGCGTGACCGCCGACAACGTGGCAAAGGAACATGATATCAGCCGCACCGATCAGGACGCCTTCGCGCTGGAAAGCCAGCGCCGCGCCGGTGTGGCGATCAGCGAGGGGCGGTTTGCGTCGCAGATCGTGCCTGTCGAAGTGCGCGTAAAGCGTGACACGGTCAGCTTCGAGACCGATGAACACCCCAAGCCCACCACCGCCGAAGGCCTCGCCGGTCTGCGCGCCGCCTTTCAGAAGGATGGCAGCGTAACTGCCGGAAATGCAAGCGGAATCAACGATGGGGCGGCCGCACTTGTGCTGGCGCGCGCCGAGGCGGCAGAGGCTGCGGGCCTCAAACCCCGCGCCCGTGTGCTGGGCTACGCGCATTCCGGCGTGCGCCCCGACGTGATGGGCATCGGCCCCATTCCGGCGGTCGAAAGCCTGATGAAGAAAACCGGTCTGAGCGCCTCCGATTTCGACGTGGTGGAATCCAACGAAGCCTTTGCCGCGCAGGCCCTTGCGGTCAACAAGGGCCTTGGCCTCGATGCTGGCCGCGTCAATCCCAACGGGGGCGCGATCGCCCTCGGGCATCCCGTCGGTGCCACCGGCGCGATCCTGACCGTAAAGGCGCTGTACGAGCTGGAGCGGACGGGCGGCAAACGCGCGCTGATCACCATGTGCATCGGCGGCGGGCAGGGCATCGCGATCGCTATCGAGGCGCTCTGACGCGGGTTTCCGACACACGTTAACCGCCTGTTCACGACGATGCCGGATTGTGTCCCCTGACACGGTCCGGCAGGTCGGAGGATGGGCATGACCCTTGCCAACAAGCTGGCAGAGGAACGGCGCGCCAGACTGGCCGCCGAGCGTCTGCTCGAACAGAAACAGGCGGAATTGCAGGCCGCCAACCGCAAGCTGGGCAACCACGCGCGGGCGTTGTCGGACGAGATCCACGACACTCGCGCCGAGGTGCAGACCGTGCGCGACGAGAACTTGCGCGTCAAATCGGATCTCAGCGTCGCGCATGAGAAGGTCGAGATCGCCGAGCGGCGCCTCTGGCACTCGATCCAGACGATCGAGGACGGCTTTGCCTTTTTCGACGCCGACAGCCGGATGATCGCGGCCAACGGCGCATGGCTCGCGGTGTTCGACGGGGTCGAGGCGGTCAAACCCGGTATCAGCTATATCGAAATCCTGCAGATCATCACCGAGGAGGGCATCGTCAATATCGGCGACATCGCACCGCATGCGTGGCGCGAGCGCATGCTCGACCGCTGGCAACAGGACAACCCCGAGGCCGAGGTGATCCGCCTTTGGAACGGGCAATATATCAAGCTCACGGACCGGCGCGGGCATGGCGGCGACACTGTCGGCCTCGTGCAGAACATCACCGCGTCGATCCGCTACGAGAAAGACCTCAAGGAGGCACGCCGGCGCGCCGAGACGGCCAATCGCGCAAAATCCACCTTCCTCGCCAACATGAGCCACGAGATCCGCACGCCGATGAACGGCGTCGTCGGGATGGCGGATCTGTTGCTGGACGGTGAGCTGTCAGAAGAACAGCGGCTTTATGCCTCGACCATCAAGCATTCCGGCGAGGCGCTGCTGGAGATCATCAACGACGTGCTCGATTATTCCAAGATCGAGGCCGACAAGCTGGTGCTGCAGGCGACCCCCTTCGATCTGGAGCACAGCATTCACGAGCTGGTCACGCTGATGCAGACCACCGCGCGCGACAAGGGTCTGGATCTGCTGGTGGATTACGACCTTTTCCTGCCCACCGGTCTGGTGGGCGACCCGGGGCGGATCCGCCAGATCATGACCAACCTGATGGGCAATGCGCTCAAGTTCACCGAGGCGGGGCATGTCGTCGTGCGGGTCACCGGCGTGCCACATGCCGAGGGCAAAAGCGTCACGGTGCATGTCTGCATAGAGGATACCGGCATCGGCATCCCCGCAGAGAAGGTCGACCATATATTCGGCGAATTCAATCAGGTGGATGACGAACGGAACCGCAAGTTCGAGGGGACCGGGCTTGGCCTCGCGATCTCGCAAAAGCTCGTGCGCATGATGCAGGGCGACATCTGGGTCGAGTCCGTGCTGGGCGAGGGATCGACCTTCGGATTCTCCATCACACTGCCGGTGGCCGACCCCGACACCACATGGGAGCCGCATCTGCCCGCTGGTCTGCGCCGTGCCCTGATCGTCGATCCGCAAGACGCCAGTCGCGCCATCCTCGCGCGTCAGCTCTCCGCGTTGCGGATCGAGGCGCTCGCCTGCGGCAGCGCGGCCGAGGCGCTGGATATGGCAGGGGATGGGATCGACGTGGTCCTGACCGAACACGGCATGCCCGGGATGGACGGGATCGAACTGGCGGAGGCGCTCCGCATGGCTGGCCGCGACATCCCCGTCATCCTGTTCAGCCGTAGCCCCGGCGAGGCCGCGCGCGACCAGGGCCGCGACTACCTGCACGCGGTGCTGCACAAACCCGCGCCGCGCCGTGCCTTGATGGACGCGCTCTGCGCCATCACGCCGAACGAGTCCGCCGAAGAGCCGGTCGAACCCCGCGCGATGCGCGTTCTGGCGGCCGAGGACAACAAGACCAACCGGCTGGTCTTTTCCAAGATGCTCAAGGCGCTCGATATCGACCTGCAATTCGCCGAGAACGGGCGGGAGGCGGTGGAATTCTATTCAACCTTTGATCCGGATGTGATCTTCATGGACATCTCCATGCCCGAAATGGACGGCAAGCAGGCCGCGACCGCGATCCGCCAGATCGAGACCGAAAGCGGGGCACATGTCCCGATCGTCGCCATGACGGCGCATGCCATGCAGGGGGACGATACCGATATCCTGGCTGCCGGCATCGATCATTACCTGACCAAACCGCTGCGCAAGGACGCTATCGTTGCGCAGATTGTCGAGGCCTGCCCGCCCGGTGCGCGCACGCCCGTCGCCGACATGGCCGATGCTCAGGCCGGATAGGCGCGCAGGAAAACCGGGTTATCCTCTGTCGACAACTCGTAGTTGTACCGGTAGCCGCCCATGTCGAACGCCTTGAGCGCTTCGGAGTCGGTCAGGCGGTGCTGGATCACGAAGCGGGCCATCGCCCCGCGTGCCTTCTTGGCGTAAAAGCTGACAACCTTGGGCGTGCCGGCTTTTTCCTCCATGAATACCGGCGTGACCACCCGCAGCTTCAGGGCGTCACGGTCTACCGCGCCGAAATATTCCTGGCTGGCGCAATTCACCAGCGTGTCGGCGCCAACCGCCTCGGCCTGCGCGTTGAGCGCCTTGGCGATCGTGTCCCCCCAGTAGTGATAGAGCGTCTTGCCACGCGCGGTTTTCAGGCGGCTGCCCATCTCCAGCCGGTAAGGCTCGATCGCGTCTCGCGGGCGCAACAGGCCGTAAAGCCCTGAAAGGATGCGGAAATGATCCTGCGCCCAGTCCATCTCATCGGGTTCCAGACTGCCGGCCTCCAGCCCCTGATAGGTGTCACCCGCAAAGGCGAGCGCGGCGGGTTTTTGCGGCATCGTGCCGAACTCCGCGAACCGGTCGGCGTTAAGCCTTGCGAGCGGCTCGCTGATCTTCATCAGCTTTTGCAGATCGCCCACGGTCAGCCTGTGCGCCACCGACGCCAACTCCTCGGCCTCGGCGTGGAATGCGGGCCGGGTTGGCGTGACATCCTTCGTGGGGCTCATGTCGAGCTTCTTGGCGGGCGAGACGACAACCAGCATGCATACATTCCTTTATGACAATGTACGGTTGACTTAATCTGCCATGCGCAGGACGTCCAGAAAAGCGGGGCCAAAACGCTCTGCATATTTGTCGCCGATCAGCCGGGCAAGCTCATCGTTGTCGCGCGGGCGCTGCCGCGCCACCTTCGCAAGCGCCGAGGTCGAACAGCTCAGCGGTTTGTCGATGCCCTCGGGCCCGCGCGCAAGCTGCGCCTGCACCTCTATCAACCGGTCATAGACTTCGCCCGCCGCCGCCCCGGCCAGCTTGCGCCGGGTGGGGTGGACAGGCTCGGCCGCGCCGTTGATCACTTCCAGAAACTCCGCGCCGTAGCGCTCGAGCTTGGTGGCCCCCACCCCGCCGATTCGCGCCATCTGATCGAGGTTGGCGGGCCGGGTCTCGGCCATCTCTATCAGGGTCCGGTCGTTGAAGACGATATAGGCGGGCACACCGGCGGTCTCGGCCAAGGCGCGTCTCTTGGCCTTCAAGGCCGACAGAAGCGGTGCATCCTCGTCCGACACTAGCGCCTTTACGGCCGGACGCGGTGCGCGTGCCTTGGCCTCGCGGCGCAGGGTGATCGTCTCTTCGCCGCGCAGGATCGGGCGCGCGGCCTCGGTCATGACAAGCGCGCCGTGGCGCTCGGGATCGGGGCGGACCAGATCGTGCCCCATCATCTGCCGAAAGACGCCATGCCAGCCACGCTTGTCGATGTCGCGCCCCACGCCGAAGGTCGGCAGCCTGTCATGGCCGCGCGCGGTTATCTTGTCGGTCGCGGTTCCCATCAGGATGTCGATCAGGTGGCCTGCGCCGAACCGCTCGTCGGTGCGCAGGATGGCCGACAGCGCCTTGCGCACCGGGTCCGTGCCATCGAAGGTCTCGGGCGGCGTCTCGCACAGATCACAATGCCCGCAAGGTGCTGTCTCTTCCCCGAAATACCTCAGCAGCGCCACCCGCCGGCAACTCAGCGCCTCGGCCAGACCCAGAAGCGCGTTCAGCCGCCCGTGATCGGCCAGGCGGCGTTCCGGCGGGGCGAGGCCCTCGTCGATCTGGCTGCGGCGCAGGCGGATATCGTCGGGACCGAACAGCGTCAGGGTTTCGGCGGGCGCGCCGTCGCGGCCGGCGCGGCCGATCTCCTGATAATAGGCCTCTATGGATTTGGGCAGATCGGCATGCGCGACCCACCGGATATCGGGCTTGTCCACGCCCATGCCGAAGGCCACGGTCGCCACCACGATCAGCCCGTCCTCGGTGTTGAATCGCTGTTCGACATGGCGGCGCTGATCGGCCTCCATGCCGCCATGATAGGCGCAGGCGCTGTGGCCGGCCTCGGCAAGCGCCTGCGCAAGGCTTTCGGTCCGCGCCCGTGTGCCGCAATAGACGATGCCCGACTGCCCCTTGCGGGCGTCGGCGAAATCGATGATCTGGCGACGCGGGCCGTCCTTTGGCTGAAAGGCAAGATGGATATTGGGCCGGTCGAACCCGTGGAGAAAGATCTGCGGCGGCTGGCCGTCAAAGAGCTTGGCGACGATCTCTGCTTGCGTCTCTGCATCGGCGGTGGCGGTGAAGGCGGCGAGCGGCACACCCAATGCGCGGCGCAGTTCGCCGATGCGCAGATAGTCGGGCCGGAAATCATGTCCCCACTGGCTGACACAATGCGCCTCGTCGACGGCGATCAGCCCCACGCCGATGCGCCGCAGCATGCCCGTGGCCGATCCCGCCGCCAGCCGCTCGGGGGCGATGTAGAGCAGGCGAAGCGTCCCGGCCTCGAGCTTGTCCCAGACCTCTGCGGTCTCGTCTTCGGTATTGCCCGAGGTCAACGCGCCGGCCTCGACCCCGGCGGCCTTCAGCGCGCGCACCTGATCGCGCATCAGCGCGATCAGCGGCGAAATCACCACCGTCACCCCCTCCCGCATCAGCGCGGGCAGCTGGAAACACAGGGATTTGCCGCCCCCCGTCGGCATGATCGCAAGAGTGTTGCATCCCGTGGCGACGGTGTGGACGATCTCTTCCTGTCCGGGACGAAACGCGTCGAAACCAAAGACATCGCGCAGAAGCGTTGCGGCGCTCGACATGGGCGGACCTGTGTGCTTATACCATATGTGCTGTTACAGACACTCTTTCACACCACACTTCGCGGCGCAAGAACCGCGAGCCGCAAAATGCCGCGGCGTCTGCGATGCGCTGAACGCGGCCGGCCCTGCGATCAGTAGAATGCCTGCGCGTTGTTGATCAGCACGATGCGCAGCGCATAGACACCCACCAGCACCACCAGCGGCGCCAGATCGATGCCGGACATCGGCGGCAGGATGTTGCGCACGGGGCGGTACAAGGGCTCCAGAATGCGGCTGAGGCCGTCCCAGATCTGCGCGACGAAGGGCTGGCGCAGATTCAGAACCTGAAAGTTGATCAGCCACGACATGATCACATGCGCGATGATGAAGAACCATACGATATCGAGCAGCAGCATCAGGATCTGGAAAAGCGATTGCATGGGGTTGTGGTCCTCTCGGCGGGGCTGTTAGGGCGCGCCCATGCCCTAAGCGAGCCTGCATCAAAGCGCAAGTCTGACGCACGGTCGCGGTTGACCGGCCCATCTGCGGGTGCCAAGGCACCACCCGAAACGGGTGCCGAGACACTGCCCGACGGAGACCGCCCATGTACCCCTTTCTGCGTCTGATGTGGCAATTGCACAGCCATCGCAAATCATCGCCCCTGCCGGTGACAGGCACGCATGTGTCGCAGCATTACTGCCTGCCCTGGGACATCGATCTGTGGCGCGAGCTCAATAACGGGCGCACGCTGACGCTGTATGATCTGGGCCGGATCCCGCTGGCGGGGCGCACCGGGCTGATCGCGGTGCTGCGGCGCAAGGGCTGGGGTCTGACCATCGCGGGCGCGAGCGTGCGCTACCGGCGCCGCATCCGCGTGTTCGAGCAGATCGAGATGCGCTCGCGCGTGGTCTGGTGGGACGACAGGTTCGTCTATATCGAGCAGTCCATGTGGGCACCAGACGGAAACTGCGCCAACCACATCCTCTACCGCACAGCCGTCACCGGCAAGCCTGGGATCATCCCGCCCGAGAGCGTGATCGCAGAGCTTGGCGGCGATGTCGACCGTCCGGCACAGCCCGACTGGGTGCGCGGCTGGATCGAGGCCGAGGCCACCCGGCCCTGGCCGCCCATGCAGGAATGACTTGCACGCGACCGTGGCCCCCGGTCATATTCCCGAAATATCAGGGGGCAGCATGACCGGCATCTCGAAGCGCAAACGCATCTGGGGCTGGTTCTTCTTCGACTGGGCCAGCCAGCCCTACCATACCCTGCTGATCACCTTCATCTTCGGGCCCTATTTCGCCTCGGTCGCGTCGGAGCATTTCATGTCGACGGGGATGAGCGAGAAGATCGCCGATGCCCGCGCGCAGACCCTGTGGTCCTGGTGCCTGACGGTGACCGGGCTGATCATCGGCTTCGGCGCCCCGATCATCGGCGCCGTCGCGGACACCACCGGCAAGCGGCTGCCATGGATCGTGGTGTTTTCACTGATGTATGTGACCGGGGCCGCGGCGATCTGGGGCATGCTGCCCGATGGCTCGAACCTGTGGTTCGGCCTCGTTGCGTTCGGGATCGGCTTCATCGGTGCGGAATACGCGCTGATCTTCATCAATTCGCAACTGCCCTCGCTCGGCACCGCCGAGGAATTCGGCGATCTGTCGGGCACGGGTTTCGCCTTCGGCTATGCGGGCGGGGTGCTGGCTCTGGTGATCATGCTGGCGCTCTTTGTCGAGCAGTCCACCGGCAAGACGCTGCTGGGGCTCGATCCGGCCCTTGGCCTAGATCCGGCCGCGCGCGAGGGCACGCGGTTTGTCGGGCCGTTCACCGCCCTCTGGTTCGCGGTGTTCATGATCCCCTATTTCCTGTGGGTGCGCGACACCGGCCCGCCGCGGCGGGGGCGCGGCATCGGTTACGCGCTCGGGCTTCTGGTCCGGACGGTCAAGGGCCTGCGCCACCGCCTGAGCCTCTCGAGCTATCTCGGCTCGGCGATGTTCTACCGCGACGCGCTGAACGGGCTTTACGGGTTCGGCGGCACCTATGCGATACTCGTGCTCAACTGGTCGATCACCTCGGTGGGCATTTTCGGCATCATCGGGGCGATCTCGGCGGCGCTGTTTTCGTGGGCTGGTGGCAAGGTGGACAAGCGGCTTGGCCCCAAGCCGGTGGTCATCGCCGCGATCTGGGGTCTGATCGCGGTCTGTGTCACTGTCGTCAGCATGGATCGCAGCCAGATCTTCGGCGTGCCGCTTGCCGAAGGCTCGACCGTGCCGGATATCGTCTTTTTCGGCTGCGGCGTGCTGATCGGGGGGCTGGGGGGCACGTTGCAGGCCGCGAGCCGCACACTGATGGTGCGCCACACCGATCCCGCAGCCCCGACAGAGAATTTCGGGCTTTACGGCCTGTCGGGCCGCGCCACTGCCTTTCTGGCACCCGCGCTGATCGGGCTGGTCACCTCGATGACCGGCAGCGCACGACTTGGCGTGTCGCCGGTGATTTTTCTTTTCCTGATCGGTCTGGTGCTGCTACGCTGGGTGAAACCTGAAGGGGATCAAGAGATATGGGCCGGATCGTCGTCATAACTGCGCTTCTGGCTGGTCTCGCGGCCTGTCAAAATGTCCCGGATCCCGAGCCGCCCGGCACACTGTCAAGCCGGGACATCCCCGCCGAGATGCAGGGGATGCCTGCCAAGCGTCTATTCGGTGCGAAACCGCAGGCGTCCCGGCAAAGCCCCGCCGTGCATGGTGGCTATGCAAAGGGCTGTCTGGCCGGTGGTGTCGCCCTGCCAGAGACAGGGCCGACATGGCAGGCCATGCGCCTCAGTCGCAACCGCAACTGGGGGCATCCTGAAACCATCGATTTCCTGCAAGGGCTGTCGCGCGTCGCCGCCGCGCAACCGGGCTGGAACGGGATTTATGTCGGCGATATCAGCCAGCCGCGCGGCGGGCCGATGCTGACCGGGCATCGCAGCCATCAAAGCGGCATGGATGCCGATATCTGGCTGCGCCCCGCCGATGACCTGACCCTCAGCCGGACAGCGCGCGAGAACCTGTCCTCGATTTCCCTGCGCCGCGCGAACGGGGCCTACACCAACGACAACTGGAGCCGCGCGCATCACGAGATCATCAAGGCGGCGGCACAGGACCCGCGCACTGCAAGGATCTTCATCTTTCCCGGCGCCAAGGTGCGGATGTGCAACGATGAAACCGGAAATCGCGACTGGCTTGGCAAGGTGCGGCCATGGTGGGGGCATCACTATCATTTCCACGTGCGGCTGACCTGCCCCGAGGGCACCTCGGGTTGCGTTCCGCAGGATGCCCCGCCGCCGGGCGATGGCTGCGCCGCGGCAGAGCAATGGGTGCGCAACATCATTGACCCGCCGCCGCCGGATCCCGGCGCGCCGCCCCCCAAACCCCGGCGTGAGCTGACGATGCAGGATCTGCCGCGCCAGTGTCTGGCCGTGCTGCAATCCGACTGACGCCGCAGCGCGCTCAGGGCAGCGCCGCGACCACGATCAGTTCGACCTTGTGCTCGGGCGTGGCGAGCTTTGCCTCGCCACAGGCGCGGACGGGTGCTTCCCCCTCGGGCACCCAGGCATCCCAGACCGCATTCATCTCGGCGAAATCGGCCATGTCGGCCAGCCAGATTGTGCATTGCAGGATTTTTGTGGACCCGGATCCAACCTCGGCCAGCAGCGTCTCGACCTTGCGAAGGCATTCGCGTGTCTGGTCGGCCACGCTGTCGCCCGGCGTGCCGACCTGACCGGCCAGATAGACGGTGCCGTGATGCAGGACGATCTGGCTCATGCGTTGGCCGGTCTTTTGGCGTGTGATCTCGGGCATGGTGGGACCTTTCGGTTGGGTTACAGAAAACGATCGGGCGCGAGAGCCGCGCGGGTGGCGGCATCGACGGGCACTGCGCCCCTGGTGAGCAGCCCGGCCGCGACCCGCGACAGGGCAGGGGCTGTCTGCACGCCGTAGCCGCCTTGCCCCGCGAGCCAGAAAAACCCGTCGGCGCGCGGGTCGAAGCCGGCGACGGGCGTGCGGTCCGGCGCAAAGGTGCGCAGGCCGGCCCAGCTGTGCTCAACACGGCGGACCTGATGCGTGACCGCCTGCTCGAACCGGTCCAGCCCTTCGGCCAGCACCATGTCGTCGGGCCACGCGTCATGCGGATCGACGGGGTCCTCGTCGGCGGGTGACACCATCAGCTTGCCGGCCTCGGGCTTGGCATACCACGTCTCGGCGATGGAGCCGAAGATCGGCCATTGGTCGATCTCGTACCCCTCGGGCGCGGGAATGATCGCGGCAGAGCGGCGGCAGGGCTGCAACCCGAGGCGCGGCAAACCGGCCAGCGACGCCACCTCGTCGGCCCAGGCCCCGGCGGCATTGACGATGATCGGCGCGGCATGACTGCCCTGGGCCGTGTCCACCTGCCATTGCCCGGCCTCGCGCCGGATGGCCGTGACGCCGGCCCCGGTCACGATCCGCCCGCCGCGGGCGCGCAGCATCCGGGCGTAACCCTGCAAAAGGCGCTCGACGTCGATGCCGCGCGCGTCGCGTTCGATCAGCGCGCCGGCGATGCGGTCACGCTTCAGGATCGGCACGATCTCGGCGGCCTCCTGGCCCGTCAGCCGCTCCACCCCCACGGCCCCGTCGAGATAGGCGTCAAGCACCGGCAACTCCGCCTCGGAGGCGATCATGAGCTCGCCCCGCGGGCTGAGGATCGCAGTGTCGCTGATCTCGCCCGGATCCTCGAAGATCGGCTCGGCCACGGCGTTGAGCGCGCGCAAGCTGGCATTGCCGTAATTGCGGATGAAGATTGCCGCCGACCGGCCAGTGGCGTGATAGCCGATTTGTGGCTCGGACTCGAGCACGGTCACCGATGCCCCGGCGCGGGCGCATTCCGCCGCCGCGCTGATCCCGGCGATGCCGCCGCCGATCACGAGGATGTCTGTCACGTCGTCACCCCTTCGAACCCGGTGAGCGCGGCGGTCAGGTTCTGGCCCAGCTCTTCGCAGAGATATCCGCCCTCTTGCACGAACAGCGTCGGCAGACCCAGACCGGCGATCGCCGCGCCGATGCGCGCAAAGCCCGGCGTGGTGATCGCCAGCCCCTGGAACGGGTCGCCCTCATAGGCATCAAGGCCAAGCGCCACGACAACCGCATCGGCGCCGAACGCCTCGATCCGCTCCAGCGCGCGGTCGAGCGTTCCGAGATAGGTGTCGTCGCCGGTGCCGCGCGGAAGCGGCAGATTAAGATTGCTTCCCATGCCCGGCCCCGTGCCGCGCTCGTCCGCATGGCCCCAGAAGAACGGGTAGAACCGCGCCGGGTCGGCATGCAGCGAGACGGTCAGCACATCCGGGCGGGCGTAGAAAATGCCTTGCGTGCCGTTTCCATGATGCACGTCCACATCTAGGATCGCCACCCGCAGGCAGAGCCCCTGCAGGCGTTGCGCCGCGATGGCCGCGTTGTTGAGAAAGCAGAACCCCCCTGCAAGATCGCTGAACGCGTGATGCCCCGGCGGACGGCAGAGCGCGTAGGCCGCGCGATCCCCGCCCGCCACCAGATCGGCGGCGGTGATGGCGGCTTGCGCCCCCCAATAGGCCGCCTCCCATGTATGCGCGCCGATGGGGCAGGCGGTGTCGGCCTGATGATAGCCGGCCTGTCCGACCGCGGATTTGGGGTAGGTGTCGCTGCGATTGGCAGGATGGATGTTGGGGATCACCTCGGATCCGGCCTCGGCCATGCGCTGCCAGCGTGTGTGGATGGTGCGCAGGAACGCGACATACTCTGGCGTATGGACGGCGGCAATTGGCCCGAGGCCTGAATCCTGCGGCGCGATGAAATCGCAGCCCGCGGCCGTGGCCCCGTCGGTCAGTCGCGCGATGCGCGTCGATTGCTCCGGGCTGGGCTTGGTCAGCCCGTTGGCCATGAAATATTGCGGCTCGTGCCGCCATTGGCGGTCGTCGAATACGGCTTTCATTCCGTCCCTCCTGTGCTGCGCGTCTGCGCGTCAGATCGCCGTCGCCTCCGCGCCCTTCAGCCCCAGCACCGCGCGGGCGCGGTCCGGGCCGGCGACCTCGCGGCCCATGGCCTCGACGATGCCGCGCACCTTGGTGACCTGCGCGGCGTTGGATCGCGCCAGTTCGCCGCGCGCGATCATCAGGTTGTCTTCGAGCCCGACGCGCACATGCCCGGCCATGGCTGCCGCCTGTGCCGCCATCGGCATCTGGTGGCGTCCCGCGGCCAGCACCGAGAACATGTACTCCGTCCCGAAGAGCTTGTCGGCCATGCGGACCATGTGCGTCAGGTTTTCCGGGGCCGCCCCCATGCCGCCCAATACGCCAAAGACGAACTGGATGAAATAGGGCGGCGCGATCAGCCCGCGATCCGCGAAATGGCGCAGCATGGTGAGATGGCTCAGATCGTAGCACTCGAATTCGAACCGCGCGCCGCGCTGCTGCCCAAGCTCGGTCAGGATGCGGGCGATGTCGCGCGGGGTGTTGCGGAACACAAGATCGTCGGAGGCTTCGAGAAACGGCTTTTCCCAGTCGTGCTGCCAGTCGGTGATGCGCTCGGCCATCGGGTAGAGCGCGAAATTCATCGTGCCCATGTTGAGCGAGGCCATCTCGGGCGCGGCGTCCTTGGCCGCCGCGAGCCGGTCATCGAGGCTCATCACCGCGCTCCCCCCCGTGGACAGGTTCAGCACCGCGTCGCAGCCCTGTCTCAATCGCGGCAGGAAGGCGCGGAAATGCGCCGGATCGGCCGAGGGCCGGCCGGTGTCCGGATCGCGCGCGTGCAGGTGCAGGATCGCCGCGCCCGCCTCGGCCGCCTCGATCCCCGCTTGGGTGATCTGGTCGGCGGTGATCGGCAGATAGGGCGACATCGACGGCGTGTGGATGGAGCCGGTGAGCGCACAGGTGATGATGATCTCGCGCATCACACGGCGCGGTCCAGCGCGGGACTGATCTCAGCAGTGAATGCGGTCAATGCGGTGTCGAGCATGTCGGTGATCTCGTCGAGATGCCGCTCGGTCACGATCAGCGGCGGGGCGACGATGATGTGATCGCCTTCGATCCCGTCACGGGTGCGCCGGGCATAGACGATCAGCCCCGTCTCGTAGGCGATCTGCACGAACCGCTCGAAGGCGCGCAGATGTAGGGGCAGCGGCGCCTTGGTGGTTCGGTCGGCCATGAACTCGAACGCCGTCAAAAGGCCCTTGCCGCGCACGTCGCCGATGATGGCATGCCGCTGCATGAGGTCGTGCAGCCGGTCTTGCAGCAGCAAGCCCATACGCGCGGCGTTGCCGACCAGATTCTGCCGTTCGATCTCGTCGATCACGGCGAGACCCGCCGCACAGGCCAGCGGGTTGCCCGCATAGGTGAACCCGTGCGCGAACCCGCCCGCGCCGAGCACCGCGTGGACCAGCCGTTCATGCGCCACCATCGCGCCGAGCGGCACGTATCCGGCGGCAAAGCCCTTGGACAGGACGATGATATCGGGCGCGAGGTCCCAATGCTCCGATGCGAGGAACGCGCCCGTGCGTCCCGCCCCGGTCATCACCTCGTCGAGAATCAGCAGCACGCCGTATTTGCGGCAGATCTCCTGCACGCGCTCCATGTAGCCCCTTGGCGGCACCAGCGCCCCTGTCGAGGCGCCGCCGATGGGTTCCACGATGAAGGCCAGCACGCTGTCGGGTCCTTCCTCGAGGATCTTCGCCTCCAGCATGTCGGCATAATGATGTCCTGTCGCCTCGAGATCGGGATCCAGCCCGTCGAGATAGGCGCGCGGGGCCGGCACCTTGGGCATCGCCTGCATCATCGGCGCGAAGGGCTCGGTCAGCGGCGCATAGGACGTGATCGCGAGCGCTCCAAGGGTGCAGCCGTGATAGGACGGCGCGCGGCTGATGATCTTCCACCGACGGCCCTCGCCGACGGCAAGCGCATATTGCCGGGCAAGTTTCAGCGCCGATTCCACCGCCTCGGACCCGCCCGACACGAAGAACACCCGGTTGAGACCCTCGGGGCAGAGTGCGGCTGTCTTGGCGGCGAGTTTCTCCGAGGCTTCGGTTTCGAAATGCAGGCGGTAGCCGAAGGTGGCTTTCTCCATCTGCTGACGCATCGCCGCGAGCACGTTCGCGTTGGAATGGCCGATATTGCAG
Source organism: Roseovarius sp. (assembly GCA_041685435.1). Classification (GTDB taxonomy): domain Bacteria; phylum Pseudomonadota; class Alphaproteobacteria; order Rhodobacterales; family Rhodobacteraceae; genus Roseovarius. The sequence goes on from JAWLFT010000005.1 coordinate 18,266, forward strand.
ACCATCGCGCCCGAGGATCCGTCGAGATAGCGCCGCCCGTCCACGTCCCACATGTAGACGCCGCGCGCCTGATCCAGCACCGGTTTGCGATTGCGGCCCTGATAGAAAAGATGCGAGGGGGGTCTGGTCATGGCACTCATCCCGGCAACGCCGCGCAATCCTGCGGGCGCAGATGCAGATGCACCTCGGCACCTTGCGCAAAGGGCCGTTCGTCGATCATGTTGATGGCCTGCAAAAGCGTCTCGCCGGCGCGCACGAAATAGCGCACGGCCTGTCCCTGATAATCCACGGTCTCGACCTTGGCGGGCACCGAGATCACGCCGTCGGGCGCCGGATCCCTCGACAGGATCAGTTTTTCGGCCCGCACCACCAGCTTGACCGCACCGGTGCCGGTGAGGTTGGGGGCCTTGGCGGCGGGCACTTGCAGGCGTCCGAATGTCGGCTCTTCAAGCATCACGACCGCGCCGTGATCGGTGCATTTCGCCGCCAGGATGTTGGAGGCGCCAAGGAAATTGGCGACGAATTCCGAGGCGGGGGTGTTGTAGACTTCCTCGGGTGCGCCGACCTGCTCGACGCGGCCCTCGGACATGACGACGATCAGGTCCGACATCGCAAGCGCCTCGGACTGGTCATGGGTGACGAAGACGGTCGTGACGCCGATGCGTTCCTGAATGCGCTTCAACTCCACCCGCATATCCTCGCGCAGGTTGGCGTCGAGCGCCGAGAGCGGCTCGTCCAGCAAGAGCACGTCCGGCTCGATCACGATGGCACGGGCGAGCGCGATGCGCTGCTGCTGGCCGCCAGAGAGTTCCTTGGGATAGCGGTCCCCCAGATGCGGAAGCTGCACAAGCTCCAGCGCCGCCTGCACCTTGCCGGGGATCTCGGATTTCGGGATGTCGCGGTATTTCAGACCAAAGGCGACGTTCTCGGCCACCGTCTTGTGCGGAAAAAGCGCGTAGTTCTGAAAGACGAGGCCAAGGTTGCGCTTGTGGATCGGCACATCGTTGACGCGTTTGCCGCCGATCAGGATCTCGCCCTCGGTCGGGTCGAGAAGCCCCGCGATCATCCGAAGATTGGTCGTCTTGCCGCAGCCCGACGGACCGAGAAGCGTCAGAAACGCGCCCTCGGGAATCTCCAGATTTGTGCGATGCACGGCCGTCAGGGTGCCGAAGCGCTTGACGATGTCCTTGAGGGTGACGGCGCTCATCGGCGGCCTCCTTTGGGGCGGGGAACCCCGCCCCGATTGGTGCCGGGGCAGGGCGGGCGATCAATATCCGCGCTGCACGCGGCTGAAGGTCTCGGACCATTCGGCCTCGTTGCCGTTCCAGTAATTCGGATCGGCGAAGGTCAACGAGGACAGCGTGCCGGTCGGATCATAGGCCGGCAGTGTCGGGATCTTGTCGCCGAGATCGACCTTGGTCCCGTCAAGCGCCGGCGGATAGTTCTGCCCCTCGGCAACGGCGATCGAGGTTTCGGGCGCGAGCATGAAATTCAGAAGCTCCTCGCAGGCCTCGACCGGGCTGCCCTTGATCACGTGCAGGCATTCCTGCCACGCGAAACTGCCGGGCGCGTCGTAATAGCCGATATCGTGGCCTTCCTGCTGCAGCGCGGCGATGCGGCCGGACCAGCCTTCGGTGACGTGGATTTCCTCTTCGGCCAGAAGGCTCATCAGTTCCGCGCCCGAGGACCAGTATTTCAGCGCCAGATCGCGGTGGCTGCGGATCGCGTCCCACACGGCCTCCATGTCCTCGATGTTGTTGGGGTCCTGATCTGTTTGCAGCGCGCCATACCAGATGCGCGTGCGCCAGTCGGACCAGCCGCCGATCTTGTCTTTGTGGGACTCGTCGATGAGGATCTTTGCGCCTTTCTCCTTCATCTCCTCGTCGGAGATATACTTGCGATTGTAGGCCAGCCCGGTCGTGCCGTAATCATAGGGCACCGCCGACAGGTAGTCGGGCGTCACGCGGCGGTACGCGTCGGTCAGGGTGTCCATCACCAGCGACATGTTGGGGATGTTGTCGAGGTTCAGCTCGACCGTCAGGCCGAAATTCACGTAGCGGGCATAGTCGAACACGCCCGACAGGTGGGCGATGTTATAGGCCCCTTCCTGGCTGGAGCGGACCTGCGCGAGGTATTCGTCACCGCCCGAAAACGTGCCGTCCTCCACCTCGATCCCTGTCTCCTCGGTAAAGGGCCGGAAAGCGTGTTCGCGGAACGCTTCCGAGACGACACCGCCCCACCCGTCGAAGCGGACCTGGCTGACCTCCTGGGCGCGCGCCATCCGCGCAAACGGGGTCTGCACACCGTACGCCAGCCCCGCCGCGCCGATCAGACCCAGAAAATTGCGCCGGTCGAGATCGCCGTTGCGGTAGCGGTCCAGCAGGCGTTCGTATCTTTTGCCGTTATCCATCTGTCATATCTCCGTGTTGAGGGTTGTGGCGGTTCTTACACGCCGCCTTTCATGGCGAGTTTCCGGGCCACCGCCGCACCAAGCAGCGGCAGGCCCACGGTCAGCACGATCATCACCGTGCCAAGCGCATTGATCTCGGGGCTGATCGAATTGCGCAGCATCGAGAAGATCTGCGTTGGCACCGTCTCGACGCCGCCCGGCTTCCAGAAAAGCGTGCCGGTGATGTCATCGAAGCTGATGGTGAAGGCAAAAAGCGCGCCGGCGGCCACCGCCGGCAGCATCAGGGGCAGCGTGATCGCGAAAAAGGTCTGCACCGGCGAGGCGCCAAGGCTGAGCGCCGCCTCTTCCACGTCGCGCTTGATCGACACCAGCCGCGCCTGCACCACGAGGATCACGAAGGGCAGCGTGAAGATGACGTGCCCGGCGAGCAGCAACGCAAAGCTCTTGCCGAGGCCCAGCCAGTTGAGGAACAGCAGGAGTGCAACGGCCAGCACCACCTCGGGCACCAGAATGGGCGCAATCAGCAGCGTGCTGATCGTGTTGCGCCCGGGGACGTTGTAGCGCACCAGCGCGAGGCTCGCGAGGATGCCCAGAGTGGTGGAGATCATCGCCGTCATCAGCCCCAGCACCACCGAGGTGCGAAAGGCGCGCATCACCGCGTCGTTGTTCCACAATTCCCCGAACCAGCGCAGCGACAGGCCGGTCATCGGGAAACTGCCGAACTGGTTGGCGTTGAACGACAGAAGCACCACGACCGCCACCGGCAGGAACATGAAGCCGTAGACCAGAACGGTCCAGATGCGGATCGCCTGCCAGCCCATCAGCCAAGCCCCTTGGCCAGTCGCGACAGGCCGAGATAGCGGTTGTAGATCGCCACCAGAATGCCCAGCACGATCAGCAAGAGCAGCGACAGCGCGGATCCCAGGGGCCAGTTGAGCTGGGTGATGATCGCCTCGTAAACCAGATTGGCGAACATCGCATCCCGCGGCCCGCCGAGGACGATCGGCGTGATATAGGTGCCCGCCCCCAGCACGAAGCACAACAACCCGCCGGCCGCGAGCCCCGGCAGCGACAGCGGCAAGGTGACTTGGGTGAACGCCTGCCACCGCGTCGCCCCGAGGGAATTGGCCGCGGATTCGAGGTTGGTGTCGATGCCGTCGAGGCTGACATAGACATTGAGCACCATGAACGGCAGCAGGAAATGCACGAGCCCGAGGATCACAGTGGCCTCGTTGTAAAGCATCTGGATCGGCTGATTGAGGATGCCGAGCGAGACGAGCAGCGTGTTGAGCGCGCCGGATGTGCCAAGGATGTTGATCCAGCTCATCGTGCGGATGATGTAGCTGATCCAGAAGGGCAGCATCAAAAGCAGCAGCAGGATCAGCTTGTTGCCCTTGGACCGCGCGATGAAATACGCCGCCGGATACCCCATGAGCGCACAGAAGACCGTCGTGATCGCCGCGATCTTCAGCGTGTTCAGAAGAATGTCGCGATAGAACCGGTCCGAGAGCGCCTTTTGCCAGTTGTCGAGATAGAATCCGACCTGATCGGCGCCGATGGCCGAGCGCAGCCAGAACGAATAGACCACGATGAACATCAGCGGAATGATCAGCAGGAACAGCACCGCCCCAAGGGCGGGCGATAGCAGGATCCACGGCTGTCTTGCCTCGCGGGCTTCGACCGACATTCATCTCCCTTTCACATGCACCCGTCGGATGCGGCCTTGATGTGAGCGTGCAAAGCAGGCAATCATTTATCAAATAGATAATAGGAATTGTGATAATAGATGAAATCTATGGACATGCGGGACAGCCCCGAACGCATCATGCGAGAGATGGACTGGAACCTCTTGCGCAGCTTCGTGACGATGGCGCAGTCGCGGTCCGTCACGGATGCCGCGCACCGGCTCCGCCTGACGCAGCCGTCGGTCTCTACCGCATTGAAAAGACTTGAGGATCGTGTTGGCAAGCGCCTGATCAACCGGTCGCCGGGGCGGTTCGAGTTGACCGAGGCGGGCGCGGTCCTCTATCGCGAGGCGCTGGAGATTCAGGGGTCCATCCTGCGCTTGTCCACGCTGATGCGCGACATGACCGACGAGGTGACGGGGCATGTGCGTCTCGCGCTGGCCAGCCATGTGGTGTGCCCGCTTTTTGATCAGGTGCTCGCGGAGTTTCACATCGAGAATCCCCGCGCCACGTTGTCGATAGAGGTGCATTCCTCGGCGCAGGCGATCGAGCAGGTCTCGGCGCGGGCCGCGTCGCTGGCAATCTGTCTGGTGCATCAGCGCAACCCGAGGCTGGAATATCTGCGGCTTTACCGCGAGTTCTTCGGGCTGTTCTGCGGCCCGCCGCATCCGCTCTTCGGGCGTCCCGACCTGACCCGCGCCGATCTCGCCGGGCAAAGCGCGGTCAGCTTCGAGACCGACCGCCTGCAGGATGCGCTGAAGCCGGTGACGTTGATGCGCGCGCAGGCGGAACTGGGCGACCGGATCATCGCCACGTCGAGCCATCTTGAAGAAGTCCGGCGCATGATCATCGCGGGGCTGGGAATCGGGCCGCTGCCGCTGCATGTGGCGACGCGGGACACGGACGACGGACTGCTCTGGCAATTGCCGCCCTACGACCAGACAGCAGCGGTCGATGTGCATGTGGTCTGGAACCCGCAAGCCGCGCTGAACCGGGCCGAGCAATCCCTGCTCGACCGTCTGGCGCAACGCATCGACGCCACCCCGATGGAGGCGCGCACCTATCGTTGATCCGGTTTTGCGGATGCCCTGCACGGGGCCGGTGACAGCGTGATACCGCAATCTGACAGACGGCACCCTTGCGCCTGCGTTGCGACCGGGTAGAACGTCGGAGAAGGCAAATGGCCAAGGGATCCTCGATGTCGATTGCACTGATCATTCTGGCGGCCGGCAAGGGGACCCGGATGAAATCCGACCTGCCGAAGGTCCTGCACGAGATCGGCAGTGCCCCGATGCTGCTGCATGCCGTTCAGGCGGGCCGGACGCTCGACCCCGCGCACATGGTGGTCGTCGCGGGGCACGGTGCCGCTGCGGTCGCGTCAGCGGTGCAGGACCATGACCCGGAGCTGCGGATCGTGCTGCAAACCGAGCAGCTTGGCACCGCACATGCCGTCGCGCAGGCCCGGCCCGAGCTGGAGGGGTTCGAAGGCGATGCGCTGGTGCTTTACGGCGACACGCCCTTCATCCGGTCTGAGACGCTGCAACGGATGGCCGAGGCGCGCGCGGCGCATGACATCGTCGTTCTGGGCTTCGAGGCCGCCGATCCGGGGCGCTACGGGCGCTTGGTGGTCGCAGGCGGAGTGCTGGAGCGGATTGTCGAGTTCAAGGACGCCGCCCCGGATGAACAGGCGATAACGCTGTGCAACAGCGGTGTGGTGATGGCGTCCGCCCCGGTGCTGTTCGATCTGATCGACGCGGTCGGCAACGATAACGCGTCGGGCGAATACTACCTCACCGATATCGTCGGTCTGGCGCGCGCACGGGGGCTGTCGGCCACCGCCGTGACCTGTACCGAGGCCGAGACCATGGGCATCAACAGCCGCGCCGAGCTGAGCGTTGCCGAGGCCGCATTCCAGACGCGCAGGCGAACCGAGGCGCTGGAAAACGGCGTCACGCTGGTGGCCCCCGAGACCGTGTATTTCGCCCATGACACCCATCTGGGCCGGGATTGCCTGATCGAGCCGAACGTGATCTTCGGCCCCGGCGTCACCATCGAGACCGGCGCGCGGATCCGGGCGTTTTCACATCTCGAAGGCTGTCACGTGGCACGCGGCGCGGTCGTGGGGCCCTACGCCCGCCTGCGGCCCGGCACCGAACTGGCCGAGGACGTCCGGATCGGCAATTTCGTCGAGGTGAAAGAGGCCCGTATCGGCGAGGGCGCCAAGATCAACCATCTCAGCTATATCGGCGATGCCGAGATCGGCCAGGACAGCAATATCGGCGCGGGCACGATCACCTGCAATTACGACGGCGTGATGAAGCACGAAACCCGGGTCGGCGCGCGCGTGTTCATCGGATCCGACACGATGCTTGTCGCCCCGGTCTCGGTGGGTGACGATGCGATGACCGGGTCGGGATCGGTGATCACCCGGGACGTGGCGCCGGGCGCGCTGGCCATCGGGCGCGCAAGACAGGTCGACAAACCCGGGTTTGGGCGGAAGTTGCTGGACATGTTGCGGGCGAAAAAGACCCAAAGGGACAAGGAACGCGGATCATGTGCGGAATAGTCGGGGTTCTTGGCAATCACGAAGTGGCGCCGACGCTTGTCGAGGCGCTCAAGCGGCTTGAATATCGCGGCTATGACAGCGCCGGGATCGCCACGCTGAACGACGGGCGGCTGGACAGGCGGCGCGCCGTGGGCAAGCTGGTCAACCTGTCGGATGCGCTGGTGCATCACCCGCTGGCCGGCAAGGCGGGGATCGGCCACACGAGATGGGCCACGCATGGCGCCCCCACCGAGGCCAACGCGCATCCGCACAAGGCCGGTCCAGTGGCTGTCGTGCATAACGGCATCATCGAGAACTTCCGCGAGCTCAGGGCCGAACTGGCCGAGGCTGGGTTCGGCCACGAGACCGATACAGATACGGAAACGGTCGCGCTGCTGGCGCATCACTTCATGGCGCAGGGCATGGAGGCCGAGGCCGCGGCGCGTGCCACGATCGCGCGGCTCGAAGGGGCCTATGCGCTGTGTTTCCTGTTCGACGGTCATCCGGATCTGCTGATCGCCGCGCGGAAGGGCAGCCCGCTGGCCGTCGGCCACGGCGAGGGCGAGATGTTCGTGGGCTCCGACGCGATCGCCTTGGGCTCGATGACCGACCGCATCACCTATCTCGAAGAGGGCGACATGGCGGTGGTCACACGGCAGGGCGTGACCATAACGGACGCACATGGCGATCCCGTCACACGACCCGTCAAGACCATAGAAATAGACCATGCCCGCGTCGACAAGGGCGGGCACCGGCATTTCATGGCCAAGGAGATCGCCGAACAGCCGCTGGTGATCGGCACGGCCCTGACGCATTACCTCAGCGAGGATGGCCGCGATATCGTGTTGCCTGGCGGCACCCCGGATTTCGCCCGGATCGAGCGCATGAGCCTCGTGGCCTGCGGCACGGCGTTCTACGCCTGTCTCACGGCGAAATACTGGTTCGAGCAACTGGCCGGCCTGCCCGTCGATGTCGATATCGCGTCGGAGTTCCGCTATCGCGAGCCGCCCGTCACCAAAGGCACCGCAGCCCTTTTCGTCAGCCAGTCGGGCGAGACGGCGGACACCCTCGCCGCGCTGCGCTATTGCAAGGAACGCGCGGGTCAGGTGCTTTCGGTGGTCAACGTGCCCGAAAGCTCGATCGCCCGCGAAAGCGATCTGGCGCTGCCGATCCTCGCCGGTGCGGAAATCGGCGTCGCCTCGACCAAGGCATTCACCTGTCAGTTGACCGTCCTGCTTCTTTTGGCGCTGAAGGCCGCCCGCACGCGCGGGCGAATCGATGACGAGCGGCTGGCCGACATGCTGTCGCATCTGCGCAGCCTGCCGGCCACGTTCAACACCGCGATGACGATCGACCACGAGATCCGCGCGGCCGCCCGCGATCTGTCGACGGCCCAGAGCGCGCTGTTTCTTGGGCGCGGGCCGATGTATCCGCTGGCCCTCGAGGGGGCGCTGAAGCTCAAGGAAATCAGCTATATCCACGCCGAAGGCTATGCCTCGGGCGAGCTGAAGCACGGCCCGATCGCGCTGATCGACGAGACCCTCCCCGTTATCGTCATGGCGCCCTGCGATGCGCTTTTCGACAAGACCGTGTCGAACATGCAGGAGGTCATGGCGCGTGGCGGGCAGATCCTGCTGGTCTCGGATGCCAAGGGGGTCGAGGCGGCCGGCGGCGAGACATGGCGCACCGTCACTTTGCCGGATGTCGATCCGGTGCTGGCGCCGATCCTGTATGCGCTGCCGGCGCAATTGCTGGCCTATCACACGGCCATCGCCAAGGGCACCGATGTCGATCAGCCGCGCAATCTGGCGAAATCCGTCACCGTGGAATAGGAAGACGCTCCGAGAAATCGGTCTCATTGCCGGCGCGCGGTCATTGCCTTTTCCGCAAGAATTCCCGTAGAACACAGGCGCTGTGATCCATTCGAGAAGGCCCCGCCATGTCCGATGCCGTGCCGTTCCTGTCCCGCTTTCACACGGTCGAGGAAGGCTGGATCGACTATAACGGGCACATGAACATGGGCTATTACACCGTCCTGTTCGACCGCTGCGCCGACGAGGCCTTTGCCGAAATGGGGTTCGGCCCCGATTATGTCACGGCCCGCAACCTCACGACGTTTAGTGCCGAGTTTCACATCCGGTATCTGCGCGAGGTCAAACTCGAAGACCGGATGCGCAGCACGTTTCATCTGCTCGATCACGACACCAAACGCTTCCATTCGTTTCAGGAACTCTATCACGAGGACGGCTGGCTCGCGGCGACCGGCGAGGGGCTGACGCTACATGTGGATCTGGACGGCCCGCGTGTCGCGCCGATGCCCGAGGATGTGCAGGCCCGCGTCGCGCAAATGGCACAGGCCCATGCCACCCTTCCCACACCTGATGGCGTGGGGCGCCGGATCGGCATCGCGCGCAAGGGCTGACGTTCAGACCGGTTTGGCCTCAGGCTGCGGAGCCAGCACGCCAAGGGGCTTGCGCACCTTTTCGCGAAGTCCCGGACCGCCCGGCGCCTGCACCCGCTTCGTGGCCTCCACGATGAGAACACCGCCCGCCATCGCCAGCGTCAGACGCGCGCCCATACGTTCCCAAATGCCGGCTGTCTTGCGCCAGAACGGTCTGTCAGAGGGCGGCTGAAACAGGCAGGTATCATGCCGCTCCGGCAGGAACTCGTGCAGTTTCAACTGGTTTTCGAGCTGGGTCTGGCTGTAGGGCCGGCCAAAGCCGAACGGCGTGCGATCCGACCGCGACCAAAGCCCGGCGCGGTTCGGCACGATGAAAAGTGCCGATCCCCCGGGCCCGAGGACACGGTAACATTCCTCCAGCAAGGCACTGGCGCGCTCGGACGTCTCCAGCCCGTGCACGACAAGAAGTTTGTCCACATGGCCGGTTTCAATCGGCCACATCGTCTCTTCACATAAAACGGAGATGTTGGGCATGCCCTGGGGCCAGCCGATCACGCCCTGCGGCCCCGGCATCAGTCCGATGACCCGGCGCGAGTCGGCCAGATACGGGCGCAGAAACGGGACCGCGAAGCCGAAACCGGCCACGGTCTGCCCATGCGCCTCGGGCCAGAACGCCGCGATCTGCTCGCGAATGGTTTTCTGCACCGCGTGCCCCAACGCGCTGCGGTAATAGAAATTTCGCAGGTCCTGTACGTCCAGATGCATTGCGGTGGGGCCCGTAATCGGTCAACGTGAACCTATTAGCACTATCTGGCGAGGTGGAAAATCCCATGACACTGCAAATCGTGACCATTCCCTGCCTGTCGGACAATTACGCCTATCTCGCGCATGACCCGGAAACCGGTGCGACGGCGGCCATCGACGTGCCCGAGGCAGGGCCTATCCTGACGGCGCTGGAGGAGAACGGCTGGACGCTTTCGGATGTGCTGCTGACGCATCATCACTGGGATCACGTCGACGGCCTGTCGGAGCTTCTGGCGAAAGCCCCCGCGCGCGTGATCGGCGCGGCGGCGGACGCGCACCGGCTGCCGGCCCTCGACGTCGCGGTGCAGGCTGGCGACACGGTGCGAATCGGCGCCGAGGAGGGGGGGGTGATTGACGTTTCGGGGCACACCGTCGGGCATCTCGCCTTCTACTTTCCGCAAAGCCGGGTTGCCTTTACCGCCGACAGCCTGATGGCGCTCGGCTGTGGCCGGGTGTTCGAGGGAACGATGGCGCAGATGTATGCCAGTCTGGGCAAGCTGGCCGACCTGCCGCCGGACACGATGATCTGTTCAGGCCACGAATACACAGAGAAGAACGCGAAATTCGCGTTGACCGTTGATCCCGAAAATCCGAAGCTTATCTCGAGAGTAACCGAAGTGGACAGGCGACGCAGCGCGGGTGAGCCGACGGTGCCGACAACCCTAGCAGAAGAGCTGGACACCAACCCGTTCCTGCGTGCCGCTGATCCGCACATCCAAGCCAATCTTGGGATGGTCGGGGCCGAGCCGGTCGACGTCTTTGCGGAGATCCGCAGGAGAAAGGACCGTTTCTGAGGCACGTGTGACGCAAATACGATGCGATCGCTTGAAAACTGAGCCGGTTTGACGAAAAAATCCTTGAAGCATGGTCGGTATCGACCAAACTTTAAGACCATGAGGCCAAGGATAGGGGCAGCCCGTCCCATCCAAGATCAGAAGGAGCACGACCGTGCCTTCATTCTCGAACACACTCGAACAGGCAATTCACGCGGCTCTGGCCCTTGCCAATGCGCGGCGGCACGAGTTTGCGACGCTGGAGCATCTTCTGCTTGCCCTTGTCGACGAGCCCGATGCGTCCCGCGTGTTGAAAGCATGCAGCGTCGAGACCGAGGAATTGCGCACCACGCTGGTGGAATTCATCGACAATGATCTCGCCAATCTCGTGACGGATATCGACGGGTCCGAGGCGGTCCCGACGGCTGCGTTCCAGCGCGTGATCCAGCGCGCCGCGATCCACGTCCAGTCCTCGGGCCGGACCGAGGTGACCGGGGCCAACGTTCTGGTCGCAATCTTCGCAGAGCGCGAATCGAACGCGGCCTATTTCCTGCAGGAACAGGACATGACGCGCTATGACGCGGTGAATTTCATCGCCCATGGTGTGGCCAAGGATCCGGCCTTCGGCGAATCGCGTCCGGTGACCGGTGCGACCGATATGGATGATGATGGCTCGACCAAGCAGGGCGAATCCGATGCGGTCGAAGCCGGTGATTCGGCGCTTGCGAAATACTGTGTCGATCTCAACGAAAAATCCCGGACCGGCGATGTCGATCCGCTGATCGGGCGCGATACCGAGGTGGAGCGCTGCATTCAGGTGCTGTGCCGCCGGCGCAAGAACAATCCCATCCTCGTCGGGGATCCGGGTGTCGGAAAGACGGCGATCGCGGAGGGTCTGGCGCTGAAGATCGTCAAGGGCGCCACGCCCAAGGTGCTGTCGCGCACGACGATCTATTCGCTCGACATGGGCGCACTGCTTGCCGGCACCCGGTATCGCGGCGATTTCGAGGAGCGGCTCAAGGCGGTGATGAACGAGCTTGAAAAACACCCCGACGCGGTGCTTTTCATCGACGAGATCCACACGGTGATCGGGGCTGGGGCAACCTCTGGCGGGGCGATGGATGCGTCCAACCTGCTCAAGCCCGCGCTGCAAGGCGGAAAGCTGCGTTGCATGGGATCGACCACCTACAAGGAGTATCGCCAGCATTTCGAAAAGGACCGTGCCCTGTCGCGCAGGTTCCAGAAAATCGACGTGGTCGAACCGACGGTCGAGGATACGGTCAAGATCCTGAACGGGCTGAAGCCGTATTTCGAAGACCATCACAGCGTGAAGTTCACCAATGATGCGATCCGTACGGCGGTGGATCTGTCGGCACGCTACATCAACGACCGCAAACTGCCCGACAAGGCGATCGACGTGATCGACGAGGCCGGCGCGGCTCAGCATCTTGTGGCCGCATCCAAGCGGCGCAAGTCGATCGGTGTGAAAGAGATCGAGACGGTTATCGCCAAGATCGCCCGCATCCCGCCAAAACACGTCTCGAAGAACGACGCCGAGGTGTTGCGGGATCTCGAAGGGACACTCAAGCGTGCGGTGTTTGGTCAGGATGCGGCAATCTCTGCTCTGAGTTCGTCCATCAAACTGGCACGGGCAGGCCTGCGGGAGCCTGAAAAACCCATCGGCAACTATCTCTTTACCGGACCGACGGGTGTGGGCAAGACGGAGGTGGCCAACCAGCTCGCCGACACGCTCGGTGTCGAGTTGCTGCGCTTCGACATGTCGGAATACATGGAAAAGCACGCGGTCAGCCGTCTGATCGGGGCGCCGCCGGGCTATGTCGGGTTCGACCAGGGCGGTCTGCTGACCGATGGCGTGGACCAGCACCCGCACAGCGTGCTGCTGCTCGATGAAATCGAGAAGGCGCACCCGGACGTGTTCAACATCCTGTTGCAGGTGATGGATCACGGGACGCTGACCGATCACAACGGGCGCAATGTGGATTTCCGGAATGTCATCCTGATCATGACCTCTAACGCCGGCGCGACAGAGCTTGCGAAATCCGCAATCGGGTTCAATCGCGACCGCCGCGAAGGCGAGGATACGGCTGCAATCGAGCGGACGTTCACCCCGGAATTCCGCAATCGTCTGGATGCCGTGATCTCCTTCGGGCCGCTTCCGAAGTCGGTGATCCTGAAAGTGGTCGAGAAATTCGTGTTGCAACTCGAAGCGCAGCTTCTTGATCGCGACGTGACCATCGAGTTGACGGAACCCGCTGCCGAATGGCTGGCCGAAAAGGGGTATGACGACAAGATGGGCGCACGCCCGCTAGGCCGTGTCATTCAGGAGCACATCAAGAAACCGCTGGCCGAAGAGCTGCTCTTTGGCAAGCTTTCCAAGGGCGGTCTGGTCAAGGTCGGGGTGAAAGACGACCAGATCGATCTCGAGATCGAAGGGCCGTCCAAGCGTCGGTTGTCCGGCAAGAAAAAACCGCCGCTTCTGACCGCCGAGTAACACCGGCGCGGTAATAGGCGGGAACATGCAAGAAATAACGGCGGCCCATCGGGTCGCCGTTATTCGTATGACGCGCAGGAAGCCGGAGGCCCGGTGACGGATCCTGAACCCTCGTCAATAAATCGGAAGCTGGAGCCTGAATGCCGGCGCAGGGATTGACCACCTCAGAACACTGGTGAAAGCGGGCCCCTGCTGGCCAACGGCCCCGTCATCCCACCGCGTCACCCGCCCGTGGTTACATGAAACAATCGGGCGCAAGGGCGCGGTCGCGCAGGGCCTTGCGCAGTCTTTCGAGGCCACGTTCGCGCAATTGGCGCACACGCTCTCTGGAAATGCCGAAACGCGCCCCCAGAACGGCCAGTGTCGCAGGCGGATCGCTCAGCTCGGTCGCGAGAACGATCTCACGCTCGCGGTCGGGCAGCGCGTCCAGCGCCTCGACCAGAACATGGCGAAGCACATCCACGTCCAGAGGATGTACGCGGTCGGACATGTCACTGCTCGACGGGTCTGGAATGAGCGCGATGCTCTCGTCGCCGTCCGGCCCGGATGGACGCATGTTCAGCGACCGGTCCGTCACCGAAAGCTGCGCGCGAAGATCGGCCAGCCGCTGCGGCGTGATCTCGAGCTTTTCTGCAATGCGCCGCTCGGCCTCGACACGGTCGGACCCGTCCTCGCGCGACATCTCGGCATCAAGGCGCGGCAGTTGTGCGGCGACCTTGCGGATCTGCGGGGAATTCGGGCGGCGTACGACAGACATGTTGGCGCGCCGGTAGGCCTGGATCTCGGCCCTGATCCACCAGACCGCATAGGTCGCAAAACGGTTTCCGCGCTCTGGCTCGAACCGGTCGGCGGCCTTCATCAATCCGATATTGGCCTGTTGCAGGAGATCCGGATCGACCTCGCCCCTGGTGCCTGAAAACCGCGCGGCGCTTGCCGAGGCCAATGGGGCGAAGGCGCGGATGATCTCGTCACGCGCCTGCCGGTCGCCACGCTCCTGCCATGCCCGCAGGAGATCGCCTTCGTCCTCGGCAGACAACATGCCCGACGACCGCTTGCGGTGCGACCCGGCGCTCCAGTTCATTACGGGTTTGTTCATCAGCCTGTCTCAGTTTGTTTCGATTCGAAACTAAATGATCTTATGCCCGCTTGTCAAAGTGATTTCGATTCCATATCTCTTCCGCATGACGGATGGATTGGGACCGGCGCGCCGCATTTCTGAATTGCTCGTGCATCTCGGGCGCGCGGCACGGGTCGAGGACACGCGATCCCGGCTGACGGCCGCGCAATGGACGTGCCTGCGCTTCTTTGCCAGTGCCAATGGCAGCACGCGCACCCCCTCGGGTTTCGCACGATTTCAGGCCACGACCCGCGGCACCGCCTCGCAGACCATCAAGACGCTGGAACATCAGGGTCTGATCGTTCGGCACAAATCGGCAACCGACGGGCGCAGCGTGCGGTTCGATCTGACGCAAAGCGGGCAGGCGATGCTGGCCGAGGATCCGCTGCGCGACCTCGTAGGCAGCATTGCCGCGCTCGACCCCGACCAGCGCGCGGATCTGCTCGAAGCCTTGTCGCATCTCGCGGCCTCTCTGGCCGGCACAAGGCAGACCCGGGCTTTTGGCACCTGCAGCGATTGCACGCATTTCACACCGAGCGGCGACAGCGGATATTGCGCGTGCATGGCGGTCGCCCTCGCGACGGACGAGATCGACAAGCTGTGCGCCAGCTATGACGGCCCCGTGCGGGCATCCCAAATGGAAGAAGGACCGACCAATGACAGAACGTGATCCGGGCGGCAGCCAGAGCCAGCCCCGCATGATCGCAATCAGCAGCGGCAAGGGCGGGGTGGGCAAATCCACCGTCACCGCCAACATCGCCGTTGCCTTGGCCGAGGCCGGGCTGGCGGTCGGCGTTGTCGATGCCGATGTCTACGGCCCCTCGATCCCCGGCATGCTTGGCATCGCGACGGTCGAAAAACCCGGCATGTCGCCCGAGGGAAAGGTCATTCCCGCGCAGGCATATGGCGTCAAGGTGATGTCGATGGCCATGCTCAGCGCGGATGACGCCCCGGCGATCCTGCGCGGCCCGATGGTGACGAAATACCTGCAGATGTTCATCCGTCAGGTGGATTGGGGTGCGCTGGATGTCCTGTTGCTGGATCTGCCGCCGGGCACCGGCGATATCCAGCTGACGCTGGCACAGAGTTTCCCCCTTTCCGGCGCGGTGATCGTCAGCACACCGCAGGATGTCAGCCTCAAGATCGCGCGGCGCGGTCTGCGGATGATGGAGCAGGTCAACGTCCCCGTGCTGGGCGTGATCGAGAACATGAGCGGGTTTACCTGCCCGTCCTGCGGGACGGTGACGGATATCTTCCATCAGGGTGGCGGTGAGGCCATAGCGCGGGATCTGGGCGTGACCTTTCTGGGCAAGGTCCCGCTTGATCCCGCGGTGGTCGATTGCGGCGATGATGGCACACCGCTGCTGACCGCCGCGCCGGATGGCCCGGCCGCCACCGCCTATCGCCGGATCGCCGCCGCCCTTGCGACCGGGGACGCGCCCGCTGCCGGCATTGCCACGCCGTTTGCGTGGACGGTGGAGACCGGCGAGGGCAAACCGGCAAATGCGCAGCCCGGCGCGGATGGCCCCCCGACCGCTCTGATGTCGCTCGATCATGATGGCGCGGCGCTGATCCTGGGATGGGGCGACGGCCAGCAGAGCCGCCTTGCGCCCCGCGATCTGCGGATCGATTGTCCTTGTGCCAAGTGCCGCGACGAGGTCACCGGCGAACGGGTGCTCGATCCTGACAACGTGCCGCTCGATATCCGCCTGACACGCATCTGGAGCGTGGGAAACTACGCGCTCGGCATGGCGTTCAGTGACGGGCACGATACCGGGATCTATACGTTCAAGGCCCTGCGGAAGATGCAAAACGCGGAGGTCGAAGATGTCTGAGACATCCGCCAGGCGCCGCATCCGCGCGCAAGCCTCGGCGCGGGATCCCGATGTCATGGGGTTCACGCTCGACGAGGCCATCGCATCCGGTCGGTCGGCACGATTTGACACGCCCGGCGAGGCCCCGCTTGCGCGCGCGCTGTTCGATCTCGCCGGTGTCACGCGGGTCGAGGTCTCTGGCGCCACGATCTGGGTCAGAAAAGCTGACAGCGCCGGCTGGTCCGACCTGAAATCCGCGATCGCCGCCGCGATCCGGCAGGTGCTGGAGGAAACCGACGCACCGCTCGGCCCGCACGATGCCGATCAGGACGCCGACAGCGTGCTGCTGCGCCAGGTCGAGGCGCTTCTGGACAGTCAGGTCAACCCGGCGGTTTCTGCGCATGGCGGGCATATCGACGTGGAGAAGGTCGAGAACGGCACGGTGCATCTGCGCATGTCCGGCGGCTGTCAGGGCTGTGCGGCCTCTGCGGCCACTTTGCGCGACGGGGTGGAGCGGATGCTGCGCGCGGCCCTGCCGGAGATTCGCGACATCCGGGACGTGACAGATCACGCGGCCGGGGATGCACCCTACTATACGCGCGACGACGGGCCGTCGCCGATGCTCGACCGTCCGGTCCCGCCCGGTGTCATCGATTGGCAGGACGGCCAGTTGATGGTCGATCCCGACTACCTCGCGCCGCGTCTCGGCCTGACGCCCGAGACCCTGCGCGCGGGTCTGCAAAGCGGCGATGTGGTCGGCATCACCGAAACCGGTCAGGGCGCGGATGCCGGCAATACCCGGATCGTGCTGCGCAGCGCGACGCGCGCCTGGGCCGCTGAGGTGCGCGCCGACGGGAGCGCACGCGAGATCCCGCCACCCCGCTCCACCGAGGTTGCGGCCGACAAGGAACAGGATCTCGCCGGACGGGTGCGCGCCCATCTCGAAAGTCTGGACGCCGAGCGGACCCCGATCACCTATGGCGCCCTCGCGCGGGCGCTCGGTCTGTGGTTGCCCGGCTCGGTGAACCGCGTCACCCGCGCCTTGGAGATCACCATGCGCGAAGATGCAGCGGCCGGCCGCCCCTTCATCGCGGCGCGTGTGGTCAGCCGCGGGCGGGACGGGCTGCCGGGCGAGGGTTTCTTCGATCTGGCACGTCGCCTGTCGCGCGGGCCTGATGCAGATGAAACCGACCGCGACTTTCACACGCGCGAAACGGCGCGGCTGGACCACACCCCGGCCTAACCGCGGGGGGCACCTCCCGGTGCTGGTGTCGTGATCCGAATCCGGATCGTGGCACAGGACACCCGCTGGATTCCATCTACCCTTGCACTCCCCTATGAATTTACGCATCGTATTCAAGAATGCGAATTTTAGGGGAGGACATGGAAAATGCTGCTTAACAGACGTCACATCATGGGGGCCATGGGCGCCGGGGCGCTTTTTGGCTGGCCGGGCGCGGGGCGTAGTGCCACGGAAATGACGCTCGGCACCGCGCGGCTGACGACGCTCAGCGACGGTCACCTGCAACTGCCGCGCGATTTCATGCTGGGTGAACTGGACCCAGAAAAGGCCCAGCCGATCCTGGCAGAACATGGCGTCACGGGCGACATGATCGAGCCGCCCTGCAACCTTACGCTCTACCGTGACGACACAAATACCGTGCTGTTCGACGCGGGCTCCGGGTCGGGCTTCATGCCAAGCGCGGGCGAGCTGGGGGAGGCGCTCGATGCGGCTGGTGTGGCACCCGGCGATATCACGCATGTGCTTTTCACGCATGGCCATCCCGATCATCTCTGGGGCGTGCTTGATGATTTCGACGATCCGTTCTTTGCAAACGCGACCTACATGATCGGTCAGGCCGAATGGGACTACTGGACCGACCCCGCCACCGTGGACACCATCGGCGAAGAGCGGGCGAGCTTTGCCGTGGGTGCGGCGCGCCGTCTGGCCGTTATCGAGGACCGGACCGCGCAGATCGGCGACGGCGACGAGATCCTGCCCGGCATCATGGCGCATGATACCCCCGGACACACCCCCGGCCACATGAGCTTCGAGATCAGGGCCGGATCGGAGGCCGTGATGGTGGTGGGCGATGCGATCGGCAACGATCATCTGGCGCTCGCGCGTCCCGAATGGCCAAGCGGTGCGGATCAGGACACCGAGACCGGGATCGCCACGCGGATGCGGCTTCTGGACATGCTGGCGACCGAACGGATGCCGATGGTGGGCTTTCATCTGCCCGAAGGCGGACTTGGCCGTGTGGAACGCGCCGATGGCGCCTATCGTTTCGTGACGGAGGTTTGAGATGAAACATGCGCTTCTGACTGTCGCTGCCATCCTTGCCGCCAGCCCGGCGCTGACCAGCGAGGATATCGCGGATCAGTATCCCGGATCGATGCTCTATTCGAAACCGGTGGAGTTCATTCCCGGCGTCTGGTCGGCGATCGGCGCCACCGCGCCCCCGACCTACGAGAATGCGGGCCACAACAACAATCTCGGCTTCATCGTCACCGGCGAAGGCGTGGTCGTCATCAATGCCGGTGCGTCCTACGGGCTGGCCCGGACCCTGCATGACGAGATCCGCGAGATCACCGATCAGCCCGTGACCCATGTCTTCAACGAGAACGGGCAGGGCCACGCCATGCTCGGCAATTCCTATTGGGTGGACGAGGGCGTGCCCGTCATCGCGCATGAGGACGTGCTGGCGGAAATCACCGACACTGCCGGCATGTCGCTGGAGGCTGCCCGCCGCATCACGCAAGAAAAGGCCGAAGGCACCGAGGTGGTGCCGCCGACCGAGACCTTCACGGATGAGTACGTGCTGGAGATGGGCGACTACCGGATAGAGGCGCGCTATCTCGGCCCGGCACACAGCCCCGGCGATATCGTGATCTGGCTGCCCGGGCAAAGTCTCGTGATCTCGGGCGACATGGCCTTTCACGAGCGGATGCTGCCGATCTTTCCCGACACCGACACCCGCGCCTGGCTGGAGACCTGGGACGCCGAGTTCGAAGCCCTGAATGCCACCTATGTGATCCCCGGCCACGGCCACCCGACCAACATGGAACAGGTGCGACGCTACACCAAAGGCTATCTCGAACACCTCCGCGAAAAGATCGGTGAGCATATCGACGCGGGCGGCGATCTGGCCGATGCGTATTATGTGGACCAGTCGCCCTACACCCATCTCGACACGTTCGAGGAACTGGCCACCAAGAATGCGGGTCGGGTCTACGAGCAGATGGAATGGGAGTGACGCCAGCGGAATGACGCAGCGGCCAGTCGCTTCGATGTGACTGGCCTTTATGGATGGCTTCCGGGGGTGCCGTGGGTGATCGCTTGCGGCACCCGATGTTTTGCCAAGCGATCTGGACAGCTATTTTCCTGATCGCGCGGCCGCGTACGCGATGCCGGGCGTGCGTGCAATGATCCCCGGCCTGTCATGTGCCTCGCGCTGTGCGGCGATCTGGCCCACGGTCTCGCCTGGCTGACCACGCTGTGCCGACAGTGTCAGACACGCGGTGGATTTCTGAGGTAGCGACAGCCGCGCCGCAGGCTGATCGTCGGTTATGATGCAAGGCATCGGCCGTGGTCCCTGATCCGGTCACAAGCCTCTTTTGACGTCTCCAATGCCTCGCAAGCGAGGTGTCGGCGACCGAAGGATTGCCCGTGGCGCCACAGCGCCGACGGAACGCCGCACCGCAGAAAATCTTTTGCTGGTGCAGAAAAAATCGCCAATGGAAGATGCGCGCGCCCAAATTGGCGGCATGTGCTGGCAGTTTCAGCAATATGCGATGCCTTTGCAATTGTCGGAGCGCCAATCGGGATGTTGTCTGAAATCACCAGATCGGGTGATCCGGGACGCGCCAATGTGTAGCCGTGGAAATGTGACCTTCCTTTTGCCCGCCCGCGTCACCCGATCGGGATAACAAATGGCTGAACGCCTATCACTGCCGCTGCGGCAGACCTGACATGGGAGATATGAGACAGATGAAAACCAGAACCCTTGCGGCCGGCGTCGCCGCGACCGCGTTTCTTGCCACCCCGGCGCTCGCGCAGGACTGCCCCGTCAAGGTGGGCGTGCTGCATTCGCTGTCGGGCACGATGGCCATCTCGGAAACCACGCTCAAGGACACGGTCGAGATGCTGATCGAGCAGCAGAACGCGAAAGGTGGCGTGCTGGGATGCGATATCGAGGCGGTGGTCGTCGACCCCGCCTCCGACTGGCCGCTGTTTGCCGAGAAGGCCCGCGAATTGCTGACCGTGAACGAGGTCGACGTGATCTTCGGCTCCTGGACCTCCGTCAGCCGCAAATCGGCGCTGCCGGTGCTGGAGGAACTCAACGGGCTGATGTTCTACCCGGTGCAATACGAGGGCGAGGAATCGTCGAAGAACGTCTTTTATACCGGCGCCGCCCCCAACCAGCAGGCGATCCCGGCGGCGGATTATTTCCTCGAGGAGCTTGGCGTCGAGAGCTTCGCGCTGCTTGGCACCGATTACGTCTATCCGCGCACCACCAACAACATCCTTGACGCCTACCTGAAATCCAAGGGCATCGTGGATGAGGACATCTTCGTCAATTACACGCCGTTCGGTCATTCCGACTGGGCCACGATCGTGTCGGATGTCGTGGCGCTCGGCGCGTCGGGCAAGCAGGTGGGCGTGATCTCGACGATCAACGGCGATGCCAATGTCGGCTTCTACAAGGAACTGGCCGCACAGGGCATCGATGCGGCGGATATTCCCGTGGTTGCGTTCTCGGTCGGCGAAGAAGAGCTTTCGGGTCTGGATACGGCGCCGCTCGTCGGCCATCTCGCGGCGTGGAATTACTTCATGTCCGCCGACGCGCCGGAAAACGAGGCCTTCATCGAGGCGTGGCACGACTATATCGGCAAAACGGATCGCGTCACCAACGATCCCATGGAGGCGCATTACATCGGCTTCAACATGTGGGTGAACGCGGTCGAAGAGGCCGGCACCACCGATGTGGATGCGGTGCGCGAGGCGATGTGGGGACAGGAGGTGCCGAACCTCACCGGCGGCACGGCCGTGATGAATTCCAATCACCATCTCTCCAAGCCCGTGCTGATCGGTGAGATCCGCGATGACGGCCAGTTCGACATCATCAGCCAGACCGAGGAAGTGCCCGGCGATGCCTGGACCGACCACCTTCCCGACAGCGCCATACTCAAGAGCGACTGGAAGGATCTGGGCTGCGGGATGTACAACACCGAGACCGAAACCTGCGTGCAGATGACCTCGAATTACTGAGATGACATGGCCATGCGGGGGTTGGCCCCTCGCATGGCCTTTCCATGCGCAACAGGATCCGGATCCGACATGCCTGTCTTTGCTGTTCTCGTCCGCGTCGCGGCGATGCTTCTGCTCGTTGCCTGCGTGCTAGGTTTGCGCCCCGGTGCCGCGACTGCGCAAGCCACATTGCAGCCGCTTCTGCAACAGTATCAGGATGATCTCGCCAACCCGTCGCGCCGCACGATCGGCCCGGTGATCGCGGCCCTTCTGGAAAGCGGGCATCCGCAGGTCGCCGATTTTCTGCGTAAATGGGGGGCGCGCGACGTCGTCCTGTATCCCGAGGACGGGCTGTTCTACTATACTGAGGCGGCGGATGGCGATCTGCGCCTGATCGACATCGACAGCGGCTCCGTGACAGGGGTGGTCGGCAGCCGCGAGGTCGACCAGATCCGGCCCAATGCCGGCGTGCGCCGCGAACTGGCCGCGGCCCTTGTGCCCGTTGAACTGACGGCCCCCGAACCTTCCCGCCGGCAGGCCGCGCTCGATGCCATCACCCGCAGCGCCGACCCCGACCAGATCGCGCCATTGGCCGAAAGCATCGACATCGAAACAGATCCCGCGCTCAGGATTCGAAAGGAACGCTTGCTGGCGCTCTTGAAGGCCCAATTTGGCGAGACGAAATCCGAACGCCTCGCCGCGATCGCCGCACTTGGCGGCGACATCAGCATCGAGGCGCGCAGCGTACTCAACCAGCTGACCGCGACGCGCGACCGGGTGGCCGAAACGCTGCCCGAAGACCGCAACATCGCGCGCGTGCTCGAGGTCGGGCAGGATATCGCCGAAGAAGCGGCGCATGACCGGCTGGTGGCCGAAGGGCTCGCCCCGCCCCGCCAGACGGCGGAGGATCTGCGCGACGTGCTGGCCCGGCATATCGTCGATGGCCGCGTGGGCGGTGTGCCCCTGCACCGGCTCGACACGCTAGACGCCCGCGCAATTGCCTACGAATCGCTCGAGGCGGAGGGTGCCGTGCCGCCGCGCGCCGCGCCGGGCGAGGTCGCCCGCGCCGTGGCCGCGCAGGTCTTTTTCGCCGAGTATGTGCAGCCCGACCCCGAGATCACCGCAGCCGCCGAGGCGGCGCTCGATGCCACTGCGCGTGCGCTCGGCCTTTATCAGACCGCCGATCTGGTGCTCGACGGGCTGTCGCTCGCCTCGATCTTCTTTCTCGCCGCGATCGGCCTCGCCATCACCTTCGGCGTGATGAGGGTGATCAACATGGCGCATGGCGAGTTTATCATGATGGGCGCCTATACCGGCTATGTCGTTCAGATCTTCATCCCCGATTACACACTCAGCCTGATGGTCGCGCTGCCCACGGCCTTCGCCGTCACCTTCGGCGCGGGCGTGGCGATGGAGCGTCTGGTGATCCGCCATCTTTATACCCGCCCGCTGGAAACGCTGCTGGCCACGTTCGGCATCTCCATCATGCTGCAGCAACTGGCCAAGAACATCTTCGGCACGCAGGCCCGCCCGCTGACCGCGCCCGACTGGCTGGGCGGGGCGATCACCCTCAACGACATCGTCGGCATCTCGACGATCCGCATAGGCATATTCCTGCTGGCGCTGATCTTTCTGGGGCTGCTGCTCTACATCCTCAAGCGCACGCGGCTGGGGCTCGAGGTGCGGGCGGTCACGCAAAACCCCGGCATGGCCGCCTCCATGGGCATCAATCCCGACCGTATCAACATGCTGACCTTCGGTCTCGGCTCCGGCATCGCCGGGATCGCGGGGGTGGCCATCGGGCTTTATGCCCAGGTCACCTCCGAGATGGGCGCCAATTACATCGTGCAAAGCTTCATGACCGTGGTCGTGGGCGGCGTCGGCAATGTCTGGGGCACGCTGGCCGGGGCCTCGCTCATCGGCTTCCTGCAAAAGGGAATCGAGTGGTTCAACCCCTCCAACACGCTGGCGGCACAAACCTGGATGGTGCTGTTCGTCATCCTGTTCATCCAGTTCCGGCCCAAGGGAATCGTCGCCCTCAAGGGCCGCGCGGCGGGAGACTGATCGCATGCCTCCGTTTTCTTCTGGCGATAAATATCCTGGGGGAGCGCGAGGGGGTGAAACCCCCTCGCCCCGGGCGACGCGCAGAGCGCGGCGCAACCCGACCGGATTAGGCGCAATGGACGATAAAAGATGACACGCACCTTCCTCGCGGACAACCCGTCGGTGTTCTGGGTGCTCGGCCTGCTTGGGCTTTTCACCCTCGGGATCACGGTTATGGCCGAGGGGTTCGGCCTTTCGACCTCGATGGTCAAGATCCTGGGCATGACACTCTGCCTGTGCCTGATCGCGGTGGCGATGGACGTGGTCTGGGGCTATTGCGGGATCCTCAGCCTCGGGCATTTCGCCTTCTTCGGGCTCGGTGGCTACGCCATCGGCATGTGGCTTATGTATGCGCGCACCGAAGGTATCGTGACAGAATCTCTTGCAAACGCCGCCATCCCGCCCACCGAAGGCGAGATCGAGGATGCCATCGCAGCACAGATCTTCGGCGTGGTGGGCAGCACAGAACTGCCGCTGATCTGGGGCTTTGCGCACAGCCTGACGCTGCAACTGATGCTCGTGGTGCTGGTGCCGGGGCTGCTGGCGCTGGTCTTCGGCTGGCTCGCGTTCCGCAGCCGGGTGACCGGGGTCTACCTCTCGATCCTGACGCAGGCGATGACGCTGGCGCTGTCGCTTTATCTTTTTCAGAACGACACTGGCCTGCGCGGCAACAATGGCCTCTCGGGCCTGCAGAACATCCCCGGCCTTGTTCACCTGCCGCAATCCACCATCGCCCTTTGGTTCTTCTGGGCCTCGGCCGCCGCGCTCGGGCTGGGTTACGTGTTCTTTGCGTGGCTGGTGTCGGACAAGTTCGGCTCGGTCATCCGCGCCGTGCGTGACAACGAGGCGCGGGTGCGGTTTCTCGGCTACCATGTCGAAAGCTACAAGCTGATGGTGTTCACCCTGACCGCCATCGTGTCTGGCATCGCCGGGGCGCTTTATTATCCGCAGGCGGGCATCATCAACCCCGCCGAGGTCGCGCCGATCGCGTCCATCTACCTCGCCGTCTGGGTGGCCATCGGCGGGCGCGGGCGGCTTTACGGCGCGATCATCGGCGCGGCGGTGGTCAGCCTTGCGTCAAGCTGGTTCACTGGCGGTGGGGCTCCGAATATCGATCTGGGATTCTACCGGATCAACTGGACAGACTGGTGGCTGGTCCTGCTTGGTGGCGGCTTCGTCGCCGTCACGCTGTTCTTTCCGCGTGGCATTGGCGGTCTCTTCGATTATCTGGTGAGAAAACCATGACCACGCTGCTCGAAGTGTCCGGCGTCTCCGTCAGCTTTGACGGGTTCCGCGCCATCAACAACCTCTCGATCGCCATCGCGGAACCGGAATTGCGCGCCGTGATCGGCCCCAACGGCGCCGGCAAGACCACCTTCATGGATATCGTCACCGGCAAGACCACGCCCGACGAGGGACGGATGATCTGGGGCGAGCAGTCGCGCTCGCTGGTGGGCCTGAGCGAAAGCGCCATCGCCCGCGCCGGCATCGGCCGCAAGTTCCAGAAACCCACCGTGTTCGAGGAGCAGACCGTGCAGGAAAACCTTCGCCTTGCCCTCAAGAACAGGCGCGGGCCGTTCAGTGTGCTGTTCGATCGCCGCGCGGGCCGTGCCCCTGCGCGCATTGTCGAACTGGCCGGTGAAATCGGGCTGTCCGAGGATCTGCCCCGCCGCGCCGGCGAACTCAGCCACGGGCAGAAGCAATGGCTGGAGATCGGCATGCTGCTGGCACAGGATCCGCGCCTGCTGCTGGTGGACGAGCCCGCAGCCGGCATGACCCCGGCCGAGCGCGAACACACCACCGATCTTCTCAAGCGCGCGGCCCGGACCCGCGCCGTTGTGGTGATCGAGCATGACATGGAGTTCGTGCGTCGCCTCGAGTGCCGCGTGACGGTGTTGCACGAAGGCTCGGTTCTGGCCGAGGGCAGCATCGACCATGTGACCCGGAATCGCGAGGTGATAGATGTCTATCTCGGGAGATGAGCGATGCTGAGCGTCGAGGACCTGACCCTGCATTACGGCGCCTCGCAGATCCTGCACGGTGTCAGCCTGACGGCGCGTCCGGGGGCGGTAACGGCGGTGATGGGCACCAATGGCGTGGGCAAGACCAGCCTTCTGAAGGCCATCGCGGGCCGCCATCCCTACACGGACGGTCGCATCACGCTGGACGGGCAGGTGCTGGACCATCTTGGCGCGGCGCAGATGGCCCAAAACGGCATCGCCTATGTACCCCAGGGGCGCGAGGTCTTTCCCCTGCTCACCGTCACCGAGAATCTGCAGACCGGCTTTGCCTGCCTGCCAAAATCCGATCACGTCATCCCGGAGCGTATCCATGACCTCTTTCCGGTGCTGGAACGCATGAAGGACCGGCGCGGCGGGGATCTGTCGGGCGGGCAGCAACAGCAACTGGCCATCGCCCGCGCGCTGATCGCGCGGCCCCGCGTGCTGCTGCTCGACGAACCGACAGAGGGCATCCAGCCCAACATCATCAGCCAGATCGGCGGGGTGATCGGCGTTTTGCGCGACGAGGGCGAGATTGCCATCGTGCTGGTCGAGCAGTTCTTCGATTTCGCCTATGATCTGGCCGACGATCTGGTGGTGCTCAACCGCGGCGAGGTGCGCCTGTCTGAACCTGCCGCGACGGTGGAGCGCGCGCGGCTCTTGCGCGAGGTGTCCATCTGATGGGCGTTTTGCCTAAAATACAGGCAAGTCTGCGTCTGGTCCGGTTTGTGGGGCAGTCCGGGTGAAACGTGTCTGGCGGTCGGGCGCAGGGTAGGTAGCCTCTGACCAACCCTGAATCGAGCCCTGCCATGACCGTTTGCCCCGCCCCGATCCAGACACATGAGCGCAGCTTCGGTGCGGCGCATGTCACGCTGCTGTCGGGACCGGATGGCGGGCGGCTCGACCGGTTGCACCAGCAGGGATCGGCCAAGGCGTTTCTGCATCCCGGCGGGGCGGGGCCGGAGATCGTCCTGCTGAACACCTCGGGCGGACTTACGGGGGGCGACCGGCTGTCCTACCGGCTCGATATTGGCGCAGGGTGCCGGGCCACCGGCACGACCCAGACCGCCGAGCGCGCCTATCGCAGCACCGGAACGGCGGCGCGGGTCAGCGTGCATCACCGGTTGAAGGCCGGCGCACATCTCGACTGGCTGCCGCAGGAAACGATCCTCTTCGAGGACAGCCACCTTGCCCGCGAGACCACGATCGATCTGGCCGAAGGCGCCTCGTGCCTGCTGCTCGAATCCATCGTGCTCGGCCGGGCCGCCATGGGCGAGACAGTGACCCGCACCACCCTGCGCGATACCCGACGCATCACGCGCGCGGGGCGCCCGGTTCTGGTCGAGCCGCTGCACCTGACCACCGAGGCGCTGACCGCTGGTCCCGCCGTGCTGAATGGCACTCGGGCCTTCGCGACCCTGGCGTTGGTGGCTCAAGGGGCCGAGGATGCCGTGCCCCGCGCGCGGCAAGACCTGAACGAACCGGGCGTCACCGGGGCCGCGTCGGGATTTGACGGCAAGCTGGTGATCCGGCTGATGGCCGGCGATGGCTGGCCCCTGCGCCGGCAGATCGCACGGCTCGTGCAGGCCCTGCGTCCCGGCCCGCTGCCCCGCGTCTGGCAAGTCTAGGAGACCCGCGATGTATCTGAACGCCCGCGAAAAGGACAAGCTCTTGATCTCGGTCGCCGCCATGGTGGCGCGTGGACGGCTGGCGCGGGGCGTCAAGCTCAACCACCCCGAGGCGGTGGCGCTGATCACCGATTTCGTGGTCGAGGGCGCGCGCGACGGGCGCAGCGTGGCCGACCTGATGGAGGCCGGCGCGCATGTCATCACCGCCGATCAGTGCATGGAGGGGATCCCGCAGATGATCCATTCCGTACAGGTCGAGGCGACCTTTCCCGACGGCACCAAACTGGTGACCGTCCATGATCCCATACGCTGAAAGGACCAAAGCCATGCGATTTATCCTGACCGTTCTGCTGCTGCCCGCCCCCGCCCTTGCGCATTCCGGTCCGCATCTGCACCCGCACGGCATCGACGTGATGTGGCTGGTCGTCGTGGGGCTGCTCGCCCTTGGAGGCGGCTATCTCATCGGCCGAGGCCGCAAATGATCCCCGGAGAGCTTTTCCCTGCAAGCGGCGACATCACCCTGAATGAGGGCGCCGAGGTGACCGTGCTGGAGGTCGCCAACACCGGCGACCGGCCCGTGCAGGTGGGCAGCCACTATCACTTTGCCGAGGCCAATAGCGGGTTGTCCTTCGATCGATCTGCGGCGCGCGGCCAACGCCTCGACATCCCCGCCGGCACCGCCGTCCGGTTCGAGCCGGGCCAGACCCGCGAGGTCCGCCTGATCCCCTACGGGGGCGCGCGGCGGGTCTTCGGGTTCAACCAGCAGGTCATGGGAGACCTATAGATGCCCCATTCCATTCCCCGCACGTCCTATGCCGGGATGTATGGCCCCACCACCGGCGACCGACTGCGGCTGGCCGATACCGACCTCGTGATCGAGGTGGAGCATGACTGCACCACATACGGCGAAGAGGTGAAGTTCGGCGGCGGCAAGGTGATCCGCGACGGCATGGGCCAAAGCCAGGTCACCCGCGCCGAAGGAGCCGTGGACACGGTCATCACCAATGCGCTGATCGTCGATCACACCGGCATCTACAAGGCCGATGTGGGCCTGCGCGACGGGCTGATCGCGGGGATCGGCAAGGCGGGCAATCCCGACACGCAGGACGGCGTCGATATCATCATCGGCCCCGGCACCGAGGCGATCGCGGGCGAGGGTCGCATCCTGACCCCCGGCGGGTTCGACGCGCACATCCATTTCATCTGCCCGCAGCAGGTGGACGACGCGCTGCATTCGGGCATCACCACGATGCTGGGCGGCGGCACCGGCCCGGCGCATGGCACGCTGGCGACCACCTGCACGCCCGGCGCGTTCCATATCGGGCGAATGCTTCAGGCCGCCGACGCGTTGCCGATGAATCTCGGGTTTGCGGGCAAGGGCAATGCGAGCCTGCCCGGCGCGCTGATAGAGCAGGTCCATGCGGGGGCCTGCGCGCTCAAGCTGCACGAGGACTGGGGCACCACGCCCGGCGCCATCGACACGTGTCTGAGCGTGGCCGACGACATGGATGTGCAGGTGATGATCCACACCGACACGCTCAACGAAAGCGGGTTCGTGGAAAACACGCTGGCCGCCTTCAAGGGCCGCACCATCCACGCCTATCACACCGAGGGCGCGGGCGGCGGGCACGCGCCCGACATCATGAAGGTGGTCGGCTCGCAGAACGTGATCCCGTCCTCGACCAACCCGACCATGCCCTACACCGTCAACACCATCGAGGAACATCTCGACATGCTGATGGTCTGTCACCACCTCGACAAGTCGATCCCCGAGGATGTGGCGTTCGCCGAGAGCCGCATCCGGCGCGAGACCATCGCCGCCGAGGATATCCTGCACGACATGGGCGCGTTTTCCGTCATGGCCTCGGACAGTCAGGCCATGGGCCGCGTGGGCGAGGTCATCATCCGCACGTGGCAGACGGCCTCGAAGATGCGCAAGCAGCGCGGACGGCTGGCCGACGAGACGGGCGACAACGACAATGTCCGCGTCAAGCGCTACATCGCGAAATACACCATCAACCCGGCCATCGCCCACGGGATCAGCGCCCATATCGGCAGCATCGAGGTCGGCAAGCGCGCCGATCTCTGCCTGTGGAACCCGGCCTTCTTCGGTGCCAAACCCGAGATGGTGATCATGGGCGGCTCCATCGTGCTGGCGCAGATGGGCGATCCCAACGGATCCATCCCCGCGCAGCCGGTGCATTCCCGGCCGATGTTCGGAGCCTTCGGGCGGGCGCTGGAGCGGTCCTCGGTGCTGTTCGTGAGTGCCGCGGGGCATGCCAACAGGATCGGTGCGACGCTGGGGCTGGCCAAGGACACAGTGGCGGTGGAAAACACGCGCGGCATCGGCAAGCGCGAAATGATCCACAATGCGTCGACCCCGCAGGTCGATGTGGATCCCGAGACCTACGACGTGCGCGCGGATGGCGAATTGCTGACATGCGCGCCGGCTGCCGAGTTGCCGATGGCGCAACGCTATTTCCTGTTTTGAGGCGATATCATGACTGACCTTCCGACCGCCCGTCACCTCCTACCCCGTGCCCCGGACCGCATCGCCGATACTGTCGTGCTCGATTATGACGCACGGCTGATGCGCCGCAAACGGCTTGTGGGGCAGGGGGGCCTTGCCTTTCTTGTCGATCTGCCGGAGGTGACGAATCTCGACGATCACTGGGGGTTTGCCCTCGACGATGGCCGTGCCGTTGCGATCGAGGCCGCGCCCGAGGATCTGATCGAGGTGCGCGGCGATCTGCATCGGCTGGCCTGGCATATCGGCAACCGCCACACGCCCTGCCAGATGGGCGCGGATCACGTCGCGATCCGCCGTGACCACGTGATCGAGAAGATGCTGGCGCATCTCGGCGCCGAGCTCGCGCCCGTCACCGGGCCGTTCCGGCCCGAGGGCGGCGCCTATGGCAAGGGCCGCACCATGGGTCACGACCACGGGGGCCACGATCACGGCGGGCAAGATCATGACCGCACGCATCACAGTCACGCCTGATGCTGTCCCCCGCGCATCTCACGCTCGTGCAATGGCTGTCGCCGGCGTTCCCGACCGGGGCGTTTGCCTATTCGCATGGGCTGGAGACCGAGATTGCGACCGGCACTGTGCAGGATGCCGAAAGCCTTGCCGGCTGGC
The DNA here is from genome assembly GCA_041685435.1 of Roseovarius sp. Lineage (GTDB taxonomy): Bacteria > Pseudomonadota > Alphaproteobacteria > Rhodobacterales > Rhodobacteraceae > Roseovarius. The sequence goes on from JAWLFT010000005.1 coordinate 48,448, forward strand.
TGGGCAATATCCTGCGGTACGGTGCGGGCTGGCAGGATGCGGTGCTGCTGTCGCACGCGCTGCAGGGCGAGCGCGACGCGCTGGATGATCTTGCGCGCGCGCTCGCGCCGTGCGCGGAACGCCTTCGGGAAAGCCTCGATCAGGGCACGGCGCTGGCGCGCACCGTGTCGGGTATCACCGGGTCAGCGCTGCCGCCCCGGATGGTGCCGGTGGCCGTGGGCGAGGCCGCCGCACCGCTCGATCTGCCCAAAACGGATGTTGCAGCCCTTTATCTTCAGGGCTTTGCCGGCAACCTCGTGACCGTCGCGATCCGCCATGTGCCGCTTGGTCAGACCGAGGGTCAAGCGGTGCTGAGCCGGCTGATGCCGTTGATCCATGATCTTGCCGCCCGGGCCGCCTGCGCCTCGCTCGACGATCTTGGCACCTGCGCGCTTGCGGGCGACCTCGCGGCGCTGCGCCATGAAACCGAAGAGGTGAGGATTTTCCGCACATGAGCACACACAGCATGAACGGCCCGCTGCGCGTGGGCATCGGCGGCCCGGTGGGGGCCGGCAAGACGACGCTGACCGAAGGGCTGGCGCGGGCAATGGCGGCGCGCTGTTCGATGGCGGTGATCACCAACGACATCTACACGCGCGAGGATGCTGACCACCTGATGCGCGCGCAGGTGTTGCCCGGCGACCGCATCCGCGGTGTCGAGACGGGCGGCTGCCCGCATACCGCGATCCGCGAGGATGCCTCGATCAACCTTGCTGCGGTGCAGGATCTCAACACCGCGTTCCCGGATCTCGATCTGGTGCTGATCGAATCGGGCGGCGACAACCTTGCCGCCACGTTCAGCCCGGAACTTGCGGATCTGACGATCTACGTGATCGACACCGCCGCAGGGCAGGACATCCCGCGCAAGCGCGGGCCAGGGCTGACGAAATCCGATCTTCTGGTGGTCAACAAGACCGATCTCGCACCGCATGTCGGTGTCGATCTTGTGCAGCTCGAGGCCGACACGGCCGGGGCGCGCGGAAACCGTCCGTACGTGCTGGCGCAATTGCGCAGCGGGGCGGGCCTCGATGAGATCGTACTTTTCATCGAAGAGACAGGCGGTCTGCGGTTGACGGCAGCCGGCACCACGGTCTGAGGCGTCACAGCCAGTCGGCGCGCCCCGTGCCCACGGCCGCCGCCACGGTCCCGAACCCGTCGCGCTGCAAGAGCGCATCGAGACCGCGCGCGATCTCGCCCGCCAGAGACAGCCCGTCATAGACCAGCGCGGAATAAAGCTGCACCGCAGTCGCACCGGCGCGGATCTTGGCATAGGCATCGGCGGCAGAGCCGACGCCACCCACACCGATCAAAGGCATGTCGCCATCTGTCAGCAGCGATAGCCGCGCCAGCACCCGCGTCGATTTCTCGAAGAGCGGCTGTCCCGAGAGCCCGCCGGACTGCACCTGTGCGGGGCTGGTCAGGCCGTCGCGGTCCAGCGTGGTGTTGGTGGCGATGATGCCGCTGATCCGCGCCTCGCTTGCGACATCGGCGATCTCCGACAGCTCTGCATCGCTGAGATCCGGGGCGATCTTCAGGAAGATGGGAATCGGTGTGGGCAACCAGTCGCGCGCCTCCATCACGCCGCGCAATAGCGCCGCGAGCGCCTCGGACCCCTGCAGATCGCGCAGGTTCTCGGTGTTGGGGCTGGACACATTGACCGTCGCGAAATCGAGATGCGGGCCGCAATGCGCCAGCACGCGGGCGAAATCCTCGGCCCGGTTGGCGCTGTCCTTGTTGGCCCCAAGATTGAGCCCGATCACCGCGTCGCGGGGGCGTCTGGCCAACCGTGCGACGGCGACCTCCATCCCATCATTGTTGAAGCCGAAGCGGTTGATCACGCCGCGATCCTTGGGCAGGCGAAAAAGGCGCGGACGCGGATTGCCCGGCTGGGCACGCGGGGTGATCGCCCCGACCTCGAGAAAGCCGAACCCGGCGCGGGCGAGCGGTCGCAGCGCCTCGGCATTCTTGTCGAACCCGGCGGCGAGGCCCACGGGGTTGGGCAGTGTCAGTCCGGCCAGCTGTGTCCGCAGGCGCGGGCTGGTCACCGGCCCCGGCGCGGGCACGAGCCCGAGACGCAGCGCGCGCAGCGCGAGCCCATGGGCGGTTTCGGGATCGAACCGGCGCAAAAGGCCAAGCCCTGCGCGTTCCACCAGCGTCATGCGAGGCCCGCAGGAAACCGGTGCACGCCGTCTTCAATCGTCACGGGTTCCGCCCAGACCACGTCCGACAGCCGCAGGTCGCGGTAAAGATGCGGGAAAAGCGCCCCGCCGCGCGACGGCTCCCACCGCAGTGCATCGCCCAGACTGTCGCTCTCGACGGCCAGCAGCATCAGCCCGTCCTCGCCCGCGAAATGCTTTGCGGCCGTCTCGGCGGTCTGCTCGGCGGTCGACAGATGCACGAAGCCATCGGCGAGATCGACCGGCGCGCCCTCTGTCGTGCCGCGTTTCTGCAGATCGGCCCATTCGTGGCCTTGGAAAATCTTGTAAATCAGCATGCATCGGGTGATGCCGTGCCTTCACTGTGCCGTCAAGCGATGCTTGAGCCGTGCATGCGGATCGGCTAGCAAGGCGGTCCATCAGATGCGAGGGCAGGCATGGCGTTCACGATTGCAATCGACGGGCCGGCGGCGGCAGGCAAGGGCACCATTGGCCGCGCGCTGGCCGCGCATTTCGGCTTCGCGCATCTCGATACCGGGCTGCTTTACCGCGCGACGGCGCGGCGCATGCTGTCGGGGCTCGATGCCGTGGCGGCGGCGCAAAGCCTGCAACCCGAGGATCTGCAGGCGGATGATCTGCGCACCCCGGATGTCAGTCAGGCGGCCAGCCATGTGGCGGCGATCCCCGAGGTGCGGCAGGCGCTACTGGATTTCCAGCGCGCCTTTGCCCGGCGAGCGGGCGGCGCCGTGCTGGATGGCCGAGATATTGGCACGGTGGTCTGCCCGGATGCGGATGTGAAGCTGTTCGTCACGGCCAGCGACGCCGAACGCGCCCGGCGCCGGCACAAGGAAATGGTCGAGAGCGGCCACGATGTGACGTGCGAGGAGGTCATGGAGGATCTGCGCCAGCGTGACGAGCGCGACAGCGCCCGCGCCGAGGCGCCGTTGCGACCGGCCGAGGACGCGCACAGGCTCGACACGTCCGAGATGACCATCGAGCAGGCCATCGCGTCGGCGATCGCTCTGGTCGAGGAAAGGCGCGGCTGAGCCGGCACTTGGCAAGTTTTCGCGCACCCGCTTGCGCATCACCAGCGGCAAATCCAAATTGTCTTGCGAGACGAGGGCACAGGGCCCTGCTTCTCGAACCACAACACTGATGGAGGCTTCATGCTGACCAACACGACACTCAAGGCCACGACCACCGCAATCGCTCTCGCGCTCGCATCGGCACCGATGGTCGCGATCACGGCCCAGGGCGCCGCCGCGCAGAGCGCAGAAGACTATTCATCCGAAGAGCTGGATATCTTCAGCAACGCCCTGCTGGAAGTGGCCGAGGTGCGCGAGAAATACACACCGATGCTGCAAGGTGCCGAAACCCCGGACGAAGAGGCCGAAATCGTGGAAGAGGCCAATGCCGAGATCATGCAGGTGATCGAGGATACCGATGGCATAACCATTGACCGCTATACCGAGATCGCGCAGGCCGCCAACGAGGATCAGGAGCTGAACGAGCGGATCATCAAGCGCGTGCAGTCCATGGACGATTCGGAGTAATGCATCTTGCCGGGATCGTGGATGCGGTCCCGGCGCTTTTCCGACAGGGAACGATCGGCACGCCGGCCTCCGGTCGATTTCCGGTCAGCGTGTCAAGGGCGTCTTGATTTATCTCCGAACGCCCGGTATGACAGTTCTCGTCAATGAGGCGGATCGCGTTGCAAAATCCGGAGTTCGAGCAGGGTCGGCATTCCCGGCCCTCTTTGTTTTGCGACCCGTCTGACCAATGAACCCCCCTAGACCGGCGGAGCCAACCGCACGGCCGGAAAAATGTACGTGTAAAGGAAACCAGAGACCACATGGCTCAAAACGCATCCATGGAGGACTTCGAAGCCCTCCTTGAAGAAAGCTTCGAAATGGACACGCCCGAAGAGGGCACTGTCGTCAAGGGCAAGGTGATCGCCGTAGAGGCGGGCCAGGCCATCATCGATGTCGGCTACAAGATGGAAGGCCGCGTCGATCTCAAGGAATTCGCAAATCCCGGCGAGCAGCCCGACATCTCGGTCGGTGACGAGGTCGAGGTGTTTCTGCGCTCGGCCGAAAACGCCAAGGGCGAGGCCGTCATCAGCCGTGAAATGGCCCGCCGTGAAGAGGCGTGGGATCGTCTCGAAAAGGCCTATGCCGACGAGGAACGCGTCGAGGGCGCGATCTTCGGCCGCGTCAAGGGTGGCTTTACCGTCGATCTCGGCGGCGCCGTGGCGTTCCTGCCCGGCAGCCAGGTCGATGTGCGTCCGGTGCGCGATGCAGGGCCGCTGATGGGGCTCAAGCAGCCATTCCAGATCCTCAAGATGGACCGCCGCCGCGGCAATATCGTCGTGTCGCGCCGCGCGATTCTCGAGGAAAGCCGCGCCGAGCAGCGCGCCGAGGTCATCGCCAACCTCACCGAGGGCCAGAATGTCGATGGTGTGGTCAAGAACATCACCGAATATGGCGCCTTTGTGGATCTGGGCGGTGTCGACGGCCTTCTGCACGTCACCGACATGGCATGGCGTCGGGTCAATCACCCGTCCGAGATCCTGTCGATCGGCGAGACCGTCAAGGTGCAGGTCATCAAGATCAACAAGGACACGCACCGCATCAGCCTCGGCATGAAGCAGTTGCAGGAAGATCCGTGGGATCTGGTCGGCGCCAAGTATCCGCTGGGAACGGTGCATACCGGCCGCGTTACCAACATCACCGATTACGGCGCCTTCGTCGAGCTGGAGCCCGGCGTCGAGGGGCTGGTGCACGTCTCGGAAATGTCCTGGACCAAGAAAAACGTGCATCCCGGCAAGATCGTCTCGACCTCCCAGGAAGTCGAGGTCATGGTGCTGGATATCGACCCGGCCAAGCGCCGCGTGTCATTGGGTCTCAAGCAGACCATGCGCAATCCGTGGGAGGTTTTCGCCGAAAACAATCCTCCGGGCACCGAGGTCGAAGGCGAGGTCAAGAACATCACCGAGTTCGGTCTGTTTCTCGGCATGGAAGGCGATATCGACGGCATGGTCCATCTCAGCGATCTGAGCTGGGACGAGCGTGGCGAGGAGGCCATCCAGAACTACAAGAAGGGCGACATCGTTCAGGCGGTCGTCTCCGAGGTCGATGTCGAGAAAGAGCGTATTTCGCTGTCGATCAAGGCGCTCGGCGGTGACAAGTTCTCCGAGGCCGTGGGCGGTGTGAAGCGCGGCTCGGTGATCACCGTCGAGGTGACAGCCATCGAGGAAGGCGGCATCGAAGTGGAGTATGAGGGCATGAAATCCTTCATCCGCCGCTCGGATCTCAGCCGCGATCGCTCCGAGCAGCGCCCCGAACGGTTCTCGGTCGGCGACAAGATCGATGCCCGCGTGACCAACGTGGACGCAAAGACGCGCCGTCTCGGCCTGTCGATCAAGGCCCGCGAGATCGCCGAAGAGAAGGAAGCGGTGCAGCAGTACGGCTCGTCCGACTCCGGCGCATCGCTTGGCGATATCCTGGGTGCCGCGCTCAAGGGCGACGAGAAGTAAGCAGCTGTCGCTGTGATGTGGAAGAAAACGGCCACGCCTTGACTGGCGGGGCCGTTTTTCGTGGTCGGGTGTTTTGGCCTGATGGGGCAGTTTGGGGCTGGTCGCGCATCGACGGGCCGCGGTGCGGCGATCCAACGTGACTTTGGCAGCGCTTTATCTCGGCAAGTTCGAAAAACCTTAGAACGTCGCGCAGGTTGCGGCCAAATCGCCGTGCCGGGGGCGGCCCGGCGATGCGCGGCGGCGCGTGCCGCGCCTCGATTCCGCGCATTTGGTGCCAGGCTCCGACTGCCACCTTCAGGCCACAACCTGCCGCTCGGCTCACGCTCTCAGCTCTCCTGCCGGACCGCGCCCACGACCTTGTCCATCACGCGCGCCAGAACGGCATGGTCGAGCGCCTCTGCCATCACGCGGATCAGGGGCTCGGTGCCCGATTCGCGGATCAAGAGGCGTCCGTCACTGCCCAGATCCCGCTCGGCCTCGGCCATTGCCGTCTGGACGGCATCCGTGTCGAGCGGGGTCTTGCCCTTGGCAAACCGGATGTTGATCAGTTGCTGGGGCACCGGCTCGAAGACATGCGAGAGCGTGCTCGCCTTCTGGCCGGTTTCCACCATTGCCGAGAGAAACTGCAGCGCGCCGATCAGCCCGTCGCCGGTGGTGGCGTAATCAGTCATCACGATATGGCCCGATTGCTCGCCGCCGAGGTTGTAACCGTCCGCGCGCATCGCCTCGACCACGTGCCGGTCGCCCACCGGCGTGCGCCTGAGCGCGATTCCCTGCGCCTCCAGATGCCGTTCCAGCCCGAGATTGGACATCACCGTGGCCACAAGGGTGTTGCCGGCCAGCCGGCCCTCGCGGGCCCAACGGGTGGCGATCAGGGCCATGAACTGATCGCCATCGGCCACGCGCCCCTGCTCGTCGATCAGCACGACACGATCCGCGTCCCCGTCAAGGCAGATGCCCAGATCCGCACGGGTGTCGAGTACCCTGCGCGCCGCGGCCTCGGGCCGGGTCGAGCCGCAATCGAGGTTGATGTTGAAGCCGTTGGGCTCGACCCCCATGGGGATGACTTCGGCGCCCAGCTCCCACAGGACCTCGGGCGCGGTGCGGTAGGCGGCCCCGTTGGCGCAATCGAGAACGATGCGCAGCCCGTCGAGGCGGCGACGATGGGGAAAGGTCGTCTTGGCATATTCCACGTAACGCCCGCGCGCGTCGTCCACGCGCCGCGCCCGTCCGATGAAATCTGGCTCGGACAGGGTCACGCCGTCGGCCATGATCTTTTCGATGGTCGCCTCGGCGTCGTCGCTCAGTTTATATCCGTCGGGGCCGAACAGCTTGATCCCGTTATCGGAGGCCGGGTTGTGACTGGCCGAGATCATCACCCCCACATCCGCGCGCAGGGAATGCGTCAGATAGCCGATCGCGGGTGTCGGGACCGGTCCCAGAAGAAAGACGTTCATGCCTGTCGAGGTGAAACCGGCGGTCAGCGCGTATTCCAGCATGTAGCCCGACCGGCGCGTGTCCTTGCCGATGACGACGCGATGCTCCTGCTTGTCCTGCCGGAAATAGCGCCCCGCCGCAGCCCCCAGACGCAGCGCCATGTCGGCAGTCATCGGCCACGTGTTGGCCTGGCCGCGCACACCGTCGGTGCCGAAAAGTTTCCTGCTCATGCGTTGCGTCTCCCAGATGGTGCCCGGCGCGATGATGCGCCGCAATCGGCCTCAGGTGAAGCGGTTGTCGCGCGGAAAGCCGCGCGGCGCCATGCGTCCCGAACCCGCGCGCTTGCCGGTCCATTCCGCCAGATCGGAGACCGTGCGCGTGCGCCCCGCCGGGTCGCGCCATGTCAGCCCGTCGGCACGCCGGAACGTGATCGCGTCCGACAGCCCGCCATCCTTGTATTTCTGCATCCGCACGCCCTTGCCGCGGGCAAGCTCGGGCAACTCGTCGAGGCCGAAGACCAGAAGCTTGCGGTTTTCGCCGACGCAGGCGACGTGATCGCCGTTGACCGGTCGGCAGATCTGCGCGCGGGCGGGCGCCCGCAGATTCAGCACCTGCTTGCCGCCACGGGTCTGGGCCACGACCTCGTCCTCGGGCACGACAAAGCCGTCGCCCGCCGTTGAGGCGACCAGCAGCTTGCGCCCGGGCTTGTGGATCAGCAGTTCGATGATCTCGGCCTCGTTGGGCAGGTCGACCATCAGGCGCAGCGGCTCGCCCATGCCGCGCCCGCCGGGCAGATTGGCCGCCGACAGCGTGTAGACCCGCCCGTTGCCGCCAAAGACCAGCAGCCGGTCGGTCGTCTCGGCATGGAACATGAAGCGCGGGCCATCGCCATCCTTGAATTTCAGCGCGCGATTCAGGTCGATATGCCCGGTCAGCGCGCGGATCCAGCCCATCTGGCTGCACACCACGGTAATCGGTTCGCGGTCGATCATCGCCTCGATCGGCACGTCCTCGGCGCGGCCCGCCTTGGCAAAGCTGGTGCGGCGCGCGCCGATGGGATGGGTCTTGCCGAAGGTCTTCTTGACCTCCTTGAGCTGGTCCGAGACCGCGGTCCATTGCAGCGTGACATCGTCGAGCAGGCCCTCGAGCCCGGCGCGTTCGTCCATCAGCGTGTCGCGCTCTGCGCTCAGTTCCATCTCTTCCAGCCGTCGAAGCGAGCGCAGCCGCATGTTGAGGATCGCCTCGGTCTGCACCTCGGTCAGTCCGCCGGTGTCAGAGGGGGCGGGCGAGACATAATCGGCCTCGGACATCGCGCGGGTGAAGTCCCGTCCCCAATCCTCGCGCATCAGCGCCGCTTTGGGGGCCTCGTCATAACGGATGATCTCGATCACGCGGTCGAGATTGAGGAACGCGATGATCAGCCCTTCGAGCACCTCGAGCCGGTGATCGATCTTTTCCATCCGGTGACGCGACCGGCGCAGCAATACGTCGCGGCGGAAATCCAGAAACGCGCGCAGCACCTCCTTGAGTGAGCAGACGCAGGGCGTGACCCCGTCGATCAGCACATTCATGTTGAGCGAAAACCGCAGTTCCAGATCGCAATTGCGATACATCAGCCCCATCAGCGCCTCGGCCTCGACATTCTTCGAGCGCGGCTCGAGGATCAGGCGCACATCGTCGGTGCTTTCGTCCCGCACATCGGCGAGGATCGGCACCTTGCGGGTCTGGATAAGATCCGCGATCCGCTCGATCAGCTTGGATTTCTGCACCTGATAGGGGATCTCGGTGACTACGATCTGCCACTGGCCGCGCCCCAGCTCCTCTATCTCCCACCTGCAGCGCAGCCGGAACGCACCGCGCCCGGTGCGATAAGCCTGCGCGATGCTTTCGGGCGGCTCCACGATGACACCGCCGGTCGGGAAATCGGGGCCGGGGATGTAGTTCATCAGCGTGTCGTCGCGCGCCTCGGGTGTCTTGATCAGATGCAGGCAGGCATCGATCACCTCCTCGATATTGTGCGGCGGGATGTTGGTGGCCATGCCCACGGCAATCCCCGAGGACCCGTTGGCCAGAAGGTTGGGAAAGGCGGCGGGCAGCACCACGGGCTCACGCAGGGTGCCGTCGTAATTGTCGCGGTAATCGACCGCATCCTCGGCCAGCCCATCAAGCAGCGCCTCGGCGAAGGGTGTCATCCGCGCCTCGGTGTAGCGCGGGGCGGCGGGGTTGTCGCCGTCGATATTGCCGAAATTGCCCTGACCGTCGACCAGCGGATAGCGCACCGCGAAA
>JAWLFT010000059.1:0-18200 GCA_041685435.1 Roseovarius sp.
CCGGTCGGCTACTTCAAGACGATGCACAACCCGAGCGTCGACTGGTGCTACCGCACCGAACCCGATCCGGGGCTGAACGGGCGCGCGCTCGACTGGCCGCGCGGCAAGGTTCTGGGGGGGTCGTCGTCGCTCAACGGGCTTCTCTACGTGCGCGGCCAGCCCCAGGATTACGATCGCTGGGCGCAGATGGGCAATCCCGGCTGGGGCTGGGACGACGTGCTGCCGCTGTTCAAACGCTCGGAGCGGCAGGAGCGCGGCGCGGACGCGTATCACGGCGATCAGGGCACGCTGAACGTGTCGAACATGCGCCTGCAGCGCCCGATCTGCGATGCCTGGGTCGCGGCCGCACAGGAGGCCGGCTATCCGTTCAACCCCGATTACAACGGGCCGTTGCAAGACGGTGTCGGGTATTTCCAGCTGACCGCGCAGAACGGGCGGCGATGCTCGGCGGCGGTGGCGTTTCTCAAGCCCGCGCGGGGGCGCGCGAACCTGAAGATTCTCACCCGCGCACCGGCCAGCAGGGTGATCCTCGACGGCACCCGGGCCGTCGGCGTGGCCTACCGCGACGCGGCGGGCGCAGAACAGCGCGTCACCGCCCATACCGAGGTGATCGTCTGTTCGGGCACCATCGGGTCGCCGCATCTGCTGATGGTGTCGGGCATCGGCCAGGCCGACCATCTGCGCGAGCACGGCATCGAGGTGCTGGCCGACCGGCCCGGCGTGGGCCGCAACCTGCAGGACCATCTGCAGGCACGGCTGGTCTTCAAATGCGTTGATCCGACGCTCAACGACGAGGTGCGCAGCCTGTTCAACAAGGCGCGGATCGCGCTGAAATATGCGCTGTTCCGCGCCGGCCCGATGGCGATGGCCGCGAGCCTTGCCACGGGGTTCATGCGCACCGGCCCGCATGTCGAGACCCCCGACATCCAGTTTCACGTGCAGCCATGGTCCGCCGACAGCCCCGGCGAGGGGGTGCATCCGTTCTCGGCCTTCACCATGTCGGTCTGCCAGCTGCGCCCCGAAAGCCGCGGCGAGATCCGCCTTGCCGCGTCCGATATCCGCGTGCATCCGCGCATCCAGCCGCGCTATCTGTCCACCGACACCGACTGCCGCACGATCGTCGAGGGCATCCGCATCGCCCGCCGCATCGCCCGGCACGAGCCGCTGGCGGGCAAGATCTCGGAAGAGTTCCGGCCCGACGCGGCGCTCGATCTCGACGATCGCGAGGGCACGCTCGACTGGGCGCGGAACTATTCCACGACGATCTACCACCCGACCGGCACCTGCAAGATGGGCCCCGGCGCGGACGCGGTGGTCGATGCGCGGCTGCGCGTGCACGGGCTTTCGGGCCTGCGGATCGCGGATTGCTCGATCATGCCCGAAATCGTATCAGGAAACACCAATGCCCCGGCGATCATGATTGGCGAGAAAGCCGCCGACATGATCCTCGAGGATCGCAAATCCGGCGCGTTTGCCCGTGCCAACTGACCCTGACACCCCTATCGAGAGGATGAACACGCCATGAAGATGACGACCGAGGAGGCCTTCGTCAAAACCCTGCAGCGCCACGGCATCAAGCATGCCTTCGGCATCATCGGCTCGGCCATGATGCCGATCTCGGACCTGTTTCCGAAGGCCGGGATCACCTTCTGGGATTGCGCGCATGAGGGCAGCGCCGGGATGATGGCCGACGGCTATACCCGCGCGACCGGCAAGATGAGCATGATGATCGCCCAGAACGGCCCCGGCATCACCAATTTCGTCACCGCCGTGAAAACCGCCTACTGGAACCACACGCCGCTGCTGCTGGTCACGCCGCAGGCCGCCAACAAGACCATCGGTCAGGGCGGCTTTCAGGAGGTCGAGCAGATGAAGCTGTTCGAGGACATGGTCGCCTATCAGGAAGAGGTGCGCGATCCGTCGCGCATGGCCGAGGTGCTGGCGCGCGTGATCTCCAAGGCCAAGCAGCTTTCGGCACCGGCGCAGATCAACATTCCCCGCGATTACTGGACGCAGGTGATCGATGTCGATCTGCCCACGGCGCTGGAATTGGAGCGCTCTCCGGGCGGCGAGAATTCCGTGGCCCGGGCCGCGCAGATGCTGTCGAACGCGAAGAACCCGGTGATTCTCAACGGCGCGGGCGTGGTCCTTTCGATGGGCGGGATCGCGGCGAGCAAGGCGCTGGCCGAGCGTCTGGATGCGCCGGTCTGCGTCGGGTATCAGCACAATGACGCGTTTCCCGGCTCGCATCCGCTCTTTGCCGGGCCTTTGGGCTATAACGGCTCGAAGGCGGCGATGGAGCTGATCCGCGATGCCGATGTGGTGCTGTGCCTCGGCACGCGCCTCAACCCGTTCTCGACGCTGCCCGGCTACGGCATCGACTACTGGCCGAAAGATGCGCAGATCATCCAGGTCGACATCAACCCCGACCGCATCGGGCGCACCAAGACCGTCACGGTCGGCATCGTCGGCGACGCGGCCAAGGTCGCCAGCGGCATCATGTCGCAGCTTTCCGACACCGCCGGCGACCAGGGCCGCGAGGCCCGCCGCGCGAAGATCGCCGAGACCAAATCGAAATGGGCGCAGCAACTCAGCAGCATGGACCACGAAGAGGACGATCCCGGCACAAGCTGGAACGAGCGCGCCCGCGCCGCGAAACCCGACTGGATGAGCCCGCGCATGGCGTGGCGCGCGATCCAGTCCGCGCTGCCGCGCGAGGCGATCATCTCCTCGGATATCGGCAACAACTGCGCCATCGGCAACGCCTACCCGGCCTTCGAGACAGGGCGCAAATACCTCGCACCCGGCCTGTTCGGGCCCTGCGGCTACGGCCTGCCGTCGATCATGGGGGCCAAGATCGGCCGCCCCGACGTGCCCGTGGTGGGCTTTGCCGGCGACGGGGCGTTCGGCATCGCGGTGAATGAATTGACCGCGATCGGCCGCCCCGAATGGCCGGCGATCACCCAGATCGTGTTCCGCAACTACCAGTGGGGCGCGGAAAAGCGCAACTCGACGCTGTGGTATGCCGACAATTTCGTGGGCACGGAACTGGACACGCAGGTCAGCTTCGCGCGCATGGCCGAGGCCTGCGGGCTGAAAGGCGTCGTCGCCCGCACGATGGAGGAACTGACCGACGCGCTGAACCAGGCGATCAGGGACCAGATGGAGAACAACACCACCACGCTGATCGAGGCGATGCTCAATCAGGAACTGGGCGATCCGTTCCGCCGCGACGCGATGAAGGCGCCGGTCGCGGTGGCCGGCATCGACGCCGCCGACATGACCGAACAGCAGGTGTGAGCCGGGCATGAGGATGCCCGCGATAACAATGGCATCCGGCCAGCACCTGGCCGGGCGCCTGAAGGCGTATTTTCCCGGCGTGCTGATCGCCGTTCTGGTGGCGCTGGCCGCGCAATTCGTGGCCGAGCATTACGGCGCGCCGGCGATGCTGATGGCGCTTCTGTTCGGCATCGCGCTCAACTTTCTCAGCGAGGACGCGCCCACGGCCGACGGCATCGGCTTTGCCGCGCGCGCGATCCTGCGGTTCGGGGTCGCGATCCTCGGCGCGCGGATCAGCGTCGAGATGCTGACCTCGCTGGGCTGGGGCATGATCGGGCTTCTGGTGCTGGGCGTGGTCGCCACGATTGGCTTTGGCATGCTGCTGGCGCGGGTGATCGGGCAAGGCCCGCGGTTCGCGATCCTGACCGCCGGGTCGGTGGCGATCTGCGGCGCGTCGGCGGCGATGGCGATTGCGGCGGTGCTGCCCAAGGATGAGCGGTCCGAACGCAACCTGCTGTTCACCGTGCTGGGCGTGACGGTGCTGTCGACCGTCGCGATGATCCTTTATCCGATCCTGACCAATGCGCTCGGCCTCGACGAGGTGACCGCCGGCGCCTTCATCGGGGCCACGGTGCATGACGTGGCGCAGGTGGTGGGCGCGGGCTTCTCGATCTCCGACACGGCCGGCGAGACCTCGACGCTGGTCAAGCTGATCCGGGTGTCGTTCCTCGCGCCGGTGGTGATCGTCATCACGCTTGTCTGGGCCCGCGCCGACACGCCGGATGACGGCGCGCGCCCGCCCATCGTGCCGGGCTTCGTGCTGGGGTTCCTGATCCTTGCGGCGCTCAATTCGCTGGGTCTGATCCCGCAGATCCTTGGCGATTTTCTGGCGAAACTGTCGTCATGGGCGCTCTTGTCGGCGATCGCGGCGGTCGGCATGAAGACCGACCTGCGCAATATCGTCAAGGTCGGCGGCGGGGCGATCACGCTGATCGTGGCCGAGACGCTGTTTCTGGCGCTGCTGGTGCTTGGCGGGATCGGCTTTCTGGAGCTTGCGCCATGAGCCGGGCGAGAACACCGTGCCGGGTTTCGCGGCAGGACGCGGTGCGGGCCGCGCCGCAGCACGAGGCGGCGCGCGACAGGACTTCCCCGGGGCAGGCTTTCGGGGTTACGCTTTCAGGCGACCACCGCCCCGCGCCACCGATTTCGGACAGACGTTGACGAAGGATCAGGAGAATGGCCCGAGAATATCTCAAGACCGCAACCCGGACGCCAGCCTCGGACGCATCGGAAACCCGTGAGATCGTCGCCGACATTCTCAAGGAGATCGAGACCGGCGGCGATGCCAAGGCGCTCGAATATGCCGCGAAATTCGACAGGTATGACGGCAATATCGTGCTGACCGAGCACGAGATCGCCGCCGCCTGCGCACAGGTGTCGCAAAAGGCCCGCGATGACATCCGGTTTGCGCATGACAACGTGCGCCGCTTTGCCGAGGCCCAGCGCGCGACCCTCTCGGATTTCGAGGTCGAGATCGTGCCCGGTCTGGTTGCCGGGCAAAAGGCGATCCCGGTGGATGCGGCCGGATGCTATCTGCCGGGCGGGCGCTACAGCCATATCGCCACCGCGATCATGACCGTCACCACCGCCAAGGTCGCGGGCTGCCGGCACATCACCGCGTGTTCACCGCCGCGCCCCGGGGTCGGCGTGCATCCGGCCATCGTCTATGCCGCGCATATCAGCGGGGCCGACACCATCATGGCGATGGGGGGCGTGCAGGGCGTCGCCGCGATGACCTTCGGCCTGTTCGGGCTGCCGCCCGCGAATATCCTGGTCGGGCCGGGCAATCAGTTCGTGGCCGAAGCCAAGCGGATGCTGTTCGGCCGCGTCGGCATCGACATGATCGCGGGGCCGACCGACAGCCTGATCCTCGCGGATGGCGAGGCCGATCCGCATCTGGTGGCCACCGATCTGGTCAGTCAGGCCGAGCATGGCTACAACTCGCCGGTCTGGCTGGTCACGGATGATCGCGCGCTGGCCGAGGCGGTGATGGACCGCGTGCCGGGGATGATCAACGCCCTGCCCGCGGTCAACCGCGAGAACGCGAGCGCCGCGTGGCGCGACTATGCCGAGGTGATCGTCTGCGCCGACCGCGAGGAGATGGCGGCGGCCTCGGACGCCTACGCGCCCGAACACCTTACGGTGCAGGCGCGCGATCTCGACTGGTGGCTCGATCGGCTCACCTGCTATGGCTCGCTGTTTCTGGGCGAGGAAACCACGGTCAGCTATGGCGACAAGGCGTCGGGCACCAATCACGTGCTGCCGACCTCGGGGGCCGCGAACTATACCGGCGGGCTGAGCGTGCACAAATACCTCAAGATCGTCACGTGGCAGCGCGCCACGCGCGAGGGATCGAAACCCGTGGCGCTGGCGACCGCGCGCATCTCGCGTCTGGAAGGCATGGAAGGCCACGCGCGCGCCGCGGATGTGCGGCTGGCCAAGTATTTCCCCGACGAGACATTCGATCTCGGCACCGGGGATTGAGGGATGTGGCCGCGCACCGACCAAGCCGCCAAAAACTGCCCATCAAAAGGGCAAAGCGACCATGCGCGGTCATATGATTGTTTATTGTGCAGGTTTCGACGGAAAAATGGCCGATTTTGCCTATCGGACGGGCGTTACCCCCGGAATTTGCCCCGACAAGGCGGCCAAAGACGTTGCACGATCAGGTTCCGGTGGATCGACCCGCATGATCGTGCAACAATTTATCCTATCATAAACCACCAGCAGGAAGGGAAGATGCAATGACCACGATGAAGGACACCGCACGCGGCCGACTGTCGGTCTATGCCACGGCGCTTTTCGCCACGCTCGCGCTGCCGATGGCGGCCGGGGCCGCCTCGCTCGACGAGATCAGGGAACGCGGCTTCATCCGGATCGCGACCGAGGACAATTACGCCCCCTTCGAGATCATGAAGGACGGCGAGCCGACGGGCTTTACCCATGACGTGGTCGCGGAATTCAAGGATTACGCCGATTTCGAGGTCCAGCAGGAGATCCTGCCGTGGTCGGGCCTGCTGGCGGCGGTTCGCGCGGGGCAGTATGACATGGCGATCACCGGCTCGATCATCTCGACAGAGCGGTTGCGGGTGTTCGATTTCGCCGTGCCCACGGCGAGCGCACAGCATCACTACATCAAGCGTGCCGATGATGACAACATCGAGGGCGTCGAGGACCTCGACGGTCTGACCGTCGGCGTGCAGGCCGGCAGCGTGTTGCTGTCGCGTCTGCCCGAGCTCGAGGCGATGCTCGAGGAAACCGGCGGCAGCCTTGGCGAGGTGGTCGAATACACCTCGTATCCGGAGATCTACGAGGATCTGTCGAATGGCCGGCTGGATTACACCGTCAACTCGATCATTTCGGCGAAAAGCCTGATCGCCGAGCGCGGCGACACCTTCGAGATGGGGGAACCCGTGTCCGGCCCCGGTTTTCACGCCTACCCGGTGCCCAAGGGCAACGAGGATCTGCTGGACTATGTCAGCGATTTCATTCTCGAATTGCGCGACAGCGGGCGGTTGGCCGAATTGCAGGAAAAATGGTTCGGCGAAGAGTTTCCCGACCTGCCGACAGAGCCCATCACCTCGGTCGAGCAATTCGAAGAGCTGACCTCGGTCGAATGATCCGCACGCCATGGGATGGCCGGCACGCAGCCGGCCATCCGCAATGACATCCTGCTGAAAGAGTAGTCACATCATGGGTGCCGGCGATTTTCAAACGCTGCTCGACGGGGCATGGGTCACGATCTGGATCTCGGTGATCGCGATCGCCGGGGGCATCCCGCTCGGGCTGCTTCTGGGACTGGCGCGGATCTCGCAACTGCCGGTGATCTCGCAGATCGTGACGGTCTATATCAGCATCGGACGGGCCACGCCGCTGGTCACACTGGTGCTGTTCATCTTCATCGGGCTGCCGACGCTGGGGATCAGCATCGACCGCTACACCGCCAGCGTGCTGACGCTGCTTCTGAACACCGCGTGTTTCAATGCCGAGATCTGGCGATCCGTCTATCAGGCGTTTCCGCGCGCGCAAATCGAGGCCGCCAAGGCCGTGGGCATGACCCGGCCGCAATATTTTCGCCGCATCATGTTTCCGCAGATGAGTTTTGCCGCGATGCCCGGTCTGGTCAACGAGGCCACGCTTCTGGTCAAGGCCAGCCCCGCCGTCGCGGTGATCGGCATCGTGGATCTGACGCGGGTGACCAACCGCATCGCCTCGCAGACCTACGAGCCGCTGCCGCCGATCATCATCGCCGGCGCGCTTTACATTCTGATCATCGCCGGGATGGTGCGCCTGCAACGCCGGTTCGAGCGGCGCGCGGCGCGCTTTGCCTCGATCGAAGGATAGGCCGTCATGACCGACTGGGATATCGTCTTCAGCGAATGGCCCCGGTTCGCCAGCGGATTCGGGACCACGCTGACGCTGTTTCTGCTGTCCACGGTGGGCGCGTTCCTGATCGGGATGATCTTCGTGAATATCCTTTACGGGCGCAACCGCATCGCCCGCAAAGCCGTGGGCATCTATATCGACGGCATGCGGATGCTGCCCTTCCTGATCTTCGTCTATCTGCTGTATTACGGGCTGCCGTCGGTCGGGATCAGCATGACCGCGTGGACCGCCGGCATCGTCGGGCTGACGCTGTATCATTGCGCCTATGTCGCCGAGATCCTGCGCGGGGCGTGGTCGCAACTGCCCGCCGGTCAGGTCGAGGCGGCGCGCGCCCAGGGCCACCACGGGTACCGCATGTTCGGCCGCATCATCCTGCCGCAGCTTGTCCTCAACAGCGCGCCGATCCTCGGCAATCAGCTGATCTACATGCTGAAGGACACCGCGTTCCTTATGATCATCACCGTGCAGGAGCTGACCTATGCGGCCTCATCCGTGCAGTCGATGTATTTCGTCCCGCTGGAGCCGTTCGTGGTGGCGCTGCTGCTTTACTGGCTGACGAGCCTGACGATCGAGGGCATCGTCCTGATCGTGAACCGATTTGCAAAGGAGAGAGGTCTTGGCGACACCTGACACCGCCCCCGAGGCTGCGACGACGGCAGAGACACAGGCGGCCCCCTACGCGCTTGAGGCACAGAAGATCTGCAAGAGCTTCAACGATGACGAGGTGCTGCGCGATGTCGACCTGACCGTGCCCGCCGGCACCACCATGAGCATCCTCGGACCGTCCGGATCCGGCAAGTCCACGCTGCTGCGCTGCATCAACTGGCTTGAGGTGCCGGATCGCGGCCGCGTTTTCCTTGGTGGTGTGCCGGTGGGACGCCGCCCGGACGGCAGGCTGATGTCGGATCGCGAACTGGCGAAGGTGCGCGCCCGGATGGGCATGGTGTTTCAGGGCTTCAACCTCTGGCCGCATTTCACCGTGCTGCAGAACATCATCGAGGCCCCGACGCAGGTGCTGGGGATGAGCCGCGACGCGGCCACCGCGCGCGCCGAGGGGCTGCTCGAAAAGGTCGGGCTTGCCGACAAGCGCGACGTCTACCCCTATTCGCTGTCGGGCGGGCAGAAACAGCGCGTCGCCATCGCGCGCGCGCTTTGCATGTCGCCCGAGGTGCTGCTGTTCGACGAGCCGACCAGCGCGCTCGATCCGGAACTGATCGGCGAGGTGCTGGCGGTGATGCGCGATCTTGCGGCCGAGGGCATGACGATGGTCGTGGTCACCCACGAGATGAGCTTTGCGCGCGATGTCTGCGAAGAGGTCGTCTTCATGGACAAGGGCAAGGTGGTGGAACGTGCCGCACCTGCCGCGTTCTTCTCGGCTCCGGAAACCAACCGCGCCAAGCAGTTCCTCGCCCGTTACGCCTGACCGGCCGCGGCGCCTCAGGCATTCCACAGCACCGTGCCGAAACTGGTGACGTCGTAGCCGCCACAGCTTTCGGCGCGGGCGGCCAGCCGTCCCGACTGGCAGAAGGCCGCGAGATCCCTGATCTGCGGCTCGAACCACGCGCGGCGATCCAGCAGCAACGCGAAACGTTCGGTCACGACAGGCTGGAAGCGCAGCCCATGGCGGACCGCCACCGACTCCAGCCCGAAGGCCACATCCCCCTCGCCCCGGCGCACCGCCTCGACCGCGTCATCCTCGGTGCGGGCAATCTCGGCAAGCTCCAGCCGGCCCAGATCGAGGCCGTCTTGCGCGGCCATCTCGCGAAACAGCCGGTCGGTGCCCGATTCCGCCTGACGCGGCACGATGCGCGTTCCTTCCAGATCCGCAAGCCCCCGTGGCGCGTCCGTCCCGGGGCGAAAGACGAGCCCGCGCCGCCGGTCGGCAAAGCTGATCAGCACCGCGTTCAGGTGTGACGCCGCCTCGGACACTGCCGGGATGTTCCACTGACCCGTTGCCGCGTCATGGATGTGCAGCCCCGCGATCATCCCCTCGCCGCGCACGAACCGGTCGAGCCCGTCCATGGACCCGTCATGAAACGTCGCCAGCCCGCAGCGCGATTGCCGCACCGCCCAGTCCAGAAGCGGGTCTTGACTGCCCAGCAGGATCGCCGGCCGCGCGGCATCGGCGGCGACGGTCCCGCCCGTCGGCCCGCCCCCGGACTGGGCCCGCGCGATCCACGCCCGGATCTCGTCTGCCGGAAACAGCAGCTTGCCGGTCGCGCGCGAACACGGCACCGCCCCCGAGGCCGCGAGGTCGTAGACCTTGCGCTCTTTCAGGCGCAAGAGATCGGCGAGCTCCCTTACGGTCAGGTAGTCGTGATCGGGAAAGGCGGGATCGGTCATCGGTGTCCTGTCACTGTTCGGGCGCATTCGGAAAGAACAGCTGCTGACCGGCGATCTCATGGGCCGCGATGGCGTCCTGCCCCGTCTCGGACAGCAGCCAGTCGGCAAAGCTCCGGGCGGCATCGGCATTCACGCTGGGGCATCTGTCCGGGTTCACCGGGATCACGCCATACTGGTTGAAGAAGTCCGCGTCGCCCTCGACCCGGATCGCGTAATCCTGCTTGTTGCCGAAGCTGATCCACGTGGCGCGGTCGGTCATCACGTAGGCGCCCATGCCGATCCCCGCATTCAGCGTCGCGCCCATCCCCGACCCGGTCTCGCGGTACCAGTCGCCGCTGGCCGACGCCGGATCGACGCCCGCGCCGGACCAGAGCGACACCTCCTTCTTGTGGGTGCCGCTGTCATCGCCGCGCGAGGCGAAAAGCGCGCCCGCCTCGGCGATCCGGGTCAGCGCGGCCTCGACATCGGTCATGCCGGCAACCCCGGCCGGATCGTCCTCGGGGCCGACGATGACGAAATCATTGTACATCAGGTCGGTGCGCGTCGTGCCGAAGCCCTCGGCGACGAATTCCTCCTCGGCCGGCCTGGCGTGGACCAGCAGCACATCGCCATCGCAGTTGCGCGCGTTGCGGATCGCCTGCCCCGTGCCCACGGCCACGACATTGACCCGAATCCCGGTCTCGCCCTCGAAGATCGGCAGCAGATGGTCATAGAGGCCGGAATTGGCGGTCGACGTGGTCGACTGGACGATGATCGACTGATCCTGCGCCCACGCGGCCCCGGTCATCAACAGCGCAATCGCGCCTGCCCCTACTACTGTCTTTCCAAGCATCTTGGTCTCCCCCTGTTTGGTTCAACGTCAAACGACAATCCTGCCGTTCAGGTAATCCCGCGCCGCCTCGGATCGCGGCTGGGGGAAGAAATCGGCAGCGGCGCTATGCTCGGCCACGCGGCCCCGGTGCAGGAACACCACGTCATCGGCCATGCGCCGCGCCTGCCCCGCATCATGCGTGACGAAGATGATGCGCATGCCGCGCGCCTTGGCCCCGGCCACGATCCCCTCGATCGCCAGCACCGAGGCCGGATCGAGGCTTGCCGTCGGCTCGTCGAGAAACAGCACCTCGGGCTCCGTGGCGAGCGCGCGGGCCAGCGCCAGCCGCTGCGCCTCGCCGCCCGATAGCAGGCGCGCGGGCTGGTCGGCCTTGTGCGCGAGACCGACATGATCGAGCCACGCGTCGACCCGCGCCCGATCCCTGCCGCGCGCCTTCAGCACGAAGCCGATATTGGCCGCCACCGACCGGCGCAGCAGAACGGGTTTCTGAAACACCAGCGCTTGCCGCGCGATGACCGCGGCGGGGGCGCGCCCGTTCCAGTCGATCCGCCCCGCGCTCGGGGGAACCAGCCCGTGCAGCAGCTTCAGAAGCAGGCTCTTGCCCGCGCCATTGGGGCCCATGATCATCGTGCAGCCCTCGGACCCGAGATCGAGGCTCAGCCCGTCGAGCACGACCGTCCCGCCAAGCCGCAACACCAGATCGCGCACGGCCAGCGGCAGGATCGCACCCGTGAGGGGACCGGCGTCAAACATAAGCCTGCCGCGCGGCGGTCATGCGCACGGATTGCACCGCGGCATTCACGCCCAGCGAAATCGCCAACAGGATGAGTCCCAGCGCCAGCGCCAGCGCCAGATCGCCCTTGGAGGTCTCCAGCGCGATGGCGGTTGTCATCACGCGGGTCAGATGGTCGATATTGCCGCCGACGATGATCACCGCGCCCACCTCGGCCACGGCGCGCCCGAACCCCGCGAGCCCCACGGTCACCAGCGAATAGCGCCCATCCCACAAAAGCGCCTGCACAATCTGCAGCCGCGTCAGGCACAGCGACCGGAAGGTTTCGGCATATTCGGCGTGCAGATCCTCCAGAACCTGCCGCGACAGCGCGGCGATGATCGGCGCGATCAGGATCGTCTGCGCGATGATCATCGCGGTCGGCGTGTAGAGCAGCCCGAGAAAGCCGAGAGGGCCGGCGCGCGACAGGTGCAGATAGACCAGCAGCCCGACGACCACCGGCGGCAGCCCCATCAGCGCGTTCATCACGATCAGCACCGCGCCGCGCCCCCGGAACCGCCCGATGGCCACGAGCGCGCCCACCGGCAGCCCGATCAGGCAGGCCAGCGCTGTCGCCGTCAGGCTGACCCGCAGCGACAGCAGCACGATCTCAAGCAGATCGGCATCGCCCGAGAGCACGAGCGCCGTCGCAAGACCCAAGGCCTCTCCGATGTCCTGCAAATTTTCCACCCATGCGCAAAATTTCCCACCTCCGGACAGTTTGCAGTCCCCATGCGGAAGGTCAAGCCCCGAAACGGACGCGCGGCGGCGGACGGAACATGCCCCGCACGTTTCATCTTTCCCCAAATACTCAAGGTCCAGCGTCGCAACCGCCGCCACGGGCCGGCATGCGGACCCGTTCCCGCAACAGGAGGCCCGGCCGGACGGTCTCGGAAAAAACCGCCGCGTGGCAGTTTTTCGGCTTGCAGCCGCAGGGCAAAATTTATACACGCAGCGGTGTAAGGACGCGGGCGTAGCTCAGGGGTAGAGCATTACCTTGCCAAGGTAAGGGTCGAGAGTTCGAATCTCTTCGCCCGCTCCATTACAACCATATGAAATCAAGCAACCCCATTGCAAACCGGTCCGGTGGGCGGTTTCAGGGGTGCAGATGCGAATCCAAGGGCTCACGCCCATGGCTGGCAAGATCTAAAAAAAACCCGGAGAACCGCAACGGCCACTATCATGCCCGTCTGGTCGTGCCGAAAGATCTGCGCGCAATCGTCGGCAAGCGAATTACGCAGCCCCTTGGGGTTGGGATTGCCGGCAGGCGCTCAAGCTCTTGCGCGGTGCCGTGGCGCGGCTTCAACACCAGATCGGCCTTGCCGGACAGAAGGCTCGCGAAATATGTCGAGCGCCGCATTCTGGAACGGAAGCCGAAGAGGGCCGAGGCCGAGATCGCCGCGCAGGCGGAGGTCGTGCAGCCGCACTGCAGGGCAAGGATCAGCCTGCGGCGGCGCACCGCGCCGCAAGGCCCTCAGCCAGGCTGGCTCTTTTGCGGAGCTGCAACGGGGCGGGTTATCAAAATCGGTCCCGATCGTGTTACATCAGCCATCGAACAAGCATCGGCACGATGATGCTCGTCAGCAGGGCATTGAGGGCCATTGCGATGCCGGCATAGGCCCCCGCGGTCGGGTTCACCTGAAATGCGCGCGCAGTTCCGATGCCGTGCGATGCCAGCCCCACGGAAAATCCCCGCGCGCGCCAATCCTTGATATGCAGCACTGTCATCAGCGGCGTTACGACGACAGCCCCGATGATCCCGGTCAGGATCACCAGCACTGCCGTCAGAGCGGGAAGGCCGCCAACCGCTTCGGAAACCCCGAGCGCCACGGGCGCCGTCGTGGATTTGGGGGCGAGCGAAAGAACCACCTCGGTCGACAGACCAAAAGCCTGCGCCAGCAGAATGGCCGAGCCTGCGGCCGTCACCGAGCCTGCCAGAAGCGCCAGAAGGATTGGCGCGACGGAATCGCGAATGGTCTCGCGGTTGTCCCAAAGCGGCAGCGCCAGGGCGATCGTCGCCGGTCCCAGCAGGAAATGTATGAACTGCGCACCCTCGAAGTAGGTCGCATACTCTGTCTGCGTGATCCAGAGCACCGGCGCGACCAGAAGGATGGAGATCACCACCGGATTGGCCAACGGATGATTGCCGAGCCGTCGCGCCACCGCGTCGGCGGCGAGGTAGGCCAAAAGGGTCCCCGTCAACCAGAGAAGGGGCGTTGTGGACAGATAGCTCCAGAGGTTTGCCACGTCCGTCATGTCGCTCGCTCTTCGGTGACGCGGCGCACGGCAAGAAAGGTGCCGACAGCCGCCAACATGGCCAACAACGTGGACAGCACCAGAACGACGAGAAGCGCGAACCAGTCTTCCGAGAGGACGTCCAGATTGCCGATAACGCCGACCCCCGCCGGCACGAAGAGCAGCGACAGATTGGCCAGGATCACAGTGACCGTCGGTCGCAGCTGTTCGGCAAGTGCCGGTCTCTGGCGCAGGATCAGAATGAGCAGTGCGAGCCCGATGACCGGTCCGGGGATGGACAGGCCCACGCCGCGGACGGTGACTTCTCCGACGAGCTGGCAGGCCAGAAGAAGTCCAAGTGTTTGCAACATGATGATTTCCCTCTTGCAGAGCGCCGTCACGCTTCGAGACGCCCTGGTCCGCAGCGATCCGGAAGCCGAGCACATAGTCCCGCGAGGACTATCTGTCGCCCGCACTTCCGAGACTGAGGTTCCTGGTGGCGCGACAATTGGTGGCGCGACAAGAGGTGTGCCCGGCAAATGCGTCCGGTCTTGCAGCGATCGATGCCACAGAGCATCCCGGCCCCGAAGATATTGCGCACCCTCATGCCGCAGCATACGCGACCGTGATGCACCGCGTGTCGATCCGCGCAGGCGTCGCCCGGTTTATGGTCAATCGTCACCGGTCACGGTCAGGCCCAGCAGACGCCAGACCTGCATGCCGCCACGGTAGTAGGAAATGCGCTCGGCAGGGTAGCCGGCCTCGATCATGTTGCGGATCGCCGTTGGGGACTGGCCGCACCAGATCCCGTTGCAAAAGAGCGCGACACGCTTGGCCCCCGCACAATCCCAGCCGTCGAAATCCGGATCGCAGCCGAGCTGGCCAAGCTCGTCGACGACCCGCGTATAGGGAATGTTGATCGAGCCCGGGATCGTGCCACCCTGAAACCAGTCGGGCGTTCGGCTGTCCACCACCATCGCGTCCCGGTCCTGCAACATCTCGATAAGCTCGAGTTCTCCGATCGTCGACACATCGGATGCGGGGGTCATCGGCTGGATGCAGAAATCCGGGCACGGACGCGAGGTGCGCGCCCAGTCACCGGTTATCTCGTGTGACGGATCCTGTATGCGATCGATCACCTGCGGGCCCGTCTCGGTCGGCACGGTGACGTCGGGCATCGTTTTCGTGATCCCCACTGCAGGGTCGGCCTGCGCTGAACCAGCGATCAAGGCGGCCGCGAAAGCGGTGGCAAATGTCTTCATTTTGTCCTCCAGTCCGTTCAATTCCAAGCAGCACGCACCGGGCCCGGAAAGGGCCGTTCACCGTCCCTACCCTGTGCTGCGTGCTGGTCAAGACATCCTTTCCGACACGCCACGACGCCGCCATGGACTGCGCGACACGCGCTCCGGCGTGTTTCCGGATTTCCTCCACCTTTGTCAGCATAGGGCCTCGGACCTGCACGCTCTTTAACTTCACGCAAATGGCCATGGCTTTCGTCGCGCATCTCGAACACCTTCGGCACGACACCGATGTCGGGACCGGATGATGCTGCCGCGACCCTTACGGCTGCTGCTGCCTGTAAGGAGACATCGCTTTTGGCTCCGGGCAAGGAATGGCCGGGCGTCCGCGCCGGGTTCCATCAGAAACCCGTCAAGACTCATCTGGAGAAGACCACACAGGCATCGCCCGAAACCGAAACCTACCGTCGGGGTGACCATGTCGTGGAGCCCAAAGACGAATGGACCGTCGCGCGCCGGCACATGAGCCTTGCAAGCCTCTGCCGGTTGAACGAAGCTGTCGGCATCGGGTTGACCGCGCATGACGGTTTTCACAAGCCGGCAATCGACATTTTCGATCAAGCTGGCATGTGACGATCTACCACCGAGAGCAAACCCAACGACTGTGACACTGTAAAAATGATGTTCCGTAAGATCCGCATGTCAGAAGAGATCGTGTCCCGCAAACCTTGTCTGGCGAAGTCGGGCACGGCTCGCACCGGCCATTCAGCGCCCGCCGGGCGTCCAGCGTGAGCCAGATCGATCAACTCTGGATACTGGTCTGTGCGGCGCTCGTCTTCATCATGCAGGCCGGATTCATGTGCGTCGAGGCGGGCGTCACGCGCTCCAAGAACAATATCAGCGTCGCGATCAAGAATATCAGCGATCTGGCGCTGTCGGTGCTGTTGTACTGGGCGTTGGGATATGGCCTGATGTTCGGCACCAGCCTTGGCGGACTGATGGGCGCGACCGGTTTCGCCTTCGATACGCTGGATCCCGGCGGTGCCTATGTCCACTTCATCTTCCAGGCCATGTTCTGCGGCACGGCGGCCACGATCCTGTCGGGTGCGGTGGCCGAACGCTGCGCGTTTCATGGCTATCTGCTGATCACCGCGATCACCGTGACGGTGATCTACCCGGTTTTCGGGCACTGGGCGTGGAACGTGGATGCTTCGGGCGATCCGGCGGGCTGGCTGGGCGCGGCGGGTTTTCACGACTATGCGGGGTCGGGCGTGGTCCATGCCGTGGGTGGCGGCATGGCGCTGGCCGCGATCCTTGTCATCGGGCCGCGTGACGGCCGGTTTCTGGAGAACGGCCAGCCGCGCCGGTTCAATGGCTCGAACCTGCCGCTGACCGCGTTTGGTGTGTTGCTGCTCTGGTTCGGATGGATCGGCTTCAACGGGGGCAGCATGCTCGGGTTGAACGACCGGGTGCCGGCGGTGCTGCTCAACACCTTCATGAGCGGGGCGATGGGCGTCGTCGCGGCGATGGGCCTGTCCTGGGCGGTCATTGGCAAACCCAGCGTCTTTTACGGCATGAACGGCGCGCTGGGTGGACTGGTCGCGGTCACCGGCGGCTGCGATATCTTCACCGTGCGCGAGGCGCTGGCGGTCGGCGCGGTGGGCGGGGCAATCGTGTTTTACGGGGATCGCTGGCTTGAACGCGTGCGGGTCGATGACGCGGTCGGGGCGGTGCCTGTCCATCTGTTCTGCGGCTTGTGGGGCCTGCTGGCCGTGGCGCTGTTCGGGGCCGACGTTCTGGAGGCGGGCACCGGGTCACAACTGCTGACGCAGGTTTTGGGGATCGCCGCGCTGCTCACCTGGGCGGTCGCGCTGCCGCTGGGACTGCTCGCACTGCTGAACCGGATCGTGCCGCTGCGGGTCACGCGGCACATCGAGACCATCGGTCTGAACGTGGGCGAGCACGGCGCCAATACCGACCTGAACGAACTCTTCGATGTCATGCAGCGGCAGGTCCGGACGCGCGACATGGCGATCCGCGCGCCGCAATCGCCGTTCACCGAGGTGGGCCAGATCGGACTTTTCTACAATTCTGTGCTGTTCGAACTGGAAAAATCGTTTTCCCGCACGCAACGGCAGCAGGTGGATCTCGCCACCGCGCTGGCGCAGAAGGAACGCATTCTCGAAAGCATCCTGCCCAAGCGGATAGCCGAGCGGATGCAGGCCGGCGATACCCAGATCGTGGATCAGGTCGCCGATGCGACCGTGGTCTTCATCGACATCGTCGATTTCACCACCTACGCGGCCACGGCGACGCCCGAACAGTCCATGACGCTGCTCAAGGACCTGTTTGGCCGCTATGACGAGGTGATCCGCCGCTTCGATCTGGAAAAGATCAAGACCATCGGCGACAGCTACATGTTCGTTGCCGGGGTCACCCAGGACATGCCGGATCATTGCGCCACGGCCGTGGACGCCGCGCTCGAGGTTCTGTTCGAGACACGGCAGATGGGCCTGACGCTGGACCGCGATCTGCAGGTCCGAATCGGGGTGCATAGCGGCCCGTTGCTGGCGGGGCTGGTGGGCGATCTGCGGTTTGTCTACGATCTGTGGGGCATGACGGTGAACACCGCCGCGCGGATCGAGGAAGTCGGCAAACCGGGCAAGATCAGCGTCAGCGAAGCGGTGGTCGAACGGATCGGCACCGAGTTCACCTACGAGAAGCAGGCGCGGGTTCGCCTGAAAGGCATCGGGCCGACGATCCTCTATTCGGTCGAGGGTCGGCGCTCGCAGGTCAAGCAGGACAGCACGCGCTGACCCGGATGCGCCGGCCACGTCCTTGTGGGGCGGAACCGGCGTATCGTCTGGCGAGAAATTCCGCCACCGCCGGCCGGATGCCGGATGCCGGATGTCATTCCTGATCCCACGGAAACGGGTGACGCAAGGTTGCACAAGGTTTGCCCGCCAAAAACGGAGAGAAACCTTCATGAGGTCGATACAAGGCCGGAACACGTTGGTATGGGTCGGATTTACCGAAAAACGGATTCCCGAAGCTT
>JAWLFT010000006.1:0-18605 GCA_041685435.1 Roseovarius sp.
CCGCCGCACGGTCTCTACCTTTCGGGGGTGGTCTATCCCGAGGATCCGTTTGCGAGGGATCCCTGATCAGCCGTTCCAGATTTCCGGCCCGGCGGCGATCAATCCGTCCCGGGCGCCGATAACCTGCGAATCCCTGTGGGTATAGTCCATGCAGGCCAGCACCTGCCGGATCGCCGCCAGCCTTGCGCGGCGCTTGTCATCGGACCGGATGACGGTCCACGGCGCATGGTCGGTATGGCTGCGCGCAAGAGTGTCGCCGATCGCGGCGCTGTAGGCATCCCATCTGCGCAGCCCCTCCACGTCGATCCAGCTGAGCTTCCACTGCTTGAGCGGATCTTTCTCGCGGTCGAGAAAGCGGCGCAGCTGTTCGGCCCGGCCCACGTCGAGCCAGAACTTGAAGAGGACAATCCCCTCGTGCACCAGCATCCGTTCGAAATCGGGCACCTGGGCAAAGAAATGCTCCCGCTCGTCGGAGGTGCAGAAGTCGAAGACATGCTCGACCACGGCGCGATTGTACCAGCTGCGGTCATAGAAGACGATCTCGCCACTGGCCGGCAGATGGTTGATGTAGCGCTGGAAATACCACTGCGTCGCTTCGACATCCGACGGTTTCGGCAGGGCCACCACGCGCGCGCCCCGCGGGTTGAGATGGGCGCGAAACCGGTCGATCGTGCCGCCCTTGCCGGCGGCGTCGCGCCCCTCGAAAAGGATGGCGATTCGCGTGCCGGTGGACCGGGCCCAATGGCGCAGCTTGACCAGTTCGATCTGCAATTTTTGCAGATCCTTCTGGTACTGCTTTTTTGCAAGGGGTTCAGAATAGGGAAAGGCCGGGTTGAGCACGTCCCCCCTGCGGGCGCGGCGGATCGCATCACGCACTTCGTCTGGCGCCTCGGTCTCAAAATAGGCGCTGATTGCGCCGTCAAAGGGCAACTCCATGCCGCATACCTTAACCTTGTCGCGATTATTATGACCGCTCAGTCAGCCTTGCGCAATCCGGCACGGGTCGCGGCGCGCTGAATGGCCGCGACGACCGCGTCTTCATCGGCGTGATGCGGCATGTGACCGATCCCTTCAAGCGGCGTAAACTGCGCGGCTGCGATCTGATCTGCGAGCGGAACTGAATGGATGGAAAGCCCCACCGTCGTGTCGGCGGTGCCGTGCAGGATTTCGACCGGCGCCGAGATCTCGCCGTAGCGGGTGTGCAGCGCCTCGATCTCTCCCAGCAGGTTGGCGCGCTGCAGGGCGTTGGCGCGCAACGAGTGCCGCCGCAGCGTCAACCCTGCACCGATATGCGAGAGATAGCCCTCGGGCGGCTCTTGCGGCGTGAAGATCTCGCGTACGGCGTCTTCGACGCGGCTGTCATCGACATAGGCGGTGATGAACGGGATCACCGCCGGCCCCAGAACAGGGTTCGACAGCACCTTGTAATACGTCGAGATACCGCCCTCCCACGGCTTGGCCGCACCGGACACGTCCACGAGACCGGCAATGTGATCGGGGCGCGTCACGGCCCATGCAAGCGCCACCGCGCCGCCATAGCTGTGGCCAAGGACGATGGGCTGGTCGGCCCCCAGTTTGGCTGCGGCCTTTTGCAACAGCGCCGCTTGCTGGGTGATCGTGGCGCCGGTGCCATTGATCCGGTCGGTATATCCCAGTCCCGGACGATCCAGCACGATCACGCGGTACTCCTCGGCCAGACGCGGCGCGAGCGAAAAGGTCATGTCGCGGGTGTTGCCCGACGCCCCGTGAATGAGCACCAGATCGGGGGCGTCACCGGCCTTGCACCCCATGACCACGCCATGCACGCGTGTGCCGTCCACGGTCACGAACTGACCTTCGGGGGGATAGGCCGTCTCGGCCTGCGCCTCTCGCAATTGCGCGCGATGCTGGGTCCAGCCCCAGATACCCGTCAGCACGAGGATAAGGAGGATAAGAAGGATCAGGGATTTAACGGCCAATGGCATGCATGTCGAACGGAGTGGTCTGGTAGATCTGGTTGATCCAGTTGCCGTAAAGCAGATGCGCATGGCTGCGCCAGCGGTTCTGGGGCGCGCGTGCCGGATCGTCCTCGGGATAGTAATTGCCGGGCACGTTGATGTCCCGGCCTTCGGCGACATCGCGGTCATATTCCTGTTTGAGGGTGTCGCTGTCATATTCGAAATGATTGAAGATATAGAGCGCGCGATGCCCCGGATCCTCGACCAGACAGGGACCGACCTCGGGGCTGTCCAGAAGGATGCGCAGGCCGGGTACGGCCTCGATCTCGGGGCGTCGCATCTCGGTCCAGCGGCTGACGGGGATCACGCATTCGTCTGAAAACCCGCGCAGATAGGGCGAGGCCGGGGCCATGTTGTGATGCCGGAAACAGCCGAACGCCTTGTGATCCAGCGCATGTTTCTGCACCCCGTGAATATGGTTGATCATCGCCATGCCCCCCCAGCAGACGCCGAAGGTGGAATGCACATGGCATTGCGTCCAGTCGAGGACGTGGCGCATCTCGTCCCAATAGGTGACCTCGTCGAACGCGAGATGCTCAATCGGGGCGCCGGTGATCACGAACCCGTCATATTTGTCGCCCGAGGCCGCGACATCGTCGAATGGCCGGTAGAAGCTTTCCATGTGCTCGGCGGCGGTGTTGCGCGTCTGATGTTCGGACATCCGGATAAGGTCGAACTCGATCTGAAGCGGCGTCGCCCCGATGAGGCGGGCGAACTGGTTTTCTGTCTGGATCTTTTTTGGCATCAGGTTCAGCAGACCGATGCGCAGCGGCCGGATATCCTGACGCGCGGCCTGATCGGGATCCATCACCATCACGCCTTCGCGCGTCAGCACGTCATAGGCGGGCAGATTGGCAGGCATCTTGATCGGCATGGGACAGGAATCCTCGGCATTGACGCGTCAGGTAGATATCGCCTGACGACGCTCAAGGGCAATGGCGATCAAGTGATCGAAATCGGCTTCTGATTGTACCGACGCGACCTCGTCGGCGGTGATGCTGATCCCCCACGGCACCATCGCCCGATAGCGGGGCTGCCGGTGCGCAAGGGCGCGCGAATACGTCGCCCGGATGAAGCTGTCAGGATCAACTTCGTCTGCCTCGCAGTTGTTTTCAAGCAGATAATCCTTCCACGCGGCATCGAGGAATTCCGGCTGATAGGCCATGGGCTTGGGCGCGCGGTCAAAGCGGCGGATCAGTTCGGCGGTATGGGCCTCGGACCCTTCGATATGGACGAGCAGGCAATGCCGGGACAATTCGGTCAGGATCGGGTCATCGGCATCGTCGCCGTCCACCCATTCGCAGATCGACCCGCCCGTGTCGCAGACGAAATGCGGATAGCCGTAAAGCCGCTCGCTGCGCTCGATGAAATAGCCGGTATCCATCAGCGCGTTGATCTCGGCGCGGCGGAACTGCTCCTGACGGCGGCGGTATTCCCCGATCGGCATGCCGCCCTTGGACGGATCGCCGGGCTTGCCCAGATAGGTCGCGACCGGCGCAAGGTTGTGAAACGAGATGTTGGAGCCGATATAGATCGAATCCGACAGCAGCAACTCGCGCAGGAACGGCACCTGCATGGCATGCGCCTTGGCGTTGTCGACGATCAACTCGCCCATGTAGCGGGTGCCGATGCGGTAATCTATGGAATAGTGGAACCAGTCGCCCTGATCGCGCAGCAACGTCGAAAGATGCGTCTTTCCAAGGCCCGACATGCCGTAGAGCAGCACCCGCTTGTGTGTCGTCTCGCGCCAGTCCCGCGCGGTCTCGTAGATCATCGCCTGTCTCCCTTGGGCGCGGTGCTACAAAGGGCGGGCGGGCGCGTCAAACGCCAAACGTCAAGCGGCACGAAAAACCCCGCCTCCTCTCGGGACGCGGTGCTGGAATCATGACACGCATCGTATGTCAGAAGCGCAGACCGACCTTGAGCCCGAACGCCACCGCATCATTGCCTTTGAACGAGGCCACGTTCGTGTCGCCGTTGCCGAAGTCGATATAGGACAGCGCGCCCGTCACCTCCCATGCTTCGACCTCATGGGTCAGCGCCACAGTATAGCTCCAGAAGCCGTCGGTCCCGTCGAGATTGCCGATCTGGTCACCTGTCTGTTCCTCATAGCCCAGCACGAACGCACCGCTCCATTTGTCGGTGAAACTGCGACCGAGGCCCAGACGGTAGGTGTAGACGTCGGATTCGTTGAAGGCGATCGGCGTGGTTTCGGCTGACGGCGGGGGACCTTGATCAAACGCAAGAAAGTCTTCGGGGGCCACTTCGAACTGGGACCATTCCCGCCAGCGTATCGACCCGAAGAGCAGCGTATCAGGCGCAATGCCGGATTGCGCGTGCAGCGTGACGGATTGGGGGAGCTCGACCTTGAAGGGCGTGCCGGTGTTGTCACGAAAGTCGTGCGTGGTCTTGGATTCGTAGGTCAGCGCGACACGCAGAGCTATGTCGGGGATTTCGTATGCAGCCCCAAGAACGTAGCCAAGCTGCCAGTCTTTGTCCACGGACAACCTATACTGGCCAGGGAACCCGACCCCGGGGGGCCGGTTCGCCGGAGGAAATCCGCCCGTCCCCGGTGAGATAACCGTCAGATCACCGCTCAGTCCCACATAATTCAGCCCGCCATAAACGCTGAATCGATCCGTGGCGTTGTATTTTGCCATGCCCGTAAACCGCATCG
Source organism: Roseovarius sp. (assembly GCA_041685435.1). GTDB lineage: Bacteria > Pseudomonadota > Alphaproteobacteria > Rhodobacterales > Rhodobacteraceae > Roseovarius. Next base: position 4,675 of record JAWLFT010000006.1, read on the forward strand.
AGTCGACCGATGCACTCGACCCGCCAAAGAATGCGCCGCCATCGAAAAAGGTACCTCCGCGGTAATCCACGCTGGCACCGACCGGCTCGTCGATGACAAACGCGACGGCGAGGCGGTCATTGATCTGGTTCTTGTAGCCGACCGCATAATTCTGGAAGGTCTTCTGGATGTCGCCGGTGGGGCCAGCAAGGCTTACCGGCGCTCCGATTGGTCGCGCCACGCCGCTCACGTCTGGCTGGACCGAGGTCACGCTGAATTCGAGATATCGCTTTCCCTCCTCGAAAAGGATCTGCGAGGGGTCTCCACGCCTTTCAATACCGCCTGCGAAAGCGCCGGCCGACACGGTCCCCAGAACCGTCGTGGCCAAGATGAAGTGTTTCATGATCCCTCCGTCCGCAAAAGTCGCTCGCACCGTAGCGAGGCGTCACTCATGGTCAATCTTTGACGCTGCGGTATTGTTTCGACTTCGGGAAAGATGGCGCGAAGGACACAGTCTAACGGGTCAAATCGAAACGATCATGTTTTTTGCGCGTCTCATGCCAGAGGTTGAGGTAGTTGGCCCCAAAGATCACTGCGGCCCCGATCAGCACGGCCGCATCGATCGCCTCGCCATAGACCATCAGCCCGATCACCGCGATCAGGGGCAGGCGCAGGAAATCCACCGGGGTTATCAACGTGGCCGGCGCGATCGACAGCGCGGTCGTCAGACAGACATGCGCCATCAGCCCGGCACAGCCGATCACGAAAATCCATGGCAGCGACACCACAGAGGGCAGGGCGATGTTGCCGTCAAAGCCCGCGCAGATCAGGCCGAAGACGATCTGCGTGAGCGTCATCCAGAACAGGATGCAAGTCAGCGTTTCGGTGCGGGTCAGCCGCTTGGTGGCAAGGATCGACCCGGCAAAGCCAAGCGCCGCAGCGGCTGCCGCCAATGTGCCCCCATTGATCGTCTCGGGGCCGGGGCGCGCGACGATCAGGATGCCGCTGAAGCCGATGACGGCGGCGATGGCGCGAACCCGGGTCATGCGTTCGCCCAGGATCAGCGGCGACAGCACCAGCACCCAGAGGGGCGAGGTAAACTCCAGCGCGAATACCTGCGCCAGCGGGATCATCGTGATGGCGTAGAACCACAGGTTCTGGCCGGTGAAATGGCTGAGGTTGCGGATCAGATGCAGCCCCGGCGAGCGTGTCGTGATGCTGCGCGCATGGCCGGTGATCCGCGACACCGCCAGCACCAGAATGAAGCCCACGATGCTGCGATACATCATGATCTCGAAGGTATCGAGTGTGAGGCTGACCGCGCGCCCCGCCACCGCCATCGAGGAAAACGACGCCACCGCGCCCAACATCCACAGTGCGGCGCGCAGGACTTGCGGTGCAGGTGTGGTGACGCCGAGCGTCATGCTTCGATCAGCGCGAACTCGCGAGAAGGTTGAGCGGTGACGCGCCACCAGTCGCCGGCGCGGGTGCGGATCTGATCCGCCTCATACCCGGCGCGGTCGGCAAATCGTTCGGAGAGGGAGGAGACGGAAAAGACACCCGACGCTGTGTCTGTCACGTCAAACGCCTGGCAGCCCGGCACTGCCTGGATCAGCCGGACCTGCCTGGGCAGCGTGGCGCGGACGGCGTCGGCTTGGTCTGGCTGGCCGGTCATCGTGCCGGTCGAACGGATCATTCCCATTCGATCGTGCCCGGCGGTTTCGAGGTCACGTCATAGGTCACGCGGTTGATGCCGCGCACCTCGTTGATGATGCGTGTCGCGGTCTCGCCGAGAAAATCGTGAGTGAACGGGTAATAATCCGCTGTCATCCCGTCCACGGATGTCACCGCGCGCAGGGCGCAGGCGAAATCATAGGTGCGCCCGTCGCCCATGACGCCCACTGTACGCACCGGCAGGATCGCCACGAAGGCTTGCCAGATCTCGTCGTAAAGCCCGTGCTTGCGGATCTGGTCGATAAAGACGGCATCCGCCTTGCGCAATATGCCAAGTTTCTCGCGGGTGATCTCGCCGGGGCAGCGGATGGCAAGCCCCGGACCGGGGAAGGGATGTCGCCCGATGAAACTGTCGGGCAACCCCAGTTCACGCCCCAGGGCGCGCACCTCGTCCTTGAAAAGCTCGCGCAGCGGCTCGACCAGTTTGAGCCCCATCTTTTCAGGCAACCCGCCGACATTGTGATGCGACTTGATCGTGACCGACGGCCCGCCAGCAAAGCTGACGCTTTCGATGACGTCCGGATAGAGCGTGCCCTGGGCCAGAAACTTGGCTCCCTCAATGTCGCCGGCATATTTCTGGAACACGTCGATGAACAGGCGGCCGATGATCTTTCTTTTCTGTTCGGGGTCACTTACACCGTCAAGCTCACCCAGAAACAGCTCGGCCTCGTCGGCATGGATCAGCGGGATGTTGTAGTGATCGCGAAACATGGTGACCACTTCCACGGCCTCATTATGCCGCAAAAGGCCGTGATCCACGAAGACGCAGGTCAGTTGCTCGCCGATGGCCTCGTGGAGCAGCACCGCCGCAACCGAGGAATCGACGCCCCCCGACAGGCCGCAGATCACCTTGCGGTCGCCCACCTGTGCACGGATCTTGGCAATGGCCTCGTCGCGATAGGCGCCCATCGTCCAGTCGCCGGTGAACCCCGCCAGCCGCACGAAATTCTCGTAGAGCCGCTTGCCATCGGGTGTGTGATGCACCTCGGGGTGGAACTGCACCGCGTAGAAGCGGCGCGCGCGGTCGGCCGTCATGGCAAAGGGCGCGCCGGGAGATGTGCCGAGGATTTCGAATCCCGATGCGATTTCAGAGACATGGTCGCCATGGCTCATCCAGACCTGCGCGCGTCCTGTGCCGTCGCGGAACCAGCCCTCCAGCAATTCGCTTTCCAGCCCCGACGGCGTGACAAAGGCACGCCCGAACTCGGCCGTGGCCGCTTCCCCGGCCTCCACCTTGCCGCCGAGATCCTGCATCATCACTTGCTGGCCGTAACATATGCCAAGGATCGGCACCCCAAGCTCGTAGACGGATTGCGGCGGGCGCGGGCTACCCTCGCGCGTCACGCTGTCGGGCCCACCCGAGAAGATCACCGCCTTCGGCTGTATCTCCTGCAGCAGGGCGTCGGTGACGTTCTGATAAGGATGGATTTCGCTGTAGACATTGAGCTCGCGTAGCCGGCGAGCGATCAGCTGCGTCACCTGGCTGCCGAAGTCGATGATCAGAAGGCGGTCATGGGATATCTCGGTCATGGCCCAGCCCAGTAGAACGCAGGCCGTCCGCGTGCAAGACAAACACGCAGAGGTCCTGGCCGCGGCACCGGAAATTTCGCGGGCTCGTCACCACAAGGACCAACGGCTTGCCTGATTGACGCCGCAGCGCGCGCAAGGCAATCAGGCGTCGGCAGGCAGGGGCATATGAGGGTCATGACAGATTACGGATACACGACGCAACAGTCCTCCGCGCGCGGATCAGCCGTGCCGGCGGTGGCTTCATGACGCCGGGTGCGCGCGTCGCCGCCGCGATAGAGGTTCTTGACGCGATCGGCGCAGGCGTGGCGGCGGAAAAGGCGTTGCAGTCCTGGGCGCGCGGCGCGCGCTACGCCGGCTCCAAGGACCGTGCGGCGGTGCGCGATCATGTCTTCGACGTGCTGCGCAGGTGGCGGTCCAGCGCGGCCGCCGGCGGCGGCATGACGGCGCGTTGCCGGATGATCGGCGCGTTGCGCCTGCGGGGCTTGGATCCGGCGACGCTTTTTACCGGCCAGGGTCACGCGCCTGAGCCGCTGAGCGCGATAGAGCTGCAGGCCGATGCGCCGGTCTCGGATCAGGATCTGCGCGACCTGCCGGATTGGCTCTGGCCGCATTTCCAGGCCTCCCTGCAAGAGCGGGCCGCACCCGTCGCCGAGGCGCTGAGGCATCGCGCGCCGGTCATGCTGCGGGTCAATCCAAGGTGCGCCACCGTCGCGGCGGCCCGGTCACGCCTTGCGGCCGAAGGCATCGCGGCAGTGCCGGTCGAAATCGCCGAGCATGCGCTTCACGTCACTGAAGGTACGCGGAAAATCGCCCTCTCGTCGGCCTATTCACAAGGCTGTGTGGAGCTTCAGGATGGCAGCAGTCAGGCCGCAATGGAGCGCCTCGACATCCCGCATGGTGCGCGCATGCTCGACCACTGCGCCGGTGGCGGTGGCAAGCTGCTGGCGATGGCGTCGCGCGTCGATGCCACTTGGTTTGCCCATGACGTCGCGCCTGAGCGCATGAAGGATCTGCCCGCGCGCGCCGCCCGTGCCGGCGTCAAAGCAACAGTGTTGGCGACGTCCGAACTGGCGGAGGCGGCGCCCTTCGATCTGGTTCTGTGCGACGTGCCCTGCACCGGGAGCGGCACGTGGCGACGCACACCCGAGGCAAAATGGCGCCTGACGCCCGACCGCCTTGCGGAACTGACCCGGATACAGTCCGAAATTCTGCGAGAGGCGGCCAGGCTGGTGGCGCCGGAGGGATGTCTCGTCTACACGACCTGCTCGGTGCTGGACGTGGAAAATCAATCCATCATCGAGGCGTTTCGCGAGAGCCATCCCGCTTGGCGCGTCGTCGACATGCGACACTGGCCGGTCTCATCCACCGGAGACGGTTTCTTTCTCGCACGGCTGCGCCGCATGTCCGGCAGTGATGATCCACCTTGACCTGTGTTCTGTGACAACATTAAGCCTTGATTAAGGTGTTTGCGCCAAGCTCTGGCACGATCTCTTTTGATGGAAGGCATGTCATTGGCGCTCACGGACCTTTCCGATCGTCCTCTCGACCGGGCTGCGAGGCGGTTCGGCCCGAAATCGGGGTCCGTCATTCTGCTGGCGGCGTTTTCGCTCTTGGCGGCCGTGCTGATTTCGGATCCACACCTGCGGATGCTGCTTTGGACGATTTTTGCGACCCTGATCTTTTGCGCGGTCTGGCTTTTGGTGCTGCGGCACCGACTGGCCCGGCGCCGCGATCACCACCTCGGGCACGTGGCGGCAATGATAGAGAACGATCCCGCGCCGGCCATCCTCGCAGATCCTCAGGGTGCCGTCCTGCGGTCCAATCCGTCCGCGCGGCGGGCCTTCCCTGTATCCGATGGTTCGATGCTTGAGGTCGTTCTTGAAGGCACGCTTGCAAATCCGGGCCGGATCGTCGGCGAGCTGGTAGAAGAGGTGCTGACAAAGGGGGCGGCTGTCAGGCATGTTCCCAGGGATCAGGGCGCAGTGCAGATCAGCGTTCACAGCACGCGAGAGGGACAGTTTCTCTGGCGTATCGATATTGGCGCGGCTTCCGGCTGCGAGAATGCCTTATCCCGCGAGCATGGTTTGCCCATGCTCTGCGTGGCACATGACGGGGCCGTCCTTGAGCTGAATGCGGCCGCGCGCGCCTTGCTTGGCGGCCGGGTGCAAACCCTCGGTGATGTATGTCCGCATCTGTCGGGTCGCTCCGGCGGGCGTTGCCGGGTGCCGACGCAAGACGGCCCCGTCGACTGTTTCGTGTTCGAGCGTGAGGAGATCGACGGGCCACGCAACATTTTTCTCATACCGCATGCGACCGAGGCCGATCGCACCGGTGACGGATGGGAATATTTCGAGGACCTGCCCGTACCCCTCCTGAAGCTTGGGCGCGACGGCATGATCATGCAGTCCAACAGACCGGGGCGCGATCTGCTTGGTGTCGAGTGCACGAAAGGCATGGCTTTTGGCGATGCGCTCGAGGGTCTGGGGCGATCGATCAAGGACTGGATCGACGATGCCGCGTCGGAGCGTGGCACCGTCCATGCCGAGTTTCTGCGCGTGCGCCGCGATGATCGCGAGGTCTTCGTTCAGGTCACCCTCAATCGCGCGATGGAAGACGGCGAATGCGTTCTCATCGCGGTGATGAACGACGCGACGGAACTGAAATCGCTCGAGGCGCAGTTTGTCCAAAGTCAGAAGATGCAGGCGATCGGGCAGCTTGCGGGGGGGGTGGCGCATGATTTCAACAACCTCCTCACAGCGATCACTGGGCATTGCGATTTGCTGCTGCTGCGTCATGATCAGGGGGATCCTGATTATGCCGATCTCATGCAGATCAATCAAAACGCAAATCGCGCGGCCGCTCTCGTCAGCCAGCTTCTGGCCTATTCGCGCAAGCAGACCCTGCGCCCGCAATTGATCGACCTGCGCGAGACGCTTGCGGACCTGACCCATCTGCTCAATCGTCTTGTCGGGGAAAAAGTCTCTCTCGTGTTGAGCCACGACCCGGCGCTGTCCGCCATTCGCGCAGATAAAAGGCAACTGGAACAGGTCATCATGAACCTTGTCGTCAATGCACGGGACGCCATGCCGAAAGGTGGTGAGATCCGGATCCTGACCGAGAACGTGACCCTGACAGAGCCTTTGCGTCGGGACCGGGCTGTGGTGGCGCCCGGGCGCTACGTGTCGGTCAAGATTATTGACGGGGGGGTCGGCATTCCGCCCGACAAGGCGCAGAAGGTGTTCGAGCCATTCTTCACGACCAAGCGTGCGGGCGAGGGGACGGGGCTGGGCCTCTCGACGGCGTATGGCATCATCAAGCAGACCGGCGGATTCATCTTTTTCGACAGCGTCCCGCAAGAAGGCACGGTATTCCAGTTGCTCTTTCCGGCACACACGCAACCGGACGCGTGCAAGGTGTCGGAGCCTCGTGATGCGGTCATGGCCGGACCGGCCAGCGGCGTGGTCCTGCTGGTCGAGGACGAAGCCCCCGTGCGGGCCTTTGCCAGCCGCGCGCTGCAAATGCGCGGCTACACGGTGATCGAGGCCGACTCGGCGGAGGACGCGCTCGACCTTCTCGCGGATCGCACGCTGCACGTCGACGTGTTCGTGACCGACGTGGTGATGCCGGGTCTGGATGGACCAACCTGGGTACGACAGGCGCTTGGCGCCCGTCCCGAGGCCAGGGTGGTTTTCATGTCGGGCTATGCCGAAGAGACCTTCAGCGAGATTCAGTCCAGAATCCCGAACTCTGTTTTCCTGCCGAAACCGTTCTCTCTCAAGGAGTTGACGGATATGGTCCAGCGCCAGACCGTTTGAGTGACGTCCCATGCGCTACACTCAGGAGGACGGCGGGTCTGGTGGCTTGGGTCTGGTGGGCCGGGGCGTGTGAACACCATGCCCGGCGATATCGGCCCATAACGCGAAATCGTCCGCATGCTTTCGGCGATATCGGGTCTCGATATCCCTTGACAAAGACAGCGGCATCACTGGTGACGTGTTCTCCGATGCTGTTTCGATGGATGTATCGAGTCGGTCTTCCAGAAACGCGTCCAAACCGGCCCGATCCTCGTAGCGGAAAAGATGTGTGACCCGCGTGCCATTGCGTTGTGGCTCCAGAAACTTGGCCTGGGATCCGACCTTGGCAAAACCCGGCGGCCGCCCGCTGCAATAGGCCACCACGAAATCATCGAAACTCATGTCCTGCGTGCTGTTGGCGTCACCTGCGAGTGACGCGCGCTGACGGTAGCGGAACCAGCTGCCCAGCCAGCTCACCGGCTCGCGCATCACTGCAACGATGTCGACGTCCCCACCGACGAATCGTTCGATCATCGGGCGGATGAACCGGTTGTAGCGAAAAACCGGTGCGTGTCTGAGTTCGGGCGGTGCGCTGATCACCATGGACGCAATCGGCGCGAGCGCCGTCTGATAGGCTGTGCTGCCGGTCTTGGGAACCGATAACAGCACCAGTTTCTGCTTTGCGAAGACCAGCATCGCCATATCCCGAAATGAGTCGTGAACCATCGCAGCGATTTAAACCACTTGTTAATCCTTGACGGCAAGACTGTGAGGACAAACAAATTCCTTGATCTGTTCGTGTTTTACCCCCATAACGAGCAGAACTTTACGCGAACATCCGCAATCATTGCCGCTCTTGACCGGATGTGGAATAAGGAGGCGAATGAATGGCAACGGCAGATCTACTTTCCATGGATAATAAGCGCAACGCGGACAAGCAAAAGGCGCTCGACAGCGCCCTGGCCCAGATCGAACGGCAGTTCGGCAAGGGTTCGATCATGAAATTGGGCGGTGACAATGTCATCGCCGACATGGAGGCCACCTCGACAGGCTCGATCGGTCTCGACATCGCGCTCGGTATCGGCGGCATTCCCAAGGGGCGTGTGGTCGAGGTTTATGGCCCCGAAAGCTCTGGCAAGACCACGCTGACGCTGCATTGTATAGCCGAAGAGCAAAAAAAGGGCGGCGTGTGCGCCTTCGTCGACGCCGAACACGCCCTCGACCCGATCTATGCCCGCAAGCTCGGGGTCGATCTGGACGAACTGCTCATCTCTCAGCCGGATACCGGAGAGCAGGCACTGGAGATCGTGGATACGCTCGTGCGCTCGGGTGCGGTCAGCATGGTGGTAATCGATTCGGTAGCGGCCCTGACGCCGAAATCGGAGCTCGAGGGCGAGATGGGCGACAGCAGCGTTGGCGTTCACGCCCGGCTCATGAGCCAGGCGATGCGCAAGCTTACCGGATCGATCAGCCGCACGAAATGCACGGTGGTCTTCATCAACCAGATCCGCATGAAGATCGGCGTCATGTTCGGCAGCCCGGAAACCACGACCGGGGGCAACGCGCTCAAGTTCTACAGTTCGGTGCGTCTCGACATTCGCCGCATCGGGTCGATCAAGGACCGAGACGAGATCGTCGGAAACTCGACGCGCGTGAAGGTGGTCAAGAACAAGGTGGCGCCGCCGTTCAAGCAGGTCGAATTCGACATCATGTATGGCGAGGGCATCTCGAAAACCGGCGAACTGGTCGATATGGGCGTGAAGGCAGGCGTCGTCGAAAAATCCGGCAGCTGGTTCAGCTACGGGGACGAGCGTATCGGTCAGGGCCGCGAGAACGCCAAGAAGTATTTGAAAGAAAACACGAACGTGGCGCTCGCCATCGAAGACAGGATACGCGCCGCGCATGGTCTGGACTTCGACATGCCCGCGGATGCGAAGGGCGGCGACAGCGACGTCGTCGAAGGCTGAGCGTCACGCGAAACCGGATCGAGGCCCGCGTCCTGCGCGGGCCTGGGCCTTGGACGGTGGACATGTCTCTTTGACGCGGCTAGATCTGCGTCGATGCAGGCCCGTACAACGCCCGGAAAAGAGTTCTCCATGCCCACGCTGAATGACATACGTTCTACCTTTCTCGACTTTTTCGAGCGCAACGACCACACCATCGTCGACAGCTCGCCATTGGTGCCGCGCAACGACCCGACGTTGATGTTCACAAATTCGGGCATGGTGCAGTTCAAGAACTGCTTCACCGGGGTCGAGCATCCCGGCTATACCCGCGCCGCGACCAGCCAGAAATGCGTGCGCGCCGGTGGCAAGCATAACGATCTGGACAATGTGGGCTACACGGCGCGGCACCATACGTTTTTCGAGATGCTCGGGAATTTCAGCTTTGGCGATTACTTCAAGGAACAGGCGATTCCCTACGCATGGGATCTGCTGACCCGTGAGTTCGGTCTGGATAGCTCCAAGCTGCTGGTTACCGTCTATCACACCGACGACGAGGCAGCGGCCATCTGGAAGAAATATGCGGGCCTGCCCGACGACCGGATCATCCGCATCGCGACGGATGACAATTTCTGGTCGATGGGCCCCACCGGCCCGTGCGGGCCATGCACCGAGATCTTCTACGATCACGGCCCCGAGATCTGGGGCGGCCCCCCGGGCAGTGCCGAGGAGGATGGCGACCGGTTCATCGAAATCTGGAACCTTGTCTTCATGCAGAACGAGCGGTTCGCGGATGGCACGCAGCGTGATCTCGACATGCAGTCGATCGATACCGGCATGGGGCTGGAGCGGATCGGCGCGCTGTTGCAGGGCAAGCACGACAATTACGACACCGATCTCATGCGCTACCTCATCGAGGCGAGCGCGCATGCCACAAACTCTGATCCCGACGGTCCGGGAAAAGTGCATCACCGGGTGATCGCCGATCACCTGCGCTCGACCTCGTTTCTGATCGCCGATGGCGTGATGCCGTCGAATGAGGGGCGGGGCTATGTGCTGCGCCGGATCATGCGCCGCGCGATGCGGCATGCGCACATGCTCGGCGCGAAGGACCCCGTCATGCACCGTCTGGTGCCCGCCCTCGTGGCGCAGATGGGGCAGGCCTTTCCCGAACTTGGGCGCGCGCAGCCGCTGATCGAGGAAACGCTGCATATTGAGGAGACGCGCTTCAAGCAGACGCTCGACCGCGGGTTGCGCCTGCTTGATGACGAATTGGCTCAGCTGCACGAGGGGGCGGCGCTGCCGGGGGAGGCTGCGTTCAAGCTCTATGACACGTTCGGTTTCCCGCTCGACCTGACCCAGGATGCGCTGCGCGAGCGCGGTCTCACCGTGGACGCTGACGGGTTCGAGGCCGCGATGGCCGAGCAGAAAGCCAAGGCGCGGGCCGCATGGGCCGGATCCGGCGAGACCGCCGATCAGGTGGTCTGGTTTGATATCGCCGAGGATCATGGCGCGACCGATTTCCTGGGTTACGACACCGAGACCGCCGAGGGTCAGATCGCGGCGATCGTCGTGGACGGGGCCGTCACCGATGCGGTTGGCCAGGGCACGTCCTGCCAGATCGTTCTCAACCAGACGCCGTTTTATGCCGAGGCCGGCGGGCAAGTGGGCGACACCGGCACGCTGGTGACTGACACGGGCCGGGCGCGCATCACCGACACGAAAAAGGTGTCCGGCGTCTTTATCCATTTTGCCGAAATCGAAGAGGGCGAGGTGGCCAGCCGGCAGGCTGCCCGACTGGCCGTCGACCACGACCGTCGCAGCGCGATCCGCGCCAACCATTCGGCCACGCACCTTCTGCACGAGGCGCTGCGCCGCGCGCTCGGGCCGCATGTGGTACAGCGCGGGTCGCTCAACGCTCCGGATCGTCTGCGCTTTGATTTCAGCCACGCGAAACCGCTGAGTGCCGAAGAAACAAGCCGCGTCGAGGCCGAGGTGAACGCTTTCATTCGCCAGAATTCCACGGTCGAGACCCGGATCATGGCCATTGACGACGCGCGCGACCTCGGCGCGCAGGCGCTTTTCGGCGAAAAATACGGAGACGAGGTTCGCGTCGTGTCCATGGGCATGCTGGAGGATTCCGGCAAGGGCAGTGATGGGCAGACCTATTCGATAGAGCTTTGTGGCGGCACCCATGTGCGCCAGACCGGAGATATCGGTGTGTTCGTCACGCTTGGCGACACGGCCTCCAGCGCCGGGGTGCGCCGGATCGAGGCGCTGACCGGTGCGGCCGCTTTCGAGTATCTGAGTGATCGGACCGCCCGGCTTGGTCGCGTTGCGGCTGATCTCAAGACCCGACCAGAGGATGTGCCGGCGCGGGTCAAATCTCTGATGGAAGAGCGCCGCGACCTTGCCAACGAGGTCGCGCAGTTGCGCCGCGAGTTGGCCATGGCCGGTGGCACGGGTGCGGGCGACGCGGCGGCCCCCCGCGAGGTTGGCGGCGTCCGGTTCCTGTCACAGGTGCTCTCGGGTGTGCAGGGGCGGGACCTTCCGCCTCTCATCGACGACATGAAGACGCGAATCGAGAGCGGGGCAATCCTGCTGATCGCCGACACGGGCGGCAAGGTGGCCGTCGCGGCCGGGGTGACGGATGATCTGACAGCGCGGGTTTCGGCCGTCGATCTGGTGCGTGCTGCCGTGGCGAAACTCGGTGGCAAGGGTGGCGGTGGCCGGGCCGATATGGCCCAAGGTGGCGGCAACGACATCATCGGCGCCGACGCCGCCATCGCGGCGGCAGAGGACGTTCTGAGCGTCGTGGAGGCCGGATGACGGCGTATTTCATGGGGCGGATCACGGTGACGGATCCTCAGGCCTATCAGGACTATGCGCGCCAGGCCGTGGCATCGGCCGAGCGATATGGCGGCCGGTTTCTCGTGAAGGGCGGTCCGCAGATCCTGCTGGAAGGGGAGGCACCCGAACGCCACGTGATCATCGAGTTTCCCGACCGGCAAACCGCGCTCGACTGGTACAGCTCCGCCGACTACCGCAATATCCTGCCACTGGCGCTGTCGGCGAGCCAGCGGGACATCGTCATCGTGGATGGCATCTGAACCGACAGGAGACCCACACCATGCCTGCCCTCTGGATTGCCCATGTGACCGTCACGGATGACGAGGCCTACGGCCGCTATGCCGCTCTGGCCGGTCCGGCCATCGCCAAGCATGGCGGTGTCTTCATCGCGCGGGGCGGGCGTTACGTCCAGCTCGAGGGGCAGGCACGGGCGCGTCATGTGGTCGCTCGATTCCCGAGCGTCGAAGCTGCGGAAGCCTGTTACAACAGCGCTGATTACCAACAGGGGCTCGATCATGCGCGTGGCGCGTCGATACGCGAGTTGGTCATCGTCGAGACATCCGAGTGATCCGGCGGCGGGGCATTTTCTGCGCCGATACGGAATGAAATCGTGATGCGCGTCCTGCTGACAGTCTTCTTCATGATCCATGCTTCGATCGGGACCGCCGACGATCTGTCGCTGCTGAAACAGGAAGGTGTCGTTGCGCTGATGCGGCATGCGTTGGCGCCTGGAACGGGTGATCCTGCGGGGTTCGAGCTTGGCGAGTGCAGCACGCAGCGCAATCTAGATGATCGGGGACGCGCGCAGGCGCGGCGCACCGGGCAGGCCTTGCGCGAGGCGGGTGTCGTGTTCGATCATGTCTGGACCAGCCAGTGGTGCCGCAGCCGCGACACGGCAGAGCTGCTGGATTTGGGTGAGGTCGTCGAGAAACCGCCGCTCAACTCGTTTTTTGCCGGACGGGGCGATCGCGCGGGCCAGACCGCCGCGACGCGGGATCTGATCGGCGCGGTGCCATCCGAAGAGCGGATTCTGATCGTGACACATCAGGTGAACATCACCGCGCTGACCAATCTTGGTGTGCGGTCCGGCGAGATCATCGCCGCACGTCGCACGGAGGACGGGTTAAAGCCTGTCGGTCGGATCTCGATCTATCCCTGATCCCGGAGGGCGGATCCGCTACCGGGTAGCCGCTTGCGGCCCGTCGCGCTGATTGCATTGCGTGTTTTCAAGGGGGTCCGAAGTTGCTAGATCCGCCATGTAGAGGCGCGCGAGGCAAGAATGACCGACATCAGGCTGCACAATACCAGAACACGACGGAAAGAGGTTTTCGAGCCTCTAGATCAGGACAATGTGCGCATGTATGTCTGCGGGCCCACGGTCTATGACCGGGCGCATCTGGGCAATGCGCGGCCCGTCGTGGTGTTCGATGTCCTCTACCGGCTGCTGCGGCATGTCTACGGCCCCAATCACGTGACCTATGTGCGCAATTTCACCGACGTGGATGACAAGATCAACGCCCGCGCCGCCGAGAGCGGCCGCGCGATCGGCGAGATCACGGCAGAGACGACCCAGTGGTTTCTCGAGGACATGGGCGAGCTTGTCGCGCTCGAGCCCGACCACATGCCGCGGGCGACGCAGTATATCCCGCAGATGGTCGCGATGATCGAGGTACTCATCGAGAAGGGCCATGCCTATGAGGCCGAGGGACACGTGCTTTTCGCCGTGGACAGCTGGCGCGAAGACTATGGCAAGTTGTCGGGGCGGTCCGTCGATGACATGATCGCCGGCGCGCGGGTCGAGGTGGCGCCCTACAAGCGCAACCCGATGGATTTCGTGCTGTGGAAACCCTCCGAGGGCGATCAGCCGGGCTGGGACAGCCCCTGGGGGCGGGGGCGTCCCGGCTGGCACATCGAATGCTCGGCAATGGCTTACGCGTTGCTGGGAGAGAGTTTCGACATCCATGGCGGCGGCAACGACCTGATGTTCCCGCACCACGAGAACGAGATCGCGCAAAGCTGCTGCGCGCATCCCGAAGGAGATTTCGCGCGCTACTGGCTGCACAACGAGATGCTGCAGGTCGAAGGCAAGAAGATGTCCAAG
>JAWLFT010000006.1:18705-57599 GCA_041685435.1 Roseovarius sp.
GAGATCGCGCAAAGCTGCTGCGCGCATCCCGAAGGAGATTTCGCGCGCTACTGGCTGCACAACGAGATGCTGCAGGTCGAAGGCAAGAAGATGTCCAAGAGCCTCGGCAACTTCTTCACGGTGCGCGATCTGCTGGATCAGGGCATCCCGGGAGAGGTGATCCGGTTCGTGTTTCTGAGCACGCATTACCGCAAGCCGATGGATTGGACGGCGGAAAAGGCGCGGGAGGCGGAAAAAAGATTAAGGAAATGGCGCGAACTTTCCAAAAGCACCATTCCTACAAAACCACATCCTCGAATTTTGGACTCGCTAGAAGACGACTTGAACACCAGTCTTGCGATCACAGAATTGGAGGCTCTTTTTGCGCGTATACGTTTGTTGGAAAAGGGTTCCGTTTCAAAACTTGAAGAATTTGATAATGTTACACAAGCAAAGGCTTGTTTTGCAGCTTCTGCACAGTTGCTCGGGCTTTTAAGCGAACAAAACACCTCAAATGAACAGATCCCATCAAGTGAAATGGCAAGGTCTGCGATCAACACTTTGTTCAATGCACGCTTAGATGCTCGTCGCAACAAAGACTGGTTAAAGGCAGATATACTTCGTGCGTTTCTCCAAATTTCCGGTGTGTCGGTTGAAGACGGCTCTGAGCCACGCTGGTTTCAGTCTGATGAACAGGAGCCTTTTGGCTGGCTTGTCTTGGAGAAACATTCACGGCAAGGAATGGGACTTGAAAGGGAAGCATTTAGGAGGATCGCTGAGAAACGAGGAATTAATATCTGCGATAGTGAAGATGATCCTTTGGGCGGAATTAGTGGAAGTATGTATCCAAAAATAAATCTTGAGAACCTCCAACTAGGTTTGAAGTATCTCAATGACGATTGAACGCCTCTATCTCTACGACACCACCCTGCGGGACGGGCAGCAGACGCAAGGCGTGAGTTTCTCCACGCCCGAAAAAATCCAGATCGCCGCGGCGCTCGACCGGCTGGGTGTGGATTACATCGAGGGCGGCTGGCCGGGGGCGAACCCCACCGACAGCGCGTTTTTCGACGCGGTGCCGGAAACCCGTGCCACCATGACCGCGTTCGGCATGACCAAGCGCGCCGGGCGCTCTGCGGAGAACGACGATGTGCTGGCGGCCGTCATGAATGCCGGTACTGGTGCCATCTGTCTGGTCGGCAAATGCCACGATTTTCACGTGCGCGACGCGCTTGGCATCACGCTGGACGAGAATATCGAGAATATCGCGCGTTCGGTCGCGCATCTGGTGGCTGCGGGCCGCGAGGCGGTGTTCGACGCCGAGCATTTCTTTGATGGCTATGCCGACAACCCCGACTACGCCCTGACCTGCCTGCACGCCGCGCGGGAGGCCGGAGCGCGCTGGATCGTGCTGTGCGACACCAATGGCGGCACGCTGCCCACCGCGATCGGGCGCATCGTGGCCGAGGTGATCGCAGCGGGCATTCCCGGGGATCGGCTCGGCATTCACACTCACGACGATACCGGCAATGCCGTGGCTGGCAGTCTTGCAGCGGTCGATGCCGGGGCGCGGCAGGTACAGGGTACGCTAAACGGGTTAGGCGAGCGCTGCGGCAATGCCAATCTGACGACGCTGATTCCGACGCTGATGCTGAAACCGCCCTATGCCGACCGTTTCGAGATCGGGGTGAGCCGGGACGGCTTGCGACGGCTGACTGCCGTAAGCCGTCAGCTCGACGAGATCCTCAACCGCGTGCCGCTGCGGCAGGCGGCCTATGTCGGCGCGTCGGCCTTTGCGCACAAGGCCGGGCTGCATGCCAGTGCGATCCTGAAGGATCCGACCACATACGAGCATATCGACCCCGAAAAAGTGGGCAACGCGCGCATCATCCCGATGTCCAACCAGGCCGGGCAATCCAACCTGCGCCGGCGTCTGGCCGAGGCGGGCATCGAGGCCAGCCCCGGCGATCCCGCACTTTTCCGGCTGCTCGAGACGATCAAGACGCGCGAAGATGCGGGCTATACCTATGACAGCGCGCAGGCCAGCTTCGAGATCCTCGCGCGCGAGGAACTTGGGCAGATGCCGCATTTCTTCGAGGTCAAGCGCTACAAGGTCACGGTCGAGCGGCGCAAGAACAAGCATGACCGGATGGTCAGCCTGTCGGAGGCTGTCGTCGTGGTCAAGGTGGACGGCGAAAAGAAGCTGTCGGTGAGCGAGTCGATGGACGCCCAAGGTTGCGACCGGGGGCCGGTGAATGCGCTCTCACGGGCGCTGGCCAAGGATCTTGGGCGCTATCAGGATCAGATCGCCGACATGCATCTCGTGGATTTCAAGGTGCGCATCACCCAAGGTGGCACCGGAGCTGTGACGCGTGTCATCATCGATAGCGAGGATGCCTCTGGCCGTCGCTGGTCCACGGTCGGGGTTGGGCCGAATATCGTCGATGCCTCGTTCGAGGCGCTGCTGGATGCGATCAACTGGAAATTGCTGCATGAGCGTGCGGCGTGAGCCCGATCTTCGACACCGATCTGGTAGCCTGTGCCGACATGGTGCGGCGCGCGGATCCGTCGCGGTTCCACGCGACGATGGCGGCGCCGGTTGCGGCGCGCCCCGTGCTTTTCCCGATCTACGCGTTCAATATCGAGGTGGCGCGCGCGCCCTGGGTCACGCAGGAGCCGATGATCGCGGAGATGCGTCTGCAATGGTGGCGCGATGCGCTGGAGCAGATCCGCAGTGGTGGCGGCGCGCGCCGTCACGAGGTGGTCACGCCGCTTGCGCGGGTTCTCGACGCAGAGGCGATCGATCTTCTTGATGCGCTGATTGCGGCGCGGCGTTGCGACACCGAGCGTGCGCCGTTCGAGAGCGATGCGGATTTTCGCGACTACATCGCGGCAACGTCGGGCAACCTGATGCGCGTGGCCGCCCGCGCGCTCGGGCCGGCCCGGGACGGGGCGGTGCGGGATGCGGGGTTCGCGCTTGGCATCGCCAACTGGTTCTGCGCAATACCGGCGCTGGAAAAGGCGGGGTGCCGGCCGCTGCCTGATGGACGGCCAGAGGCCGTGCGCGCATGGGCGACGGAAGGTTTGCGGTGTCTGGACGCTGCGCGCTGCGCGCGGGCCGAGGTGTCGCGCGCCGCAGCCCCTGCGATGTTGCCCCTTTGGGAGACCGGCCCGGTCCTGCGTCAGGCCCAACGCTGCCCCGAGGATGTTGGCCGGGGCACCCTCAAGCCGTCACCTGCGCGCAGTCGGGCCCTGCTTCTGCTGCGTGCGATGTCTGGCCGGTGGTAGATCACGTCCCCGAATGCGCGATGCTGCCTACATCGAGAACGACGTGCCGCAGCCACAGGCGCTGGAGACGTTGGGATTGTCGATCACGAATCGCGCGCCGATCAGTTCCTCACTGAAATCGATTGTGGCCCCGGACAGGAAAGGCAGCGAGACACTGTCCACGACCACCTTCTGTCCGTCGCTTTCAAGGATGAGATCATCCTCGGCCGGCGCGTCGAGCTTTATGTCGTACTGAAAGCCGGAACAGCCCCCGCCCTCGACCGCGACGCGCAGCGCCTGGTTCGACTTGCCCGCGTCGATCTCTGCCAGTCTGGCAAACGCGCGTGGGGTGACCTTGGGGGGCAATTGCATGGCGTATCTCCGGTATCGGTTTCGGACGCTGTTTTACTTGTCTAGCGTATCCGGGATATATGACGCGACGCAACAGGCGACAAGGACACGCATCATGATGGCTCCATATGCCACCGATCCGGCGCGGACCCGCGGCCGGCTTGTCGCTGAAGAGGAAAGCGCCTTTCGGTCGCCGTTTCAGCGCGATCGCGACCGGATCATCCATTCGAGCGCGTTTCGACGGCTCAAGCACAAGACGCAGGTCTTCGTGGCGCATGAGGGAGATTATTATCGCACGCGGCTGACCCATTCAATCGAGGTGGCGCAGGTGGCGCGCACGATCTCCGGCGCGCTCGATCTCAACGCTGAACTGACCGAGGCGGTGGCGCTGGCGCATGATCTCGGGCACACGCCGTTCGGGCATGCCGGCGAGGACACGCTGGCGGCGCTCATGGCGCCTTACGGCGGGTTTGATCACAATGCGCAGGCGCTGCGGATCGTGACCTCGCTGGAACGCCATTATGCCGCCTTCGACGGGCTCAACCTGACATGGGAAACGCTGGAGGGGCTGGCCAAGCATAACGGCCCGGTGACGGGGGCGCTGCCCTACGCGCTGGCCGATGTCACGGTACGGCATGATCTGGATCTCGCCACACATGCCGGGGCCGAGGCGCAGGTGGCGGCGCTGTCGGATGATATCGCGTACAACAACCACGACCTGCATGACGGGTTGCGCGCAGGGCTGTTCGGGGATGACGAGATCGCAGATCTGCCCATCGTCGGCGAGTGTCTGGCTGAGGTGGACCGGCTTTATCCCGGGCTTGACGCCAAGCGCCGACGGCATGAGGCGCTGCGCCGGGTCTTTGGTGTCATGGTGGGCGACGTGATCGCGCAGTCGCGGGCGACACTGGTCCAGATGCAGCCCGCCAGCGTCGAGGCTTTGCGCGGTGCGGGCGCGCCGGTGATCCGGTTTTCCCCGGCGCTCTGGGCCGATCTGCAGGTGATCCGCCGGTTTCTTTACAGTCGCATGTATCGCGCGCCCTCGGTCAACGAGATGCGGGTGCGCGTGCACCGCGTGGTGAGCGACCTTTTTCCGTTCTACATGGCGGCGCCACAGCATCTGCCCGAGGAATGGCGCAGCGATGTGGCCCGTGCCGTGGACGAGACGGCGCTCGCGCGGCTTGTCGCTGACTATATCGCGGGGATGACCGATCGCTTCGCCTTGCAAAGCCATGCGCGGCTGATCGAGGGCTTGGGTGATTGACGCGCGGTGTCGCGGTGGGTAACCGAGCGACAACGCAGCAGGAAGGGCGTGACATGAACCTTTTTACCGACATTCACCAATCGGTCCTCGACGCCCTGACCCGGCTGCAGGTTGCCGGGCGGTTGCCCGAGGGGCTCGACAGGGGCAATGTCACGGTGGAGCCGCCGCGCGACCCGTCGCATGGCGATATGGCGACCAATGCCGCGATGGTGCTGGCCAAGCCGGCCGGTCTGAAGCCGCGCGATATCGCGATCCCGCTGTCTGAACTGCTTGCGCAGGACGCGCGGATCGCCTCGGCCGAGGTCGCGGGACCGGGCTTCATCAATCTGCGGCTGGCCACCACGCTCTGGCAGGATGTGCTGCGGGCCGCATTGCAGGCCGGTGCGGAATACGGCCGCTCGGACATGGGGCAGGGGCGGCGCGTCAATGTCGAATATGTCAGCGCCAACCCGACCGGCCCGCTGCATGTCGGCCATACCCGCGGTGCGGTCTTCGGCGATGCGCTTGCCAGCCTTCTGGATTTCACCGGCCATGAGGTGACGCGCGAATACTACATCAACGATGGCGGGGCGCAGGTCGACGTGCTCGCCCGGTCCGTCTATCTGCGTTATCTCGAAGCGCACGGGCAGGAGGTGGCGTTCGCCGATGGCACCTATCCCGGCGATTACCTGATCGATGTGGGCCGCGCGCTGAAGGACAAGGTGGGCGCGGCCTATGTCGACCAGCCCGAAGAGGTCTGGCTCGCGGACGTCCGCGAGTTTTCCACCGACGCGATGATGGTGCGCATCCGCGAGGATCTGAAATCCCTCGGCGTCGAGATGGATCACTTCTTCTCGGAAAAGTCGCTTTACGGCACCGGGCTTATCGAGGCGGCGATCGAGAACCTACGCGCCAAGAACCTGATCTATCGCGGCGTGCTGGAGCCGCCCAAGGGCAAGCGCCCCGAGGATTGGGAGCCGCGCGAACAGACCTTGTTCCGGTCCACAGCGCATGGCGACGATGTGGATCGTCCGATCATGAAATCCGATGGCGGCTGGACCTATTTTGCCCCCGATATCGCCTATCACTATGACAAGATCGCGCGCGGGTACGATTTCTTGATCGACGTGCTGGGGGCCGATCACGGCGGCTACGTCAAGCGGATGAAGGCCGCTGTCTCGGCGCTGTCGGACGGGCGCGTGCCGATCGAGATCAAGCTGTGCCAGTTGGTGCGGCTTTTCCAGAATGGCGAGCCGTTCAAGATGTCCAAGCGCGCCGGCACCTTCGTCACCCTGCGCGATGTCGTCGATTTGGTGGGCGCGGATGTGACCCGTTTCGTCATGCTGACGCGCAAGAACGACGCGCCGCTCGATTTCGACTTCGCGCATGTGCTCGAACAGTCGAAAGACAACCCGGTCTTTTACGTCCAGTATGCCAATGCGCGGGTCAGTTCCGTTCTGCGCAAGGCGCGCGAGGCCGGAATCGCCGTGGACGATGCGACACTGGCCCGGGCGGATCTGTCGATCCTGACGCATGAGGCCGAACTGGCCGTGGCGCGCAAGATCGCCGAATGGCCCCGCCTTGTCGAGACGGCCGGGCGCGCGAACGAGCCGCATCGCGTCGCGTTCTACCTGTATGATCTGGCAAGTGATCTGCACGCGCTGTGGAATCGCGGGCATGACGAGCCGGCGCTGCGGTTCCTGCAAGAGGGTGATCCGGCCACGTCACAGGCGAAAATCGCCCTGGCACGCGCCGTCACCGTTGTTATTTGCGCGGGTCTTGGTATCTTAGGGGTCACTCCGGTCGAAGAGATGTGACGTGCAGATCACGTAGTCCGGGGACGAGGCAGTTTTCATAATTCCCCGGCGGCCACGTTTCGCCGGAGGTGCGAGAGGCGAAGCATGGCTGAAATGCAGGATGCGCGGCCGGGAGCCGTGCACGGGGGTGTGGCCACCCTGGCGACATTCACGAATATCACGGGTGCGGTTCTGTCGGTCGCGTTGATCGCGGGGATCGGTGTGTGGGGCTACAAGCTTGTCATCCGGGACGTATCGGGTGTGCCGGTGGTCCGCGCGATAGAAGGTCCGATGCGCGAACAGCCCGACGATCCCGGCGGGCGCTCTGCCGCACATCAGGGATTGACGGTCAATTCGGTCGCGGCGGATGGTATGGCGACGGGTCCTGCGGACCGTCTGATCCTTGCGCCGTCACCGCTCGACCTGACGCTTGACGACGTGCCGCGCAGCGCGGAGGCGGTCTCTGGGCGCGATGCGGCGGATCTGGTCCAGAATGCCTCTGTCACGCTTGGGGCCGACGATGACACGATGTCTGGTCAGGATCCGGCCGAGGATGGGCTGAGACGCTCCCTTCGGCCGCGCTTGCGGCCCGATGCGCCCGAGGCGGTGGCCTTTGCCGTGGCCTCTGTGCGCAACAGGAACCGAAGCGCACCGGCCGAAGAGGTCGAGGCCGGCGCGATTTCGAAAGGCACGCGACTTGCGCAGCTCGGCGTGTTCGATTCGGCCGAGGTCGCGCGTGAGGAATGGCAACGCATGACCTCACGCTTCGAGGATTATCTCGAAGGAAAGCAGAGAGTTGTCCAGCGCACTGAAAGTGGTGGGCGCACATTCTTTCGGCTGCGCGCCATGGGGTTTGACGATATTGACGAGGCCCGGCGATTCTGTTCGGCGCTTGCGGCCGAAAACGCCGAATGCATCCCGGTTCTGGCCCGGTGAGCCGGCTTGGCGCGACAATTCTCGACGCAGGCGGGCTGCGCCTGACCCAAGACGAAAAGGCGCTGTTTCGGGACGCGCGGCCTTTCGGCTTCATCCTGTTCGCGCGAAACATCGACACCCCCGATCAGGTGCGGGCGCTTTGTGCCGAGATGCGCGAGGCGGCGGGGCACGCCGCCGTGATCACCATCGATCAGGAAGGCGGGCGGGTGCAGCGCCTGCGCGCGCCACAATGGCGGACCTGGCCCGCGCCGCTGGATCAGGCGCGGCAGGCAGGGACCGACGCGGCGCGGGTCATGTATCTGCGCTACCGCCTCATTGCAGCAGAGCTTCACGCACTTGGGATCGACAGCAACTGCGCGCCACTGGTCGATGTGGCGGGGCCGCAGACACACCCGTTCCTGCGGGATCGCTGCTATGGGGTCGATGCCGACACCGTGGCCAGACTGGGTCGTGCGGTGGCGGATGGATTGCTGGATGGCGGCGTCCTGCCGGTGGTCAAGCATATCCCCGGGCATGGGCGTGCAGAGGCCGACAGCCACCATGATCTGCCAGTGGTAAACAGCATGAAGAGCGATCTGCAGGACACCGATTTTAAACCGTTTCGCATGCTGAACGATCTGCCGATGGGCATGACGGCGCATCTGGTCTACATCGCGATCGACAGCAAGCCCGCGACGCTTTCGCGGGCCGTCATGCGGGTTATCCGCGACGAGATCGGCTTTGATGGACTGATCATGACCGACGACATCTCGATGAAGGCGCTCGATGGCCCGCTGCCCGTGTTGACCCGAGAGGCCTTGGATGCGGGCTGCGACGTGGTGCTTCACTGCAACGGCACGCTGGCCGAGCGGGAGGCGGTGGCCGAGGCCGCGGGCGAGATGACAGACCCTGCGCAGAGGCGCGCGCAAGCGGCGCTGGCCTGGCGCAAAGCCCCTGCATCCGTTGACATTTCCGCCCTGTCGGCGCAGTTTGACGCGCTGACACACGGGCTTGGGCATGGCTGAAACCGATTTCGATGCAGGCGGAACATCCGGGCATGTGGCCGAACGGCTGGCAGCCGAGGCGCTCATCGTCGATGTGGACGGGTTCGAGGGGCCGCTGGATTTGCTGCTGACGCTCAGCCGCACACAAAAAGTCGATCTGCGCAAGGTCTCGGTTCTGCAACTGGCGCAGCAATATCTGGCCTTTGTCGAGCGGGCGACGGCGCTGCGGCTGGAGCTGGCTGCCGATTACCTTGTCATGGCGGCGTGGCTGGCTTTTCTGAAATCGCGCCTTCTTTTACCGCCCGATCCGGCCGAGGACGGGCCATCAGGCGAAGAGATGGCCGCGCATCTCGCGTTCCAGCTGGAGCGGCTTCAGGCGATGCGCGATTGCGCGGCGCGGCTTATGGCGCGTGACCGGCTGGGGCGGGATTTCTTTGCGCGCGGCTGTCCCGAAGAAGTGACGCGCGAGCGCAAAGTGCATTACACGGCCAACCTGCTCGACCTCATGCAGGGCTATGCGCGCATCCGGACACGCGACGAGTTTCGGCCATTCGTCATGGATCGTGACGCGATTTTCACGATGGAAGAGGCGCTTGAGCGGTTGCGCGGGCTGATCGGCTACGCCGGAAGTTGGACGGATATCGCAAGCTATCTGCCCGAGGGGTTCGGCAGCGATCCTGCCCGGCGGCGGTCCGCCGCAGCCTCGACCTTTGCAGCGTCTCTGGAACTGGTCAAGGAGGGGCGCGTCGAAATCCGGCAGGCGCACTTGTTCGCGCCGATCGAATTGCGGCGCAAGGATGACTGACGTGTCGCAGAATACTGAGAAAACACAGGAGAGATTTCTCGATATCCCGAGCCTGTTCGAGCAGGAACGCATGATCGAGGCGATGCTTTTTGCCAGTGCCGAACCCCTTGGCACCCGTGACATGGCCGACCGCATGCCGCAGGGCTCCGATCCGGCCGAGGCTGTGCTGCGATTGCAGGAAAGCTACAAGGGACGGGGGGTCGGCGTCGTTCGGGTTGGCGATGCATGGGCGATGCGCACGGCGCCCGATCTGGGCCACCTGATGAGGCGCGAAACGGTCGAGACGCGCAAGCTGAGCCGGGCGGCGATCGAGACGCTGGCGATCATCGCTTACCACCAGCCCGTCACCCGCGCCGAGATCGAGGAGATCCGCGGCGTGTCCGTCAGCCGGGGCACCGTGGATCAACTGCTTGAAATGGAATGGATCAGGTTCGGCCGACGCAAGATGACACCGGGCCGGCCGGTGACCTTCGTGGTCACGCAAGGTTTTCTGGATCACTTCGGCCTGGAAAGCGCGCGCGATCTGCCCGGATTGCAGGAATTGCGGGCCGCAGGGCTGCTGGAAAACCGCCCGCCGCCGGGGCAGATGCCGCAAACCGGGGACGCCCAAGGCGACGATGAGGCAGAAACTGCGCCCGGTCAGAACGAGTTGTTCGAGGATTGATGTGCAAGAGATCGGGTGCGCTTTTGATGCCGATGCCCGGCCGTCGTCAGGCCATTCCGGGGACCAACGCTGGAAATTCCACATCTCGATGTCAATGGAGTGTTCGAAACAGATCCGGGGAGCGCTGCGATGAACGCCAACAGGATGATCAGCATGGTGATCCGCATGATCATGCGGCGCGTGATGCGGCACGGCATGAAGACCAGCATGGGGGGCCTTGGCAAGGGCGGTGGCGAGGACGTCGACCGTCCCGGCCCCGAAGGAGAAAAGACAGCGCAGCGGGCGCGGCGCACGATGCGGGCTGGGCGCAAGATCGGCCGGTTCTGACGTTGGCTTGACAGACGCGCTGATTTTCGCGCGTCTTTTCGCGCATGGGTCGTGACCCGCTGACCTCGGTGCTTGTTCAATGTCCATAGGCTGCATAGAGATGAGGTCATGACCCGGATACCTTGCCTAACCCTTGCGCTTATTGTCTGTCTGCCGATCAATGGCGCGGGGGCGCATCCGCATGTGTTCGTCGATGTCGGGCTGCGGTTCGAGAGCGACGACGCGGGCAATCTCTCCGCGGTCGAGGTGACCTGGCGCTATGACGATTTCTTTTCGCTTCTCATCCTGAGCGATATGGGGATGGACGCGGATGGTGACGGCGTCCTGAGCGATGCCGAACGGGCGCGCCTGAAAGGCTTTGATCTGGAAGAATGGCCCGAGGGATTCGAGGGTGATCTCTATATCCATCGCGGCGGGGAAAAGATCGCGCTGGACCACCCGGTGCCCACGGGTGTCTCTCTCGAGGATGGCCGGATCGTCGCCACGCATCGGCGCAGCTTTGGACCGGTGCCTGCCGATGGCGTGCGGATCGAGCCCTATGATCCGACCTATTACGTGGATTACACGCTGACCGGGCCGGTGGTGCTGCCCGATGGGTGTGATCATGCCGTCCGCGAGCCCGATCTCGACGACTCGCAGCGCGCGTTCCGCGACATGATATCCGAGTTGAGCGCCGAAGAGCAGTTCGACGGCATTGAGGTGGGCAATCTCTTTTCCGATGTGATGGTCGTCTCATGCACCGCCAGTTTCTGAACCGGCCGTTATTGAGCCTTGCTGCGCTTGCGCTTGTGGCCCTTGCGATCTGGCTGTGGGGTTTTGGCGGAGCCGGGGAGGTGGCCGCATGGGCCCGGGCCGGGCAGGCCGAGACGCAACAGGCCATGGCGCGGTTGCTGCGCGCCTTGCGGGTGGGCGATCCCGGGGCGTTGAGCGGTCTGCTGACGCTGTGTTTTGCCTACGGATTTTTCCATGCGGCGGGGCCGGGTCACGGCAAGATCCTGATCGGCGGCTATGGCGTGGCAGCCCGGGTCAGCGCGCTGCGCCTGTCGGGGCTGGCGCTGGCCTCGAGCCTTGCGCAGGCCGCCTCTGCGGTGGGGCTGGTCTATGCCGGCGTGCTGCTTCTGGATCTGTCGCGGCAGCGCATGACCGGTCTGGCCGAGGATATCATGGCGCCGGCGAGCTATGCGGCGATTGCCGCCGTGGGGGGCTGGCTCGCGCTGCGCGGGGTGCGGCGGTTGCGGCGCCTGCGCCGTTTGCACCGCGCTGAGCAACAGGCGTCGGATGGTACCTGTGCCAGCTGCGGACATCGCCACGCGCCGACACCGGACGAGGCCGCGCGCGTGACCGGCTGGCGCGATGCCGTGATGCTGATCGGCGCAGTGGCGATTCGGCCCTGCACCGGGGCGCTGTTCCTGCTGATCCTGACATGGCGCATGGGGCTTGAGATGGCGGGAATTCTTGGCACTTTCGCCATGGGCTTGGGCACGGCGAGCGTCACGCTGGCCGTCGCACTGGCTTCTGTCACCCTGCGAGAGGGAGCGCTGGCGCGTCTGGCCCCGGGGCCGGACGGCGGGCTGGCGCGGGCGCTGCCCCTGCTGGAACTGGCCGCCGGCGTGATCATCGCAGCCCTCGCGCTGCACCTGATGCGCGCAGCCCTCTGAGGGGGCTTGCGCGGGCCTGCACGCGCAGCTAACGCCCGTGCCATGCAACCGCGCCTCACATACCGCCAGCATGCCCGCGCCGTGCTGGGCCTTGGCCTGCCGCTGATCGGCAGCCACGTGGCGCAATTCGCCATCAACCTGACCGATGCGCTGATGCTGGGCTGGTATTCCGTCGAGGCGCTGGCGGCCGAGGTTCTGGGGGGCACGCTGTTCTTCGTGATCTTCATCATGGGATCGGGGCTGGCCTGGGCGGTGATGCCGCTGGTGGCCTCCGCCGAAGCCTCCGGCGAGGGCGCGCAGGTCCGGCGGGTGACGCGCATGGGGCTGTGGGCGTCGGTGATCTTCGGGCTGGTGTCCTTGCCGCTGATGCTGGGATCAGAGGTGCTGTTCGGCCTGCTGGGGCAAGAGCCCGGCACCGCAGCGCTGGCGGCCGATTATTTGATGATCGCGGGCTGGGGCATATTGCCGGCGCTCGCTGTCATGGTACTGAAATCCTACCTTGCAGCACTGGAGCGCACCGCGGTGGTGCTCTGGGTCACCGTCGGGGCGGTCGGGCTGAATGTCTGCATCAATTACCTGCTGATCTTCGGGACTTTCGGCTTTCCCGAACTGGGCATCGAGGGAGCCGCGATCGCGTCGCTCTTCGTGCATCTCGGCTCGCTCGTTGCGCTGATGGTCTATGTCCGGATGGTCACGCCCGAGCATGCGCTGTTCACGCGTCTGTGGCGGCCCGACTGGGTGGCGCTGGTGCAGGTGTTCCGGCTTGGCTGGCCGATCGGGATGACCAATCTGGCCGAGGTCGGACTGTTTGCCGCAGCCTCGGTGATGATGGGCTGGCTTGGCACGCTGCCACTGGCCGCGCATGGCATCGCGCTACAGGTGACATCAGTCGTGTTCATGGTGCATGTGGGCCTGTCGAACGTGGCCACGGTACGCGCGGGCCAGGCGCATGGGCGTGGCGACGCGCAGGGGCTGCGCGACGGCGCGCGCGTGGTGCTGGGCGTGTCGATGGTGGTGGCAACTTCGACGATGGCGCTGTTCCTGCTGGTGCCGGACCCGCTGATCGGCGTGTTTCTGGATCCCGGCGATCCGGCGCGGGCCGACGTGATCGCCATCGGCCGCGTGTTGCTGGCGGCCGCCGCGTTGTTTCAGCTGGTCGATGCGGCGCAGGTCATGGCGCTTGGCCTGCTTCGTGGGGTGCAGGACACGCGCGTGCCGATGGTGATCGCAGGCCTAAGCTACTGGGCCGTGGGGGTGCCGGTAAGCTACGGTCTGGGCTTTGGCCTTGGTTACGGCGGGGCGGGTATCTGGCTGGGCATGGCCCTTGGGCTGGCACTCGCGGGCGTGTTCATGCTGGTGCGCTTCTGGGGCTGGTCGGTGCGCGGCGTGACAGCGCGGGCCGGCGATCTGCCGGGATGACAAGGCCGCCCGGTTCAGCCGCGCGGGGCGAGCGGGGCCGCCGGGACAGTCATGCGCCGGGCGAGGCGCCGCTCGCGCCAGAAGGTGAAGAGCCCCGAGGCGATGATGATCGCGGCCCCTGTCAGCGTCCAGACATCCGGGCTTTCGTCGAAGACCGTGACGCCGATGATCAGCGCGAAGATCAGGCGCGAGTAGCGAAACGGCGTGATCACCGACACATCCCCCAGCCGCATGGCCGCGACGATGGCGTAATAGGCGGCCAGCGAGCAGGCCAGTGCGAGGGCCAGATCGCGCCAGCCCGTAGCCTCGGGAAGGGCGGGGGCGCCCCCGAAGGCCAGCAGGATCAGCCCGGTGGGCACGAGCGTGGCAAAGGCATATGTCGAAAGCTGCATCGACGAAATCGTGCGCGGCACGGCGCGGGTGGCCAGATCGCGGATCGCCAGACCGATGACACCCTGCAGCGCGAAAAGCGAGGCGGGCTCGAACCCTTCGAGCCCCGGACGGATCACCATGAGCACGCCGCCGAAGCCCACGAGGATCGCTGTCCAGCGCTTCCAGCCGACGGCCTCGCCGAAAAACAGCGCAGCCCCGAGCGTCACGGCCAGCGGCGTGGCCTGCAGGATCGCGGAGGCTGACGAGAGCGGCGTGAGCGCAATGGCGGTCACGAAGCCGAGCGTGCCCACAAGCTCGCCGAAATTGCGCAGCAGCACCGCGCGTGTGACAAGGTCGCGGGACCACAGGCGGCGGCCCTGCAGGCGGGTGACGATGCCGAAGAGGATCGCGCCGCCGAATCCCAGAAAGACTATGATCTGCCCCACAGGCATGACCTCTGCCAGCCGCTTGATGAAGAGATCCTCCATCGCGAACCCGGCCATCGCCAGAACCATCAGAATGCTGCCGCGCAGGTTTTCCATCTGGGGGATATCCTTTTCGAGATTATCGCACGGTAGCGAAGGGCTGCTGCACAAGAAAGCGGCAGAGCTATGATAGCACCACAATCCCGCTATGCTTGGCCTTGTGCTCTGGCTCGACATGGATGGTCACGCGCGCCTCGGGCAGCGCGTTCATCAGCGCGGCTTCGATGCGGTCGCAGAGATCATGCGCGGCCTCGACCGTGGTCTCGCCCGGCACCACCAGGTGAAAGTCGATGAAGGTGACCTGTCCGGCATGCCGGGTGCGCAGGTCATGCGCCTCAAGCGCCGCGTCCTCGCTGGCGGCGTCGGAGATGATCTGTCGGATGCGCTGCAGTTCCGCGTCCGACACGGCCTCGTCCATCAGCCCGCTCAGAGAGCCCTTGATGACTGCCCAGCCCGACCAGATGATGTTGAGCGCCACAAGCACCGCCATCACCGGATCGAGCCACCATGCGCCGGTGGCAAAGGCCAGCGCCACGCCGATGAACACGCCCACCGACGACACCACATCGGTCAGCAGGTGCCGGCCGTCCGCCACCAGCGCGGGCGATCGGTAGCTGCGCCCGTTGCGAATGAGCAGCATGGCCCAGATGCCGTTGATCGCGCTGGCCCCCGCATTGATCACGAGGCCCGTCAGGGGCGCATCGAGCGCTCGCGGGGCAAGGAATCCGGCATAGGCCTCGCGCAGGATGAAAATTGCTGCGATGACGATCAGCACGCCTTCAAGGACGGCCGAGAAGAACTCTGCCTTGTGATGACCGTAAGGGTGGTTGTCATCCGCCGGGCGCCGCGCCAGATGCAGCGCCGCGATCACGGCGAGGGCTGTGGCCACGTTCACGAGGCTTTCCAGCGCGTCCGACATCAGCGCGACCGAGCCCGTCACCTGCCATGCCATCACCTTGAGCCCCAGAACAGCGAGCCCGATGATCACGCTGCCGACCGCAAGGCGCATGACACGCGTGTTGGACGTCCTGTCCATGTCGCCGCCTATCCGCCCGATTT
Source organism: Roseovarius sp. (assembly GCA_041685435.1). Classification (GTDB taxonomy): domain Bacteria; phylum Pseudomonadota; class Alphaproteobacteria; order Rhodobacterales; family Rhodobacteraceae; genus Roseovarius. The sequence continues at coordinate 34,050 of JAWLFT010000006.1, forward strand.
CAGCGGCACGCCGTAGAGTTCCAGCCGGTGACCGATCAGCCGATAGCCGAGTTTCTCGGCGATCTTTTCCTGCAGCGCCTCGATCTCGGGATCGACGAATTCGATCACCTCGCCGGAATTCATGTCGATCAGGTGGTCGTGGTGGTCGCGCTCGGCATCTTCATACCGGGCGCGCCCGTCGCCAAACTCGTGCTTTTCGATGATCCCGGTTTCCTCGAACAGCTTCACCGTGCGGTAGACGGTGGCGATCGAGATGCGCGGATCCACGGCAGAGGCGCGGGCGTAAAGCTCTTCGACATCGGGGTGATCTTCGCACCCCTCCAGCACGCGGGCAATGGTGCGGCGCTGGTCGGTCATGCGCAGGCCCTTGGCCGTGCAGCGGTTGGTGATGGTGTCGCGCATGGGCGGCCTCATATGGTCGTCGGTCGCGGTCTTAGCGTCACATGCGCTGTTTTGCCATCCCTTTCGGGTCGGATCCCCGTCCTCAATGCGGGGCGGTGCGCGAAAACAGCTGGATCACGACGATCCCGGAAATGATGAGCGCGGTCCCTATCACGGCAGGCAGATCCAGTTTCTGGCCGAAGACGACATAGCCGATGGCGGCGATGAACACGATACCAAGCCCGGCCCAGATCGCGTAGACGACCCCCACCGGCATGTATTTCAGCGTGATCGCCAGCAGATAGAAGCTGAGTCCGTAGGCCACGACGACAAAGACCGAAGGCCAGAAGCGGGTGAATTGCTGGCTGGCCTGCAGCGCCGTGGTGCCGGCCGTCTCCGCGAGGATGGCGAGGGCGAGGATGAGATAGACATAGGGGATCATCGGGCGGGCTCCGGTCGCGGCAGGTATAGTCCGAGCCATAGCCGAGTGACGCGCCTTGGTCCAGTGAGGGGACGCGCGATGGCGCGTCCCCCGTGTGTGGCCGGTTCAGCCGATGATCGCGTTGAGCGTGGCACTCGGGCGCATCACCGCCGACAGCTTTTCCGGATCGGGGTGATAGTAGCCGCCGATATCGGCCGGTTTGCCCTGCGGGGCCGCCAGTTCGCTGACGATCTTGGCCTCGTTTTCCGCAAGATCCCTGGCGACGGGGCCGAAATCCTCGGCGAGCTTCGCGTCGTCTGATTGCGCGGCCAGTGCCTCGGCCCAGTAGCGGGCGAACCAGTAATGGCTGTCGCGGTTATCGGTCTCGCCCACCTTGCGCGATGGCGAGCGGTCATTGTCGAGAACGCCTTGCGTGGCCACTTCCGCCGCTTCGCCAAGCACGCGGGCGCTCTTGTTGTCGTGGGTCTCGGCGAGGAACTTCAGGCTTTCGCCAAGCGCGCAGAACTCGCCCAGCGAATCCCACCGCAGGTGGTTTTCCGCCTGAAGCTGATCGACATGGCGGGGTGCCGATCCGCCCGCGCCGGTCTCGAAGAGGCCGCCACCCTGCATCAGCTTGACGATCGACAGCATCTTGGCCGAGGTCGCCAGCTCCAGGATCGGGAAGAGATCGGTAAGATAGTCGCGCAGCACGTTGCCGGTGATGGCGATGGTGTTGTCGCCCTTGGTGATCGTCTCAAAGCTGTCGCGGGTGGCTTCGCGCGGCGCCATGATCTCGAACTTGTCGGCGACGCCGCGGGCCTCCAGCATGGGTTTGACCATGGCGATGAGTTCCGCATCATGCGCGCGGCTCGAATCCAGCCAGAAGATCGCGCGGTATCCCGTCGCCTTCTGACGCTCGATCGCAAGGTCCACCCAGTCCTCGATCGGCGCCTTGTTGGCCGAGGCCGAGCGCCAGATATCGCCTGCCGCGACGTCGTGGGAATGCAGCACCGTGCCGTCGTCCAGCACCATCTTCACGGTGCCGTCCTCGGGGATCTTGAAGGTGGTCGGGTGGCTGCCGTATTCCTCGGCCTTTTGCGCCATCAGGCCGACATTCTGAACGGTGCCGGCGGTGGCGGGGTTGAACTTGCCGTTGGCCTTGAAGAACTTGATCGTCTCGTCATAGACCGGCGCGTAGGTGCTGTCGGGGATGACGCAGACCGCGTCGTGCTGCTTGTCGTCCGGCCCCCAGCCCTTGCCGCCTGCCGCAATCAGCGCCGGCATCGAAGCGTCGATGATCACGTCCGAGGGTACGTGCAGGTTGGTGATGCCCTTTCCGGAATCGACCATGTACATCGGCGGGCGGTCGGCCATGCAGTCGTCGATGGCCTTGAGGATCTCGGGGCGATCCTTGACGCGGGTCAGCAGATCCTCGAGCCCGGCATCTGGCACGACGCCGAGCGATTTCATCTCGTCGCCGTATCTATCGAAGACCGGCGCGAGGAACGTCTTGACGGCATGGCCGAAGATGATCGGGTCGGAGACCTTCATCATCGTCGCCTTGAGGTGGATCGAGAACAGGATGCCCTCGGCCCTGGTGCGCTCGATTTCGTCGGCCAGAAACGCGTCAAGCGCCTGCGCATTCATGTAGGTGGCGTCGACCACGGTGCCTGCCTTGTAGCTCAGACCGTCCTTAAGAACGGTTTCGCCGTTTGCCGTTTCCAGCACGATTTTCGCGGTGCTCTCGCGGGGCAGGGTGGCCGATGTCTCGTTCGAGAAGAAGTCGCCCGTACCCATCGTCGCGACGCGTGTCTTGCTGTCCGGCGACCAGTCGCCCATGCGGTGCGGGTTGTTCTGCGCGAATTTCTTCACAGGGGCGGCGGCGCGGCGGTCCGAGTTGCCTTCGCGCAACACCGGATTCACCGCCGACCCCTTGAGCGTGTCGTAGCGCGCGCGGGCGTCCTTTTCGGCGTCGGTGGCAGGATCGTCGGGATAGTCGGGGATGGCGTAGCCCTGACCCTGCAATTCGCGGATCGCCTCGATCAGCTGCGCCAGCGAAGCCGAGATATTCGGCAGCTTGATCACATTGGCGTCGGGGGTCTTCACCAGCTGGCCAAGCTCTGCCAGATCGTCGGGTATGCGCTGATCCTCGGTCAGATGATCGGGGAAGGTCGCCAGGATGCGCCCGGCAAGCGAGATGTCGCGGGTGTCCACGGACACGCCCGCGGCCCCCGCAAAGCGCCGGATGATTGGCAGCAACGACGCCGAGGCAAGCTCGGGCGCCTCATCGACCTTGGTGTAGACGATATCGGGGGTGGAGGTATTGGCCATCGGGGATCCTTTCCGCTCAGACTTGGCCCTTTGACGCAAGGGTGCGCCCGGGCCGACTCGTTGGATTGCATCTGTCTTAGCGGAAAATCCGCCTCAGGGAAAGATAGTATACAACGGTATACAATAAAAGATAAGGCGCGGCGCGCCTGCCTCAGAACTCTATGCCGTGCTGCGCCTTGATCCCGTCGCGGAACGGATGCTTGACCAGCGTCATCTCGGTGACCAGATCGGCGGCCTCCAGCAATTCCAGCTTGGCATTGCGCCCGGTCAGCAGAACATGCGTCATGTCGGGCTTGCGCTCCTGCAGGAACGACACGACCTCGTCGATATCGAGATAGTCGTAACGCAGCGCGATGTTGATCTCGTCGAGCATCACGAAGCGGATCCCGGGATCGAGGATCTGTTCCATCGCGATCTGCCAGCCGTTCCGGGCCGCCGCGATATCGCGTTCGCGGTCCTGCGTGTCCCAGGTGAAGCCCTCGCCCGAGACGAAAAACCGGCAGTCGTCGGCGAAATTCTGTCGCAGGAAGGTCTTCTCGCCGGTCTGCCAGTTGCCCTTGATGAACTGCACCACGGCGCAGGGCATGCCGTGGGCGATGCAGCGCATGATCATCCCGAACCCGGACGAGGATTTGCCCTTGCCCGACCCGGTATGCACCATGATCAGGCCTTTTTCCTCGGTCTTGGTGGCCATCATCCGGTCGCGCGCCGCCTTGATCTTCTTCATCTTCTCGTTGTGGCGGCGGTTCTGATCTTGCGTGGTGTCGATCGGTGTGTCGTCTGTCATTGCTCGCGTCCTTGTGAAGAAGGGTGGGACATGAAGTCCGGCGGTGCCGGGCCGCGCAAGGAAAGCCCGCGACGCCGGTCCCGGCGCCGCGGATCCCCCGCGCCTAGAAAGAGGCGCGCAGCCCCGCATAGGCCGCGCGACCGGACGTGTTGAACCCGCCCGCCGTCTCGTAATCCTCGTCAAAGAGGTTCTCGACCCGCAGATAGGCGGTGGTGGCATCGGTGACCGCATAACTCAGGCTGGCGCCGACAAGCGTGTAATCGCCCACCTTGCTGTTGGCAGGCGCGAACGGTCCTGTTACCCCCTGCACATCTGCAACATGCCGGACATCGAAACGCCCCGACCAGCGCGCGGTGATGTCCGCCTCCAGCCCCATCACAGCGTCGTGTCTTGGGGTGCGAACCCGCTGTTGTCCGTCCGGGTCCTCGGAGTCCGTGTATGTGTAGTTCCCGTAGATGCTGAGAAACGGGTTGATCTCGGCCTCGCCCGCGATCTCGACCCCTTTTGACACCGTCGTGCCCGGCACCTGATTATAGCTGCTGTTCGCGAAATCGATCAGGTCATCGATGCTGATGTGAAACAGCGTGGCCTTCAAGACGCCGTTCTCGAACGTCCGCTCCACACCGATCTCGTAGCTTTCGCTTTCTTCCGGCTGCAGATCTGGATTGCCGAAGGAACTGAAGCGTTCGAAAAGCGAGGGTGCCCGAAACCCGGTTCCGGCCACGGCGCGCAGTGTCCAGTCTTCGACCGGGCGCCAGACCCCGGCGATGCGCCCGGTCGTCTTGCCTCCGAAATCTCCATCCTCATCGTGGCGCAGGGCAATGGAGATATCCAGTGTATCGGTCGCGGGCAGCAACCATTCGGCGGTCAGCGCCAGATTGTCGTTGGAGCCGTCATTGGGCACGGCCTTGAAGCTTTCGTCGGTATAGTCGAGGCCGAAGGTCAGTGTGCCTGCCGTTCCGATATCGGCGGTTCCGAGATAGCCGAACGTGTCGCGCTCGCCCTTGAACCGCGTGGTAAACGCTCCTTGCGACGTGTCGCGACGGTCGGTGTCGAAATAGGCGTAGGAAATCTCATGCTGGATTGCGCCCGTCTGAAATCTGGCAAAGCCGCGCAGGCCGGTTTCCTCGGTCGGAAGCTGGCCCTCGGGGTCGGCGACACTCGGATCGAAATCGACTGTCTTGTCTCGGTAAAGAACAGAGCCGCCCACGGTCAGCGTGTCGGTCAGCTCATATGCGCCGGTCAGGGTGATCATGTCCTGTTCGAACCCGTCATCCTCTTCATCGCCGGCGCGGGCGGAGAACCCGTCCGACTCTATCCGGCTGTAACTCAGCGCGATCTCGCCGCGCGCGCCGCGATAGCCGAGGTTCAACGCGCCGGTATAGGTATTGAAACTGCCGGCCTCGGCGCGGACGTTGCCGGAGACGCCGTCGCGCGTCGGCTGCCATGTGCTGATATCCACGACGCCGCCGATCGCCTCGGACCCGTAAAGCGCCGATTGCGACCCTTTCAGCACCTCGACCCGGCCCAGGCCTGCGCCGGTCAGCCCGCCGAAATTGAAATCGATCTGGGGGCTGGACGGGTCGGAGACGTCGATGCCGTTGATGCGCACGCCGACATAGCGTGCGGGCAGGCCGCGTATCTGGATGGAGGTGTTGGCACCCAGCGGGCCGTTGCTGACCGAGTTCACGCCGGGCAGCCGGTCCAGCCGGTCTGTCAATTGCGAGTCCGATACCGCGACGTCCTGCCCGTCGATCACCTCGACCGAGGCGCCCGTGCGGGCGATCTCGGTCGGGATCAGGCTGCCAGAGACGGTGATCGTGTCGAGGTCGAGCACCTCTTGCGCGAGCGCGGGTGTGGTGCAGAGCGCGCAGAGCGCGCCGGCGGTGGTGGTCTTGAGAAATGTCATGTCATGCCCGTTCCTGCCGCGTGGCGGCGTCCGGTGGTCCAAGGATGGGTCATTGGAAAAGGGCACGCCTTCTCCGCAGACGGTGAAGCGCCACCACTACGGAAAAGACCGTTATCCACGGCGCGCCCCGCGCCCGGATAGGGTGATCACTTCGGCAGGTCTCCTGACTTGCGGGTCGATGCTTGGCCGGGTCTTCCCATCGCAATCTCCCGCGACAGTGACATGGGTCCGGCTTCGCTCACCGCTTACAGTTGCGGGGGCAGTCGCGGTCTTGGCACCCTGGCGGGGCCGCACCGTGTTCCCTATTATCCGGACAGATCCTGCCCGGACCGAAGTAATTAAACTGTACGGAAGCCGGCGCGATTTGCAAAGGGGCAAACCGCGCGTGGCGTCCGTCAGGTCACCTGCCGTGTCGGGCGTGCCACGCGGCCCAGGCCTCGGGCGTGTCCAGATCGTTGGTGGCGCGGGTACCCGGCAGGGTGACATGGCGCACCGAATGGGTGCGCAGGATGTCGCGCGCGCCGGCGTCGCCGGTAAGGTGGCACAGTACCGGCAGGACTGTGCGCGGGAAGATCACCGGATGGCCGACTCTGCCGTCGTGATCGGTGGCCTGGATTATAGATTTTCGATCATAAGCTTGCAGAACAGTCTTCAAGTCATCTGTGAAGAGATCCGGCAGGTCGGGCAGGACCACCATGAGGCCGGCGTGAGCATGGTCTCGCGCATAGGCGGCCCCTGCGCGCAGCGACGCAGACAATCCGGTGGACGCGTCCGCGATGGTCACCAGGTGCAGGCGCGGGTTTGTCAGGTCGCGCAGGGCTTCGGCGCGTGCGGGGCGGTCGGTGGGCAGCGTCACGAGCACGTCCTGACCAAGATCGAGCGCCATCCCGACGCGGTCGCGCAGCAGGGATTGCCCGCGCACCCGCTCCAGCAGCTTGTCGCGCCCGCGCATGCGCGAGGACGCGCCGGCGGCGGGCAGCAGGACCAGCACCCGCACGATACCCGTCACCGAATCACGTTGACGCGCAGCCTCAGACCGCGCCGCGCCTCTTGCGGCAAGTGGCGGTTGAGGCGGCGGTTGATCAGTCCGAAGATGCCGATGATCACCAGCGTCAGGAGGATGAAATAGCCCGCCAGAATGGGGTAGGGCACGAAGGGATTAAAGGTCTTGTCGGCGAAGAACGTGGCATAATAAAGCGCGTCACCACGCTGTTGCCACGCCGGAAAACCCGAAAAGAACACCAGCGTCGTGGCGTGAAAGAGGAAGATCGCCTCGTTCGTATAGGCGGGCCAGGCAAGCCGCAGCATGGTGGGCCAGATTATTCGCCTGAACCGCGCGAAGCCTGAAAAGCCGAAGGCATCGGCCGCGTCCACATCGCCCTTCGGGATCGAACGCAGCGCGCCGTAGAAGATCTCGCCCGAATAGGCGGCCGTGTTGAGAAACAGCACCACCAGCGCGCCGAGCCAGGCCGAGGTGAAGGCGTCAAAGACCGGGCTGACCGATTTGAGCGACAGAAACAGGAAATAGGCAAAGAAGAACTGGATGAAGAGCGGCGAGCCGCGGAAGACGAAGATGAACCATTCCGACGCCTTGCGGACGCCCGGGTTGCGCGCGCCCTTGCCCACGGCCACGGCGGTGGCCAGAAAGAACCCGGCCAGCAGTGCCAGCGTGCCGAAATAGATGTTCCAGATCAGGCCAGAGCCGATCAGCGTGAAATGCTCGCAAAGCGTATACCCCTCGCGCGGCAAGAGGCGCTCGCCGATGCCGAGGCTGCGCAGCCCGTAATCTTGGATGGTCTGCCAGCAACTCATGCCGTATGCCTCCGGGCGTCGCCGCCGGTGGTCGCTTGCCCGTGCGTGAGCCGCTTCATCAGCCGTTCGAGAAAGACCTCCGAGATCTTGGTGAGGCCGAGGTAGAACACCAGTAGCGCGAGGAAATACCACATGCGCCAGTCGCCATGCGGGTAGTCGGTAAAGCGCGGATTGGCCGACCCGCCAAGCTCGCGCGCCCAGTAGACGATATCCTCGACCCCCAAGAGGAACAGAAGCGGCGTGGCCTTGGTCAGAACCATCCAGAGATTGCTGAGGCCTGGCACGGCATAGACCCACATCTGCGGGATGAGGATGCGCCGAAACGTCTGGCGCGCGGTCATGCCATACGCCTCGGCGGTTTCGATCTGGGCGCGGGGCACGGCGCGCATGGCGCCGTAAAGCACATTCGCGGCGAACGCTCCGAAGACGATGGAAAAGGTCAGCACGGCCAGCATGAAGCTGTAGGCGTCGTGCACCCATTGCGGGTCATTGCCAAGCGGCAGCTTCGCCTGGCGGCATACCACGAAATCGTTGCCTTGCCAGATCGGCTGATCCCATTCGGGGCATTTGATCTTGTGGCGTATCGCCTCGAAAAGCTGATCGAGGGCGATCACGAAGAACAGAAAGAACGCGATGTCCGGCACGCCGCGCACAATGGCGATATAGCCCTTGCCGATCCAATTGAGCGGCCAGATGCGCGAGCGGGCCGCCACGGCCCCGCCAAAGCCGAAGGCAAGCGCCGTGGGCGCTGTGATCGCGAGCAGCAGCAGCACGGTGCCGGTGGCATAATAGAGGTTGGCGTGCTTGCCCGTCGTCACGTAGCAGGCCAGCCATCTGACGCCCTCAAGACTCGCAGGGTCAGCGCAGAAGGAGAATATGGCAGCCTCCATGGGGCAAGGTTACCCCCGCGCGGGCGGCGCGGGGGCGGGGCTGGATCAGAAGGTCGAGGAGACGTCCCACTTCTCGATCAGCTCGTTGAGCGAGCCGTCGTCCTTCATCGACTGGATCGCGGCATCGAAGGTCTCGCGCAGCTCGTCGTCGGACTCGCGTAGGCCCATGGCCACGCCACCGCCAAGCTCCACGTCCTCGGCGACAAAGCGCAGCTCGGCGTCGTCCTCGACAAGCGGGGCGAGGTAGGATCTGTCGGCGAGCACCGCGTCGGCCTCGCCGTTACGCACGGCCGCGATGGTTTCCTCGGGCGTGGCGAACTCGACCAGCGTCGCTCCGGTCTCGGCCACGTGACTCGCCTGTATCGTGCCGGACTGGGCGGCGATCACGCCGTTTTCGACATCCACATCATCCGACAGGCCGACATAGGACGACGGATCGGGCGGTGTGTAGTTCTGGGTAAAGTCGATGACCTCCTCGCGCTCGTCGGTGATCGACATGCCGGCGATGATCGCATCGTAGTTCCCCGACACTAGGTTCGGGATGATGCTGTCCCAGTCGGTCGTGACCCATTCGCAGTTGAGCTCCGCGCGGTCGCACAGCTCGTCGCCCAGATCGCGCTCGAACCCGTCGACCTCGCCCTGGTCGTTGATGAAGTTCCACGGCGGATAGGCCCCCTCGGTGCCTAGGCGCACGACGTCCTGCGCCATGGCGAGGCCTGCCATCATTGCGAAGGCGGCGGTTGAAGCCATCAGTGTCTTCATGAGTTTTCTCCCTCTTGGTTGGTGGTATCAGGCGGCCATGGTAGAGCTGAGAAACCCCTGCAGCCGCGTCGATTTCGGAGCGCCAAACAACCTGTCGGGCGGACCTTCCTCCTCGATCAAGCCCTGATGCAGGAAGACGACGTGATCGCTGACATCGCGGGCCATGCTCATGTCGTGGGTGACCAGCATCATGGTGCGCCCCTCGCCTGCCAGATCCTTGATGACGCGGATCACCTCCTGTTCGAGTTCGGGATCGAGCGCCGAGGTCGGCTCGTCGAACAAGAGCGCCTCGGGCTCCATGCAGAGGGCGCGGGCGATCGCGGCGCGCTGTTGCTGGCCGCCTGAGAGCTGCGCGGGGAACATCTCGAACTTGTCGCCGATGCCGACCTTGTCGAGATAGCCGCGCGCCGCCTCCTCGGCCTCGGCGCGGTCGCGGCCCAGTACGGTGACCGGCGCCTCCATCACGTTCTGCAGGATGGTCATATGCGCCCAGAGATTGAACTGCTGGAACACCATCGACAGGTTGGTGCGGATGCGCAGAACCTGTTTGGGGTTGGCAGGATAGCGGTACGCGCCCGTGCCCTTCCATGCGACGGGTTCACCCTTGAACACGATATCGCCTTGCTGGCTGTCCTCCAGCAGGTTGGCGCAACGCAGGATGGTGGATTTGCCCGAGCCGGACGAGCCGATGAGCGAGATAACATCGCCCTTGCGCGCGGTGATGTGGACGCCCTTGATCACCTCGAGCGGGCCATAGGCCTTGTGCAGGTTGCGGATCTCCAGCACCGGAATTTCGGTCACACGTGCTCTCCCGATGTCATCGGACTCTGATGGTTTCGTGACACTAGGAAGGAAAACACGTTGCAATGCAACTGGCAATGCGCGGCTATCAACGCTGTGTCAGTCCGTGCCCGCTGAAGTGACCTTTTGACGGGCAAGCGCGCTGTCGCGATCCGATATCCCGAGGAAATTCGCCACCAGACGCAGCAACGCATCCTCGCTGGCATCGCGCGCGCCATCGGCCATCGCCACCTGCCAGAGCGCCTCGATCACCGCGACGCGTTCGTCGTAAGGCACCGCATCCTTGATCGCGCGGGTAAAGCGGACGGTGTCGGGCGCCTCGCCCTCCAGCGTTTCGGCCTCGCCGCGCAGCGCCTCGGCCTCGGATTGCGACAAGCCGTAGCGCGTCGCGATGATCCGGGTGATGCGCTGCAACTCGGCCGCGTCGTAATCGCCATCGCTGCGCGCCACGCGCACCAGAAGCGCCGCAAGAGCAAGCCGAGCGTCGCCATCATCGAGCGGGTCAGGTTCGGGTTGAACCAGTCGGTTTAGAAGATCTGCAAACATGAAAGTCATATAGGGCGAGACGCGTCGCGTCGCAAACTGGAAATCACGGGCGTTCTGGCGGTCCTTCGGCCTGCGCTCGGGCCGCATCGCTGTCTTCCTCGCTCAGCCCCATTTCGGAGCGGGCCGTGTCGAGCACGCGCAACTCCGGCGACAGGGCTTGGCCATCCGACAGCACCACCTCCCACAGCGCCGCGAGCGCCGAAAGACGGGTCGTGCGCGGGACGGTTTCGCGGATGAGATGCCCGAAACGGTCCGAGTCGGGCGCGGCGTGTTCGAGCTTTTCGCAAGATGCGCGCATCTTTGCGGCGTCGAGCGGCCCGAGACCGTAGAGCCGGGCCAGCAGCCGGTCGATACGCCGGATCTCGGTCACATCGTAATTGTTGTCGGATTTGGCGATGCGCACCATCAGCGCCCCGAGCGCGAGCTTCTCGTCAGGCTCGGGCAGGGGGGTCGGCTTCGGGGCGGCGAGGGCCTGCAGAAGGTGTGTGAACATGTCCTATCCGTAGATCGATTTGCACGGCCCGCATAGTGAAATCCCGGGATGCCGGGGCCGCCCCGCGTCAGACAAGACGCGATGTCTCGATCGCGGCGCGCACGAAATCGGCAAATAGCGGGTGCGGCGCGAAGGGTTTGGATTTCAGTTCGGGATGATACTGCACGCCAATGAACCACGGGTGATCGGACCATTCGACGATCTCGGGCAGGCGGCTATCGGGCGACATGCCCGAGAATGTCAGCCCGCATTCCTCCAGCTTGTCGCGGTAGCGCGTATCGACCTCGTAGCGATGCCGGTGACGCTCGTCGATCCGGGTGCCGCCATAGATCTGCGCCACGCGGCTGCCCGCCTTGAGCACCGCGTCATAGGCCCCGAGGCGCATGGTGCCGCCCTTGTCGTCGCTGACCTTGCGCTGCACCTTCTCGTTGCCCTGCACCCATTCCTTGAGGTGGTAGACCACCGGCTCGAACCGCCGAGCCCCGGCCTCGTGGTCGAATTCCTCGGATCCGGCGGTGCTGACGCCGGCCACGTTGCGCGCTGCCTCGATCACCGCCATCTGCATGCCCAGGCAGATACCCAGATAGGGGATCTTGCGGGTGCGGGCGAATTCGGCCGCTCTGATCTTGCCCTCGGTGCCGCGCTCGCCAAAGCCGCCGGGCACAAGAATGGCGTGGAACCCTTCGAGATGGGCCGCCGGATCCTCGCGCTCGAACACCTCGGCATCGACCCATTGGACATTGACCTTGACGCGGTTGGCCATGCCGCCATGCGTCAACGCCTCGCGGATCGACTTGTAGGCGTCCTCAAGCTGCACGTATTTGCCGACGATGGCGATATTGACCGCGCCGTCGGTATTGTGGATGCGGTCCACAACATCCTTCCAGACGGTCAGATCGGGGCGCGGCGCCGGGCTGATCTGGAACGCGTCGAGCACCGCCTGATCCAGCCCCTCGCGGTGATAGGCCAGCGGCGCCTCGTAGATCGACCTCAGGTCATAGGCGGCGACGACATGTTCCTTGCGCACATTGCAGAAAAGCGCGATCTTCTCGCGCTCCTTTTCGGGGATCGGATGCTCGGACCGGCAGACGAGGATGTCGGGCGCGATGCCGATCGACTGCAATTCCTTGACCGAGTGCTGGGTCGGCTTGGTCTTCAGCTCGCCCGACGCGGCCAGATAGGGCAGCAGCGTCAGATGCATGAACAGGCACTGCCCGCGCGGCCGGTCATGGCTGAACTGGCGGATCGCCTCGAAGAACGGCAGCCCCTCGATATCGCCCACGGTGCCGCCGATCTCGCAGAGCATGAAATCGACCTCGTCGTCGCCAATGCGCAGGAAATCCTTGATCTCGTTGGTGACATGCGGAACCACCTGAATGGTCTTGCCCAAGTAGTCGCCGCGCCGCTCGCGCTCCAGCACGTTGGAATAGATCCGCCCCGACGAGACCGAGTCGCTGATCCGCGCAGGCACGCCGGTGAAGCGCTCGTAATGACCCAGATCGAGATCGGTCTCGGCGCCATCATCCGTGACGAAGACCTCGCCATGCTCGAAGGGCGACATCGTGCCGGGATCGACGTTGAGGTAAGGATCGAGCTTGCGCAGCCGCACCGAAAAGCCGCGCGCCTGTAACAGCGCGCCCAGGGCGGCAGAGGCAAGCCCCTTGCCGAGAGAGGAGACAACGCCGCCAGTGATGAAGATGTACCGTGCCATGCGCCCGCGAAGCCCCCGTGGTTCTGCAATATGAGTCTGCGTGATACTGCAGGGCTTTAAAGCCCTCGGATGGAATGCGAAACCCACCCTCTTACGGGAGTTGATGCGTACAGCATCCACGGGCCCCACGCAAGCACACCGCAAGATCATGTTGCGGTGCGCGCATGGCCCTCAAGCCCTTGTAGTCAGTCCGCCGTCGGTGAGAGCGGCGACGTGTCATCGGCAGAGGGCGGCAGAAGCGAGCCACCATCGGGCAGCGCCGGCGCGTCGTCCTGCGCCGGGGCCGGCCTGTCGCCCAGCCGGTCGAGCACCGAACTGCCCGCCGATTGCTGTGCGGCGATGATGGTCAGCGTCAGTGAGGTGACGATAAAGGCCGCAGCGAGGATCCATGTGACCTTGCCAAGCGCCGTGGCCGCCGCGCGGCCGCTCATCGCGCCGCCGCCACCGCCGCCGCCCATGCCGAGCCCGCCCCCTTCGGAGCGTTGCAGAAGCACCACCCCGATCAGTGAGAGCGCCAGAAGCAGGTGGATGGTCAGAACGACATTTTCCATGGGTCACGAGGCCTATCACTTGATCGCGTTTCGATGAGGTATCTATGCAATCCGCGCCGCACCCGCAACCCGGCAATGCGGCCGGATGCAGGTGGCAGCCTGCACGCGATGCACCCCAAAAGCAGCGGTCGGCAACATCCCATTCGACATCTGGAAATGGAAACGTCCGCCTCGCTGGCGAGGCGGGGCTTTCCATCGGCGTCCTGAGCGGTAATCTCTATGCGGTTTTCCTGCGACGCTGCAGAGCGGCAATCGCACCCAAGCCGGCCAGCAGCAGCCACGCCGCGGCGGGAAGGGGAATCACGTTTATATCGTCAGGCTCGGTTACGGTACCACTCCGGGCTTCAAACAGATAACGACCGTCAACATCGCTGTTGATAGAGAGAGGTCGTTCGGTTTCTCTGAACAGGTTCCGGGCGTTTGCCAAGCGGTTGTCCGCATTTGTCACGCCGCTGCCGGGTCGGGTGCGGCTGGTTGCAGTAGGCGTGTCTGGGGTCGCCGCGCAAGGTCGCCTGAACTGAATGGGCTGGAGCTGACGGGAACTTTTCCTGTATCCCTGATGGCGTCATGGTGGTACGCTGGCGGTGCCCGCAACAGAGATTTGGCTGACGTGACATGCCCGACCATGCGGAGCTCGAGCTGCCGGACGATCCCAAGCTCGGCCACAACATCACCCATTTCGCGCGTGCGCTGCGGGCCGCGGGGCTGCCGGTCGGGCCGGGGCAGGTGATCGACACGGTGCGCGCCGTTGCGGCGGCCGGGTTCACCAGCCGCGAGGATTTCTTCTATGCCTTGCGCGCCTCGCTGGTGACGCGGCCCGAGCATCTGACGGTGTTTGCGCAGATCTTCCGGCTTTACTGGCGCGATCCGCGGTACATGGAGCACATGATGGCGATGATGCTGCCCGCCATCCGCGGCGTGCAGGAAGACCGCACCGCGCAGGCCGCCGAGAAACGCGCCGCCGAGGCGCTGCTCGATGGCGCAGCCCGGGACGCGCAAGAGACCCCGGACCAAGACGGCGAGGAGTTGCAGATCGAGATCGACGCTTCGGCGACGATGTCGCAGGAGGAACGTCTGCGCCAACTTGATTTCGAACAGATGAGCACCGCCGAGGTGGCGCAAGCGAAACGCATGCTGGCGCGACTGCGCCTGCCGGCGAAGCCCTTCGCCTCGCGCCGCGGCATTGCAAGCCCGCATGGCGCGCAGATCGACATGCGCCGGTCAATGCGCGGGGCGTTGCGCCATGGCGGCGAGATGCGGTGTCTGCACCGCAAGACCCCGCGCGAACGCTGGCCCAATCTTGTGGTGCTGTGCGACATTTCCGGCTCGATGAGCCAGTACAGCCGCATGGTGCTGCATTTCCTGCACGCGGTTGCCAATCAGAAGGGTGCGGGATGGGCCAATGTGCATGCCTTCACCTTTGGCACGCAGCTGACCAACATCACCCGGCATCTGGCGACGCGCGATGTCGATGCTGCTCTTGCCGCCGCGGGCCGTCAGGCGCAGGATTGGGAAGGCGGCACGCGGATCGGGGCGTGCCTGCATGCCTTCAACCGCGACTGGTCGCGGCGGGTGATGGGGCCGGGGGCGGTCGTTCTGCTGATCACCGACGGGCTGGATCGCGACGCGCCCGAGGATCTTGCGCATGAGATGGAGCGGTTGCATCTGTCGTCGCGGCGGCTCATCTGGCTCAACCCGCTGCTGCGGTGGGAAGGGTTCGCGGCCAAGGCGCAGGGTATCCGGGCGATGCTGCCGCATGTGGACGCGTTCCGCGCGGGCCATTCGATCGCCACACTGGACGAGCTGGCCGACGCGATCTCGCGCCGCGACGACAATGGCGAGAAGGCGCGGTTGATGGCGGCGATGCGGGGCTGAAGCCAGCCAGAGAAATGACAGGGGAGGACCGTGATGGACCGATTCGACGACACGCCCGAGATGGCGCTTGCCTGGCATCGCGCGGGCAAGGGCGCGGCGCTGGCCACCGTGGTCGAGACATGGGGCAGCGCGCCCCGCCGCGTGGGCAGTCAGCTTGCGATCAGCGGCGCGGGCGAGATCGCGGGCTCGGTTTCGGGGGGCTGTGTCGAGGGCGCCGTGGTGGTCGAGGCCCTGGACGCCATCGAGGCGGGCAAACCCGTCATGTTGGAATATGGCGTGAGCGACGATGATGCCTTTGCCGTCGGGCTGGCCTGTGGCGGCACCATCCGCGTGCTGGTGGAGCCCGTGGGCTCGGTGATGCCCGAGGATCTGCTGGCCGATCTCGTGCTGGCCCGCGA
This sequence comes from Roseovarius sp., assembly GCA_041685435.1. Lineage (GTDB taxonomy): Bacteria > Pseudomonadota > Alphaproteobacteria > Rhodobacterales > Rhodobacteraceae > Roseovarius. Next base: position 49,718 of record JAWLFT010000006.1, read on the forward strand.
AGGCCGCGTGCCGGTGGCTTATGTGACGGGCATGGACGCGGACCGGCGGCTGGAGCGCGCGGGGCACGAGATGCGGTTTCGCATGGACCGCTCGGGGTTCGAGGACGATGGCACGACCTTCGTCGCCATTCACAACCCGCCGCTGCGACTGATCGTGGTGGGGGCGGTGCATATCGCGCAAGGGCTGGTGCCGATGGCGCGCATCGCGGGCTATGATCCGCTGCTGGTGGATCCGCGCGAAAGCTTCGCCTCCGAGGTGCGGTTTCCCGGCGAGACGGTGCTGCATGACTGGCCCGATGAGGGCTTGCGCGCGCTCGGGCTGGATGCGCGCACGGCGCTGGTGCTGCTGACGCACGACCCCAAGCTGGACGACCCCGCGCTGCTCGAGGCGCTGCGCTCTGACGTGTTCTATATCGGCGCGCTCGGCTCCACCCGAACGCATGCCCGCCGCGTGGCGCGGCTGCAGGAGGCGGGGATCACCGAAGACGAGATCGCCCGCATCCACGCCCCCGTCGGTCTGGATATCGGGGCTGCGGGGCCGGCGGAGATCGCGGTGAGCATTCTGGCCGAGATGACCCGCGTGCTGCGGCGCGGCACATGAGGTTTGGTCCGGTGCCGCTGGAGTACGCGGAGGGGGCGATCCTTGCGCATTCCGAACGCGTGGCGGCCGGTCGCCTGCGCAAGGGCATCGTGCTGGGCCCCGAGCAGGTCGCGGCATTGCGAGGTGCAGGGTACGAAACCATCACCGTGGCGCGGCTCGATGCCGACGATCTGCACGAGGATGACGCGGCCCGGAAGCTGGCCGAGGCGTTGCAGGATGGCGCGACAGGCATCCTGCGCAGCACAGCCTTCACCGGGCGGGTGAACCTGACAGCCGAGCGACCTGGCGTGGTCTGCGTCGATGCGGACGCCATCCATGCCGCCAACGCGGGTCATCCGATGATCACCGTGGCGACGGTGCCGGACCATCACCAGATCCGGGCGGGCGGCATGATCGCAACGGTCAAGATCATCGCCTACGGAGTGCCCAAGGCCGCCCTGGAGCGCGCCGCAACAGCCGCGCGTGGCGCGCTGCGGCTGGCGGTGGCACGCTACCGCACCGCGAGCCTCATCATCACCGACACGCCCGGCGGGCCGGGCGACAAGGGGTCGGGCGCGATCACGGCGCGGGTCACGGGCCTTGGCATGGACATGGCCGAGATGGTGATCTGCGCGCATGAGACGGGCGCGCTTGCGCGGGCGATAGGCGCGGTGAAAGGCGAGATCGTACTCATCCTCACCGGATCGGCCACGTCCGATGCGCAGGATACCGCCCCGCAGGCGCTGCGCGAGGCGGGCGGGCGGATCACACGCTTTGGCATGCCGGTCGATCCCGGCAACCTGCTATTTCTGGGCCAGATCGGCGACACGCCGGTGATCGGCCTGCCGGGATCGGCGCGCAGCCCGGTCCTGCATGGCGCGGACTGGGTGCTGGCGCGGGTGGCTTGTGGCCTTGCCTGCGGGGCGGAGGAGATCGCGCGCATGGGGGTGGGAGGATTGCTCAAGGAAATTCCCAGCCGCCCGCAGCCACGCCGTGCGACAGATAGTTGAGCCGCAAGAAACTGGGTTCTCAAGTCGGCGAAGGCATGCTTAAGTGATGTCGGATGCTGGATCACTGTAACGGGGGTCCAGTTGGAGTCGCGTAGAAAATCTACCGGGAGGAGCCAATGCCAGTGGTCACCATGACCGTGAATGGCAAGCCAGCGTCGGGCAAGGTCGAAGGCCGCACGCTTCTTGTCGAATTTCTGAGAGAAAATCTGGGGCTGACAGGCACGCATGTCGGCTGTGACACCAGCCAGTGCGGGGCCTGTGTGGTGCATGTGGACGGCCGCGCGGTGAAAGCCTGCACGATGTTCGCCGCCGAGGCCGAGGGGACCGGGGTGACGACCATCGAGGGGATGGCCGAAGCGGATGGCACGCTGCATCCGATACAGGCGGCGTTCAAGGAGCATCACGGCTTGCAATGCGGGTTCTGCACGCCGGGTATGGTGATGTCGGCCGCGAGCCTGCTGGCGGAAAACCCCACGCCCTCGGAAACCCAGGTGCGCGATTACCTCGAAGGCAATATCTGCCGCTGCACAGGCTATCACAACATCGTCAAGGCGATCATGGCGGCCTCGGGGCAGGATGTGAGCCGGATCGCTGCGGAATGACGAATGAGGAGGGGGCGCTGCCCCCGCGCCTGTGGCGCTCCCCCGGAGTATTTCGGGAAAGATGAAGCGCAGCAGGCCGCAAGGGGGCTGACCCCGTAACATTTGAGAGGACGAGACATGCCAAAGGATGGAGGCATCGGCGCCAGCAGCAAGCGGCGCGAGGATGTGCGGTTTCTGACCGGTACAGGCAATTACACCGATGACATCAACCTGCGCGGACAGGCCTATGTGCATTTCCTGCGCTCGGATGTGGCGCATGGGCGGCTGAATGCGGTCGACACGAGCGCGGCTGCGACGATGCCCGGTGTCTTGCGCATCTTCACCGGGGCGGATTTCGGGGGCATTGGCGGGCTGCCTTGCGGCTGGCAGGTGACCGACCGGTTCGGTGAGGTCATGCAGGAGCCCGGGCACCCGGTGCTGGCGCAGGGCAAGGTGCGGCATGTGGGCGACCCGATCGCCGCCGTCGTGGCCGAGACCCGCGAACAGGCCCGCGATGCCGCCGAGGCTATCGCGCTTGATATCGAGGAACTGCCGGCGGTCGTGGACATGAAGGCGGCGCTGGAAGAGGGCGCGCCCAAGGTGCATGACGATCTGACGTCGAACCTGTGTTATGACTGGGGGTTCGTCGAGGATAACAAGGCGGCGGTCAACGCGGCCTTCGAGACGGCCGCGCATGTCACTACTCTGGAGCTGGTGAACAATCGCCTGATCGCCAACCCGATGGAGCCGCGCGTCGCGGTGGCCGATTTCAACCGGTCGACGGGGGATCACACGCTTTACACGACAAGCCAGAACCCGCACGTGATCCGGCTGTTGATGGGGGCTTTCGTGCTGGGCATTCCCGAACACAAGCTGCGCGTGGTCGCCCCCGATGTGGGCGGGGGTTTCGGGTCGAAGATCTTTCACTATGCCGAAGAGGCGTTCTGCACCTTCGCCGCCAAGGCGCTGAACCGGCCGCTCAAGTGGACTTCGTCGCGGTCCGAGGCCTTCATGTCCGACGCGCATGGGCGCGATCATGTCACCAAGATCGAACTGGCGCTTGATGCCGACAACAACTTTGTCGCGCTGCGCACCGACACGCATGCCAACATGGGCGCGTATCTGTCGACCTTTGCGCCGTCGATCCCGACATGGCTGCATGGCACACTGATGGCCGGCAACTACAAGACGCCGCTGATCTACGTGAACGTCAAGGCGGTGTTCACCAACACCGTGCCTGTCGACGCCTATCGGGGAGCCGGCCGCCCCGAGGCCACCTATCAGCTGGAGCGTGTCATCGACAAGGCGGCGCGCGAATTGGGCGTCGATCCCCTCGCCCTGCGGCGGCAGAACTTCATCACCGAGTTTCCCTATGCCACGCCGGTCGCCGTGGAATACGACACAGGCGATTATCACGCAACTGTCGACAAGCTTGAGGAAATCGGCGACCTCAATGGGTTCGACGCCCGGCGCAAGGAGAGCGAGGCACGCGGCCTGCTACGTGGGCTTGGTGTCAACTGCTATATCGAAGCGTGCGGCATCGCGCCCTCGAACCTTGTCGGGCAACTGGGCGCGCGCGCCGGACTTTACGAATCTGCCACGGTGCGGGTCAACGCAACCGGCGGTCTGACGGTCATGACCGGCTCGCATTCGCACGGCCAGGGGCACGAGACATCCTTTGCGCAGGTGGTGGCCGAGATGATCGGCATCGACGCGGACCAGATCGAGATCGTGCATGGCGATACCGCCAATTCTCCGATGGGCATGGGCACCTATGGCAGCCGCTCCATCGCAGTGGGCGGATCTGCCATGGTGCGCGCAACCGAGAAGATCATCAACAAGGCCAAGAAGATTGCCGCCCATCTCATGGAAGCCGCCGAGGCCGATATCGCGTTGAAGGACGGCCAGTTCAGCGTCGCGGGCACCGACAAGTCGGTGGCGTGGGGCGATGTCACGCTGGCCGCCTATGTGCCGCACAATTATCCGCTGCAGGATATCGAGCCGGGGCTGGAAGAAACCGCCTTCTACGATCCGGTCAACTTCACCTATCCGTCGGGCGCCTATGCCTGCGAGGTGGAGGTCGATCCGGAGACCGGTCGCGTAACCATAGAGCGGTTTGCCGCCGCCGACGATTTCGGCAATGTCATCAATCCGATGATCGTCGACGGGCAGGTGCATGGCGGGATCGGGCAGGGCATCGGTCAGGCCCTGCTGGAGGCCTGTGTCTATGACGAGAACGGCCAGCTGCAAAGCGGATCCTACATGGATTACGCCATGCCGCGCGCCGACGATGTGCCGTTCTTTTCCGTGGATCATTCCTGTCAGACCCCGTGTACACACAACCCGCTCGGCGTGAAGGGCTGTGGCGAGGCCGGTGCGATCGGCACGCCGCCCGCCGTGGTGAACGCGGTGATCGACGCGCTGCAATCGGGAGGCCGCAACGTCACCCATATCGACATGCCGCTCAGCCCGTCGCGGGTGTGGCAGGCGCTGCAAGCGTAAGGAGGGGAAACCATGTACGCATTCGAGATCGAACGTCCGACGCGTCTGGCAGATGCGGTCAAACTGCTCGGCGACAGCACCGAAGGCACGGTTCTGGGCGGGGGGCAGACGCTGATCCCTTCGCTGAAACAACGCCTTGCCGCGCCTGACAGGCTGATTTGCCTGTCGGGCATCAAGGAGATGCAGGGCATCTGCACCGCCGATGATGGCGCGCTCTGCATCGGTGCGGGCACGACGCATGCCGAGGTGGCCACGGGTGCAAGTGCTTATCCCGCACTGGCCGCACTGGCCGCCAACATTGGCGATCCGGCCGTGCGAAATCGTGGCACCATCGGCGGCAGCCTGGCCAACAACGACCCGTCGGCGTGCTATCCGGCGGCCGTGCTGGCTTCTGGCGCGACGATCATCACCTCAAGTCGGGAGATTGCCGCAGACGAGTTCTTCGAAGGCATGTTCACAACGGCCCTCGCCGAAGACGAGATCCTCACCGAGGTGCGTTTCCCGGTCCCCCAAAAGGCGTATTATCAGAAGTTCGATCAGCCTGCATCACGGTTCGCCCTCGTCGCGGTCTTCGTTGCCAAATATGCCGACGGCGTGCGGGTTGCGGTTACCGGCGCATCCGAGGATGGCGTCTTTCGCTGGTCCGAGGCAGAGGCGGCGCTGACGTCGGATTTTGTACCGGATGCGGTCGATGGGCTGACCTTAAACGCCGATGGCATGATCGATGACATGCATGGGTCAGGCGTATACCGGGCCCACCTCGTGGGCGTAATGACCCGCCGCGCCGTCGCCGCGGCAGACTGAACGCACATGCGCCTGCCTGTCCTTGGCAGGGCCTCTTGCGCGGCCCTGCCAGCTTGGCTAAGAGACATGCGACGGGTGATTAGCTCAGTTGGTAGAGCGCTTCGTTTACACCGAAGATGTCGGCGGTTCGAGTCCGTCATCACCCACCATCCGATTTTTCCGTTACTTTTCAACACCTTATGTCCTGATTTCAGAGGTACTGAGGTATGCTCTGCACACAGTGTGCCAATAATGTGCTACTGGCCTCAGCGTGTGTGTTCTTCCTTCAGCCTTTTCCGAACCTGTTCTGTCACTTCCTCATAAAGATCATCGCTTTTGCGAGGTTCATCCAGCTTCCAGATACGCAGAAACAGCCCATAGGCCGCTGCCGTCATCAACACGAAGACGATGAAGGTGCCTGTAGCTGAGGAAGCTTCGGTTTGAATGTCATTCGTGAGCATGAACCAAAGCCCACCAAGCCCTCTCTGAGCCAACAGTAGCGGGATGATCGTCAGTCCTATGTTGATCGCAGTTCTCATGATGGTCCTCCGTTTAATAGTTGCTCAGCTTCCTCCATCACGCTCGACGTAGAAAGATGGGCGTACTTGGCGGTTTGCGTGATGGTTGAATGTCCGAGAAGCTTGGACACCTTCTGAAGCGATAGGCCACGTTGCAGCAGCCTTGAGGCAAAGGTATCCCTGAGCGTGTGTATGGTCGCCTTGCCTCTCTGCTCGATCACCTTCTGGCTCGTGTTGCACTCTCGATTGATTGCTTCACCAAGCCGCTTGATCGCCCATTCATACTTCACGAAAGGGGCAGGCTGATTTGTCTTGCGACCCAGCATGTCGTGAACCCTGTTCGATATGGGCAATGTCGAGATTGTCTGTGTCTTGGGCCGGAAGACGTTGATCCTGCGATTGGTCATGTCGATGTCCATCCAATCCAGTTCCACGGCCTCTCTTAGCCGCATCCCTGTATCCAGCAGGAACACGGCCAGATCATGTGCCTTGGCGTCTGTGATCGTCTCTCCGGCCTTCAGGTGGTCTAGGACCGCCCTTTCTTCGGCTTCGGACAGATAGCGGGTCTTGGTGAAGCCTTTGATAGTTGGCCATGCCAAGTCGGTGTTGACCTTGTGGGTCAGCATCACCCGGTTCAACGCCCGTCTCAGGAACTTGAACTCGCACCGCAAGGTGTTGCCTTTGACGTTCTCTTTACGGCGCTGGGCCAATAGCTTTTCAATGTCCGCTTGGGATACCGAGGAAGCACGTTTTCCTTTCGGGAAGAACCTTAGCAGCTTGTCGCGCTGGGTACGGTAAACCCGATAGGTCTGTCCTTCGACTTCATCAAGAGTGATCTGGAAAGCCTCTTCCAGAGTTATCTCAGGCTTTTGACCAAGTTGGGTCGAGTTGAGGCGTTCCTGGTATTCTTTCGACATGACCGCTTTTGCGCCGGCTTTATCGTTAAGCTTGCGCTTGGTTGAGAAGCGGACCTTTTCGCCGTTCACAGTAAAGCTAGCCCACCAGTAGGGGCTATTTGGTCGCTTGTAGAGTTCCATTTGTTTCTGCCTTCTTTAACGTATGTGTGGCAAACACTAGTAGGTCCATACTTTTGGAATAAAATTTTAATACTTCAGCAAGTCGTCCAATTTCCCCTTCTTGAGCGCGGAAAGAAAGGTAGTGACTTCGGCTCGACTTCGCTTGTCGAACAAAGCAACATAAACCTCTGGGAAATACTCACTTACGCAGCGAGTGGCCCATTCAGCACGGTCCATTCTAAGCGTATCAGCGAGCGGCACCCATAAAGTCGCTGGGATAGAGATGTAGCCAAGTTCCATCTGGCTTATCATCGTGTAGTATTCCAAGCCCAGCGCGTCAGCCAAAGCCTTCTGAGTATAGCCCTCTTTGATCCGGGCATCTTTAATGGCTGTTCCTAGGTTGTCCTTGTTCTTCTGCTTTCTCTTTTCTGACATCATGGTCTTCTATCTCCCTTTCTGGCCGTATTTTGAGAGTCATCATGTGATTGAAGTCCTCGACGGACAACATTCCACCCTTCTTTAAATTGTTCGGTCGATAAGCCGAAACGTCCGCTTTGGCATAAGACCTGCCTCCTTACTTCAGTCCTAGTGGATTTTTGGAGCCACAAGTAGAGTCGGAAAGTTGGGTCAACATGACGGACGCCCACTAGGTATCAAGATGCAACCTCATCGTCATCGTCTCCGCTCTCGTTTTGGCAGAACGTACACTCGTCAGGGTCAGAGTAACCCATCTCACCACACACGGGGCAAAACTCATGCTCAGGGTAATGAGACGCAAGTTCCTCATATTTGACTTGGTCGTGTCGCGAAGTTGGTGGAAATTTGAAAGTGACGTAATCTCCGGGTGAACGAGAACCACCCAACCGGCGGCTGACACCGCCATAGGAGATCA
>JAWLFT010000060.1:0-18013 GCA_041685435.1 Roseovarius sp.
GCGTTTCGGGTATACGCCCTTTCGCGAATGCTCTTTTTGTGGTATGCATCTGGTTCGAGAAACAGTTAACGCACCGACTTGCACCCTGCAGCGCCCGGCTGAGGGTGCGCGACAAAGCTATCGATGCATAACCCCCGGTCGAGAGATGGCCTGAGGTTATGTGTCGTTGTGGAGTCACTACCTTGCGAGGAAAAGAACCGAATGTCCAAATCCAGAAAGACCGAGTTTCGCCCCGATGACTATGTCGTTTACCCCGCGCATGGCGTGGGTCAGATCATGTCCATCGAGAAGCAGGAAATCGCCGGCATCGCGCTGGAGCTTTTCGTGATCTCGTTCGAGAAGGACAAGATGACCCTGCGCGTTCCGACCGACAAGGCAACGGAAATCGGCATGCGGAGCCTGTCGACGCCCGACGTGATCTCGCAGGCGATGGTCACGCTCAAGGGCAAGGCCAAGGTCAAGAAGGCGATGTGGTCGCGCCGCGCGCAGGAATACGAACAAAAGATCAACTCGGGCGATATTATCGCCATTGCCGAGGTCGTGCGCGATCTGCACCGCAATGACGAACAGCGCGAGCAGAGCTATTCCGAGCGTCAGCTTTACGAGGCCGCGCTCGAGCGTCTGACCCGCGAAGTGGCCGCCGTCGCCGGTGGCGACGAGGTGCAGGCCGCCAAGCAGGTCGACGAGGTACTGGTCACCCGCGCCGCGTAACCGTCCGAATTGCATGGATCCGGCCGCGCCCCTCGGGTGCGGCCTTTTTCATGTCAGGATGCTGAACAGCACCGCGATCTCGGTGATCTGCTGGGTCGCCCCGAGGATGTCGCCGGTCTGACCGCCGATCTTGACCTGTGCGATGCGCGCAACAAGGCTTGCTGCGATCAGCGCCCAGATCACCGCCCAGATCCCCGCGCCCCCCGTCAGCAGGAGCGTGGTCGCGCCTGCGATGCCAAGACCGAGGGCTGCGGTGCGCGGTGACGGGCGCCCCTGGCTGTGCGACAGGCCGGTCGCGCGCGCGTGCCGCAGGGCCGCCATCACGCACGGCATGACAGCCCGCGACAGGCCGGCGCTTGCCACGATGGCCGCGGCCGCCGTGGCGGGGCCTTGGGTGAAGAGCAGCCAGAGCGCCGCCCACCGCGCCCCGAGCGACAGGACCAGCGCGATCACGCCATAGGTGCCGATATGGCTGTCCTTCATGATCTCGAGCCGCCGTTCGCGCGACCAGCCGCCCCAGAGCCCGTCGGCGCTGTCGGCCAGCCCGTCCTCGTGCAGCGCGCCGGTGCAGATCACCAGCAGCCCGAGCGCCACCAGCGCGGCGAGCGGCGCGGGCAGACCCAGGCCCTGCGCCAGAGCACCGCCTGATGCGGCCAGTACGCCGACCACCATGCCCGCCACCGGATAGGCCCAGGCCGCGCGCGCGCCCCGGTCATGCGCGGTGCCGCGCAGGGGCAGGCGGCTGAGCAGCGATACCGCCTGCGCAACATCGCGCGCACGCATCAGGGCCGTGTCGGCGGCCGGATCGGTGGCCGGGTCGGTTTCTGCCATGCGGGGGCCTTTTCGGGTGGGGCTGCCGTGGCCGCTGCGATACAGAAGGGCATCTGAGTTTGCAACGAGGCCCGTCATGCGTGCCGATTTTTCGACCCTGTCCGATGTGGCCTGCCTGATGCGCGATCTGCCCGGTCCCGATCCGGCGGCGCGCGACGCCGCCCGCGCGCGCGACGCCGACCTGATAAAACCCCCCGGCGCGCTTGGACGGCTGGAGGATCTGGCGATCTGGTATTGCGGCTGGCGCGGGGCGGCGCGTGCGCGCGTGGACGCGCCGCAGGTGCTGGTCTTTGCCGGCAATCACGGCGTCTGCGCGCAGGGCGTGTCGGCCTTCCCGCCGGATGTCACCGTGCAGATGGTCGCCAATTTTCGTTCGGGCGGTGCCGCGGTCAACCAGCTGGCCGATCTGGCCGGTGCGCGGATGGATGTGCACGCGCTCGACCTCGACCGCCCGACCGCCGATATCAGCCTTGGCCCGGCGATGACCGAGGCCGAGGTGATCGCGGCCCTGCGCACCGGATGGGAGGCGGTGGAGGACGCGAGCGATCTGCTGGTCGTGGGCGAGATGGGCATCGGCAACACCACCAGCGCCGCCGCCATCGCGCTCGCGCTGCATGGCGGAGCCGCGCCAGACTGGACGGGGCGTGGCACGGGCCTTGATGATGCGGGGCTGAGCCGCAAGGCGCAGGTCGTGGCAAGCGCCGTCGCCGTGAACGCGCAGCCGGGGCTGGATGGGCTGGAGGTCCTGCGCCGCCTTGGCGGGCGCGAGATCGCGGCAATGACGGGGGCGATCCTGCGGGCGCGCAGGCAACGCATTCCGGTGGTGCTCGACGGGTTCATCTGCACCACCGCCGCCGCCTGTCTTGAGGCGGTGGCAAGCGGCGCGCTCGATCACGTCGTTGCCGGCCATGTCAGCGCCGAGCCGGGCCATGCCCGCCTGTTGCGGCATCTCGGCAAGGAGCCGCTCCTGTCGCTTGGATTGCGGCTTGGCGAAGGATCCGGCGCGGTGCTGGCCATGGGGATCGTCCGGTCGGCGCTGGCCTGTCATTCGGGCATGGCCACCTTTGCCGAGGCGGGCGTGTCGCAAGGCTGAGCGCGGGGGGATCCGACCGGTTGCGCGCGGCGTCGCACCGCCTTGACCCGTGCAACGCGCCGGAATACTGATCGAAAACGTCAGATTATCCCGGAGCGTTCCGCGCATGAGTGAAACCCTGTTGCACCGTCTCGCCTGGGTGGTGGTGGCCGTCTGCCTTGCGCCGATCCTCGCGGCGGGCCTGTCGGCCTTTGCCGGCGATCTCGAGACATGGCGCGAAGTTCTGTCGACGGTGCTGCCGCGCTACACCGCGACGACGCTGACGCTGGTGGTGATCGTCGGGCTCGGAACGGCGGTGATCGGGTCGCTGACCGCGTGGCTGGTGACCGTCTACCGGTTTCCCGGCGCGCGCCTGCTGGAGATCGCGCTGGCCCTGCCGCTGGCCTTTCCGGCCTATGTGATGGCCTATGCCTATACCCACATGCTCGATCATCCCGGACCGGTGCAGACGGCGCTGCGCAGCGTGACGGGATGGGGGCCGCGCGACTACTGGTTTCCCGAGGTGCGCAGCCTTGGCGGCGCGGCGCTGATGCTGACCATCGTGCTTTATCCCTATGTCTACCTGCTGGCGCGGGCGTCGTTCCGGCAGCAATCGGCCAACGCGTTTCTGGTGGCGCGCACCCTCGGGCGGTCGCCGATGGGGGCCTTCTGGCGGGTGGCCCTGCCGATGGCGCGGCCGGCGATCGCCGGGGGCGCGCTGCTGGCGATCATGGAGACGATCGCGGATTTCGGCACGGTGGCGTTTTTCAACGTGCAGACCTTCGCCACCGGAATCTATCAGGCGTGGTTCAGCCTTGGCGACCGGGCGGCGGCGTCGCAGTTGGCGCTGTGCCTGCTGGCTTTCGCGCTGTTGCTGGCGGGTCTGGAACGCGCCAGCCGCGGGCGCGCGCGGACCGCCGCACAAGGCGGGCGGTTCGAGACGATGGAGCGTCCCCGGTTGCACGGTGCCGCCGGTTGGGGGGCGTTCGCGATCTGCTTTCTGCCGGTGCTTCTGGGCTTCATCATCCCGGTGATCATGCTGGGCGTGATGGCCGTGGGATCGGGGCAGCATCTGCTGTCGCCGCGGTATCTGGGGTTCATGTCAAACTCGCTGACGCTGTCGAGTATCGCCGCGGTGTTGACGGTTCTGGGCGCGATCCTTGTGGGGTTCCGCGCGCGCACGCGGCCGGGGCGCGCCTCGCGCTGGCTGGTGGTGGGCGCGGGGCTTGGCTATGCCGTGCCGGGCGGCGTGATCGCGGTGGGGCTGATGGTGCCGATGGCCGCGTTCGACAACGCGGTGGACGCGTTCATGCACAGCACCTTCGGGATCCGCACGGGGCTGCTGATCACCGGGTCGATCTGGCTGATGATCATGGCCTATGTGGTGCGGTTCATGGCCGCCGCCCTCAACGCCTATGACAGCGGCATGGCCACCGTGCCGGGGCATCTGGATGCGATCGGGCGATCGCTGGGTCAGCCGGGGCCGAAGCTCCTGACGCGGGTGCATCTGCCGGTGGCGCGCACGTCCGTGCTGACGGCGCTGCTGATCGTGTTTGTCGACGTGATGAAGGAACTGCCCGCGACGCTGATCCTGCACCCGTTCAATTTTCAGACGCTCGCTGTGCAGGCGCACCGGCTTGCGGCCGATGAACGGCTGGCCGAGGCGGCGGTGCCGTCGCTGGTGCTGGTGGCGTTTGGCCTGATCCCGGTGGCGATCCTGTGCCGCTCGCTGGGGCGTCAGAATACGGGACAAAGTGCCGCCAAGCTGGGATCGGCGATTTCGCCGGGCTGAGGCTTGACCCGTGCTGCCCGGCAGAGGGGCGCAGTTTCGAGCGTCCCGACCATGCGACACCGGATGGCGCGCTGTTGCCACCCCATACGCGTCACCCGGTGACGATCCGGCCGGTCATGAGGGCAGACAGCATTCGGGCAGGTCAGGTATGGCCTGAAGGGGACGGTCGGGGGTGGTCGCGCATCGACGGGCCGCGGTGCGGCGATCCAACGCGCATTTGGCAGTGCTTTATCTCGCCAAATCCGAAAAACCTCAAAGCATGGTGCAGGTTGCAGCCAAATCGCCGTGCCGGGGGGCGGCCCGGCGATGCGCGGCGGCCTTCGGCCTTGATTCCGCGCAGGGCAGAGTCGGCAACGTCCTCTTCAGGCCAATAAATGCCCCCTCGGCAGCGGATACCGTCTCTGGGGTGTCGGACACTAGCCGCCGGGACGGCTCAGGCTGAAGGTCTCGCGGATCACCGCATAATCCATGTAGCCAAGCCGCGTCAGCGGGTTGAAGCGCGTCACGTCGAAGCGTCCGTCGACAAGGCAGTCGTCGCGCATGTGCACGCCCGTCACCTCGCCGAACACCACGAAGTTTGCCTCGCCCGGCAATTGCACAATCTGCGTCAGACTGCATTCGAGGCTGGCGGGGGAGGCGGCCACGCGCGCGCAGGCGATGGTCGTGCAGTCGGCTTTCTCCAGTTCGGCATCGGCGAACTCGTCCACCTCGCGCCCCCACGGGCCGGAGCTGCGGTTCATCGGATGGGTCAGCGCCTCGCTGACAACGTTGACGCAGAACACGCCCGTCTGCCGGATATTGTCGACGCTGTCCTTGGTGCCGTCGCGGTCGGGCTTGGCCGAGGTCGAGGCGAACATCACCTGTGGCGGCACATAGGCCACGGCGTTGAAGAACGAATAGGGGGCCAGATTGTCCTGACCGCCCGCATCGCGCGACGAGATCCAGCCGATGGGCCGCGGCGTCACGATGGCGTTGAACGGGTTATGTGGCAGGCCGTGGCCATCCTCGGGTCTGTAGAACATGCGGGCGCATCCTTGCGGGCTAACGGGTTTGTGCAAGCCGTAACGCCGTGCTACGCGCCATGCCAGTCGATTTTCGCGAAGGTGGGCCGCGCCATGTTCGAATTGCGGCCCGAGGGCCCCGGGGACCAGTGGGAGGTCGAGGCGCTTTATGATCTGTGCTTTGCGCCCGGGCGCGAGGCGTTGTCGTCCTACCGCCTGCGCGAGAATGTGCCGCCGGTGGGCGATCTGTGCCTCTTGGCCGTCGATGCCGGCGCGATCGCCGGCGCGATCCGATTCTGGCCGGTGCGCATCGGGACCGCGCAGGCGCTGCTTCTGGGGCCCGTCGCGGTGCATCCTACGCATCAGGGCGAGGGGATCGGCGCATGGCTCATCCGCGAGGGGGTGGAGCGGGCGCGGGCGCGCGGCTGGTCGCGCATGCTTCTGGTGGGCGACGTGCCCTATTACGGACGGTTCGGCTTTGTCCGGCTGACACGCGTGACGATGCCGCCGCCCACCAACCCCGAGCGCGTTCTGGGGCTGGCCCTGCAGCCCGGCGCATGGGATGATGTGACGGGTCAGGTGACGCGCGCCGCTTGAAATCACGGCGGCGCGGGCGCAGCTTGAGCCATGGATCACAGCGGATGCGGGGCAATGCGATGGAAATTCTGGGCCGACCGATCGACGAGGCCACGACCGAGGCGCGGCTCGACGCGCTGATCCGACGCAATTCCAAGGCGGGCAATGCGGTGATGGATGTGCTCAACCTCATCGGCGGGCACGCCGAGGACATGCTGGACCGCCTGCCGCCCGCGGTGCGCATGCGTCTGAATTCCACCACCGAAGAGGCGCTGCGTCAGGCCGCCGAGGCCGCGCACCGCTCGCGCGATGTGGTGGGCGACGGGCCGGCCTGGCGGGTGCAGGCGCTGACCACCATGATGGGCGCCGCCGGCGGTATGGGCGGTCTGCCAACGGCGCTGGCGGAATTGCCGGCCACCACGACGGTCCTCTTGCGGGCAATCCAGGATGTGGCGACGGATCACGGGTTCGACCCGTCGGATCCGGCGGTGCGCTTCGGCTCTGTCGAGGTGTTTGGCGCCGCCGGTCCGATGGCCGATGATGACGGTGTCGATCTGGGCTTCATCGGCACGCGGGTGACGCTGACGGGCTCTGCGATGCGTACGCTGATTGCGCGGGTTGCCCCGCGCCTGGCGGCGGTGCTGGGCCAGAAGCTCGCGGCGCAGACCGTGCCTGTGTTGGGGGCCGCGGCGGGGGCGGCGACGAATTACGCCTATACCCGCTATTATCAGGACATGGCGCATGTGCATTTCGGGCTGCACCGTCTGGCGATCGATGCGGGGCGCGACCCGCAGGACATGGTGCAGGCCTTTCGCAAGCGGGCAGGATCGGGGCGTGCGCAAGGCTGAGCCGCTCAGGACCGCCAGAAGGTCGGCACCAGAAGCACGATCACCGCGAGGATTTCCAGCCGGCCCAGAAGCATCGCGAAGATCATCAGCGCCTTGGCGGCCTCGGGAAACGCGCTCACCGATCCGGTGGGGCCCACGCGTTCGCCAAAGGCCGGCCCGATATTGAAGATCGCCGTCCACGCCCCGGTGATCGATTCCATCACCGTCAGCCCGGTCATCTCCAGCGCGACCGAGAAGAACCCCAGCGACAGCACATAGCATGTGAAGAGAAGCATCACCGATTGCAGCACGTCGTCCTCGACGCGCCGCCCGTCGTGGCGCAGCACCATGACGCTTGATGGATGAAAGATCCGCCGCGCCTGCTGGCCGATCGCCCGCAGCATGAGCTGGTAGCGGAAGATCTTGATCGAGCATCCGGTCGAGCCGGTGCAGCCGCCGATCGCCCCGACCACGATCAGCAGCACGAAGGGGAACGCGCCCCACGCCGTGACATCCCCTGAGCCATACCCGGTGCCCGAAAACAGCGAGACGACGTTGAAGACACGCTCGCGCACGCCGTCCTCATCCAGCCGGCCCGCCGTGACAAGCTCATAGAGCACGACAAGCGCCACGGCATAGGCGATCCAGCGCAGATAGGTCCGCACCTGGCTGTCTTGCAGGATCGGACGCAGATTGCCCTGCATGCCTTGCATCATCCGCACGAAGGGCAGGGTGCCGAGAATCATGAACAGCACGCAGGCATATTGCGGCGCTCCGGGAAACGCGCCAAAGGACTGGTCCGAAGTGGAATATCCGCCGGTCGACACGGTGGTGAGCGCATGAACCGTCGCGTCGAACGCCTCCATCCCCAGCAGAAGATACGACAGCATGCAGGCTACCGTCAGCCCGAGATAGACGTTGACCACACCCTTGGAGATGTCGATGGTGCGCGGCAGCGCCTTGCCGAACGTATCGAAGCCTTCGGTGCGAAAGAACTGCATCCCGCCGACGCGCATCTCGGGCAGAAAGACCAGCGCCACGATGACGATCCCCAGACCGCCCAGCCATTGCAGGATCCCGCGCCACAGCAACAGCCCCTTGGGCAGCGCGTCGAGACCGGCGATGACGGTCGTGCCGGTGGTGGTGACACCCGACATCGATTCAAAAAACGCATCGATGAAGCCCAGGCCGGTCGCCCCCAGCATGAAGGGCAGCGCGCCGAACAGCGGCAGCACGACCCATGTCAGGACCGTCATCAGGAACGCCTGCTGAATGGTCAGCCCGGCCCCGACCGAGTTGCGGCAGGCCAGCGCGACGAGCGCACCCACAAGGCATGTGATGATCATGCTTTCCATGAACACCGGCCAGTGCGCGCGCCCCTCGACGATATCCACGACAAGCGGCACGGCCATGGTCGCGCCCATGACGGTGAGCAGCAGCCCAACCAGATATCCTACGGGACGCACATCGAACATGGCGCGCACCGTTGGTCTGGCGCCGCGAGACTGTCAAGCGCGTTGATGCGCGCAGGCTCAAATGCCGCTCAGTCGGTGAGAAGATCCTCGAAGACGAAGGCCGGGATCTCGGCCCGAGTCAATCCCATGGCGGCGAGTTGCCGGTCGGTCATGGCCTGAAGCCGCGCCACGCTGGACAGACGGTGTCGGCTGAGCATGTAGGCATTCATGCCCGGCGCGCGTTCTGCCATGAACAGATCCAGATCGCGCCGCCATGACGTGGGCAGGTACTGGATATTGAGATCAGGTTCGGTCATCGGGTCCACTCTCTTGTCAGGTGACTGGGCCCCTCCCGCAAGGGAATTTAACGTGTCATGGCCTGAATGCCATGGGCTGTGGACGGCGGTCGGCAAATTTTTTCTGCAGCGCAGCAAAAATAACGGCCCCGTCCTTGATGGGCGGGGCCGGTTGGTCTGACGCCGGGTCAGGTCAGGTCAGGTCAGGTCAGGTGTAGAACTTGTCTCGGAACACGTGGATTGCGATCTCGTTGCGGAAGATGCCCAGCTGGGCCAGCTCATCATCCGTCTTTCGTTCGAGCGCCTCGATCTCGTCGCGGCGTCCCTGAATGCGCATATGCGCTTCGAACCGGCGTGCAAGCGTCGAGAAAAAGCGCTCCCAAGCGTCACGCAGCGGCGTCGCGATTGTTTGTGTGGTGGTCGTCGCCATTGGAAACCTCACTTTCGATGTGAACGTTTCCTCCCTGCATCATAGATGGCCCAGAGGCCTTGACGTGACCAGCGTCAATTCGGAAAGGCCGGGTTGCACAGGGTGCATCCCGGCCCGCAAAGTCATTATTCCGAGGGGTTCTTGTCTTCGGAGTTCGGCATTTCCGGGGGATTGGACGGCGCGCGCGTGCGCTTGGTCGGCTCGGGTGTTGCCGCTTTTTCAGGCGCTGCCCGGTCTTCGGCCGGCTGTTTGGCCGCCTCCTTGGGCTGTTCGGGCGTCGCGACTTTCTGCGGCGCAGCGACAGGTGCGGCGGCTTTTTCAGGCGCTTTTGCCGGCGTGTCTTTTGCGGTCGTATCCTTGTCCGCCGTTGCCTGTGCCTGTGCCTGTGCCGGGGTCTCGCTGTGTCCCTTGGCGGGCACTGCGGGCTTTGCCTCTGCGGGTTTGGCGGCGGGTTTGGCTGCTGGCTTGGGGGCGGCCGGTGCGGATGCGGTCGATTTTGCCGCCGGCTTTGGGGCCGGGGCCGGCTTGGCCGGCGTCTCTTTCGGGGCGGGTTCGGCTGCTGCGGTCTTCGCCGCCGGCTCTGACACGGGCGCGGCGGTCGCAGCCTTTGCCGGCACCTCGGGTTTCGAGGCCCCCTTTGGCTGGGCCGCCGGTGCCTTCACGGGTTTGCCCGCCTTTGCCTTGGGCTTTGCGGGCGCTTCGGCTTTCGCCTTGGGCGTCGGGGCGGCCTTGGGTTTGGCGGTGTCGCGCGGTATCGCGGCCACGGCGCTTGACGCGGCCTCGCCTGCAACTTCTGCCTTCACGGAGCTCGGCAGCGGGCTGGCGCGCAGCGCGGCGATCCCGAAGACGCGCGCCATGCGCATGTTGCTTTCGATCATGTAGCCGGTGAACCGGATCCCGGCGGCGGAGAGTTTGAGCGGCAGGTCAGGTGCAAGCATCCTCGATATCCTTTATCAGACGCAGTCGCCCGGGCAGAACGCCTTGAGGGCGGGTAAGACAGATGTCAATGCTGCAATGCAGAAAAAATGCGCCGAGGTCAAATCACGATTGCCCCCGACGCGCTGTTTTCCGCCTGAAATATGCCCGGCCTGCCCGATTTGCCGGCTCAGCGCCCGTGAATCAGCGCCCGTGCATCAGCGTCTGAAACAATCTCGGGTCGAGACTTTGCGCCGCGAAGGTCTCGCCTTCGGTCAGAACGCTGACCGCGTCATGGCTGTGCAGACTTTCCTGATGGCTCGCCACGACGCGGAAGTCCCCGATGCGCGGCTCGGCCAGCAACTCGGCACAGAAGAGGCGCGCGGCATCCTCGACAAAGACCGGGTTGGCGGCGTTCAGTTCGGCGAAGGCCTGTTCGTCCTCGCGCTTGACCATGACCTGCGTCTCGGTGGGCACGGCGCGGCGCGCGCACTCGATCAGATCCTCGAACCACAGACGATCATGGCCGACAAGTTCGACCGAGATCCGCGCGACCGAGCGCTGCGAATGCGGCGTGGCGAGCTGTCCGCGCGCGGCGCGGGCATGTTCGCTGAGCTCCAGAGAACAGGGGCAGGTCGAGGAATAGACGTAATCGAGATGCATGAACTTGCGCGTCACGCCATCCTGCTGCACCAGCTCCAGGGCGATGTCGTAATACTGGTAGCCTTCGAGATCCGAGCGCAGCGACTGCACCTTGGCCGGATACGAGAACCGCATCTGCAGCCGCGCATCGACCGAGTCGAGATCGGTGATGTAATCGGCCAGCGCCGCCTCGACCACATCGAGGCTGAAGGTCTTCTGCGCGTGCTTGTAGAAGCTGCGCATGATGCGCGACATGTTGATGCCCTTCTTGCCGGCCTCGAGGCTGACCGTGCCGGTCACCGACGTCTCCAGCGTCAGATCGCCATTGTCGCGGGTGTGATAGGCGATCGGCAGGCGGAAATTCGAGATGCCGACATGCTGCAGATGCTGGCGGGTGCCGCGGATCAGCGAGGCGGGACCGTTCTGCAGATCGGGCAGCGTGGCGCGATAGGCCTCGGTGACCTCGAAATCCTCAGGGTACTCCCGCGACAGGGCCGGGTAGTTCGACAGGGCCGCGCCGGGGATGAGCCGCGCGATCGACGGGTCGAGATCGGCCACCTCCTCGGGGGTGGCCGTGCGCGCCCAGTCGCGCAGCACCTCGAGCGCCTCCTTGGCGGCATCGCGGTCCGGTGTCATTTCAGGCGGATGCATGTTCATCACAAAATCCCTTTCAATGCGCCTCTGGCCTTACATAAGTCGAACCTGAGGAATTTCCCAACATCGATGACCGTCTGATCTCTGCGACATGCCGGATCGTCCTAGCCTGCAGCATCTAGGGCCTGCAGCAGATCCGCGATCAGGTCGCCTTCATCTTCCAGCCCGACGCTGAGCCGGACAAGACCCGGGGTGATCCCGAGGGCCGCCTGCCGCTCGGCCGGCAGACGCTGGTGCGTGGTGGTCGCGGGATGGGTCGCGATGGATTTGGCATCGCCGAGATTGTTGGAGATGATGATGATCCCGAGCGCGTTGAGAAAGCGGAACGCCGCCGCCTGCCCACCGGCCAGATCAAGCGCGAGGATCGTGCCGCCCGGCCCCATCTGGCGCCGCACCAGATCGTGCTGCGGATGCGCGGGACTTCCGGGATAGATCAGCCGCGCAAGCGCCGCGTGCCCGTCCAGCGCCTCGGCGATGGCGGCGGCGCTTGTCGTCTGGGCGCGGACCCGCAGGTCGATCGTCTCCAGCCCCTTGAGCATGACCCAGGCGTTGAACGGCGACAGCGATCCGCCGGTGTGCTTCATGTAAGGCTCCACCGTGCCGCGGATGAAGTCGCGCGTGCCGAGGATCACCCCGCCAAGCGTGCGCCCCTGTCCGTCGATATGCTTGGTCGCGGAATAGACCACGACATCGGCGCCCTGTGAGATGGCGTCCGAATAGACCGGCGTGGCAAACACGTTGTCGACGATCACCGTGGCGCCTGCCGCATGCGCGAGTTCCGCGACGCCGGCGATATCCACCACTTGAAGCGTCGGATTCGAGATCGTCTCGAAGAACACCGCCCTGGTGTCGGGCCGGATCGCCGCGCGCCACTGGTCCAGATCGGTGCCATCGACGAAACTGACCTCGACGCCGAACCGCGTCAGCACCTCTTCGAGCACGTACAGGCACGACCCGAACAGCGCTCGCGCCGAGACCACGTGATCGCCCGCGCGCAGCATCGAGGTCAGCGCGCCCGACACCGCCGCCATGCCGCTGGCGGTGGCGAACGCATCCTCGGCCCCTTCGATGGCGGCGATGCGGGCCTCGAACATGGCGACGGTCGGGTTGCCGTAGCGGGCATAGATATACTCGTCCTCGCCGGCATTCTCGAACCGTGCCTGCGCGGCCTCCGCGGTGTCGTAGACGAAGCCCTGCGTCAGAAACAGCGCCTCGCTGACCTCGCCCCACTGGCTGCGCCGCGTGCCGCCATGCACCTGACGCGTGCGGCTTTTCCATTGCTCGCTCATGATCGTCCTCCGGGCCTCTGCGCCCATAAAAAAAGCCCCGACGCGGCCAAGCGAAAGGGGGCTTTCTCCTGACCTCTTTAGCGGATGTGTTTAACGTGGCCCGCAATCCGGCAACAAATCACCACATAGGCCGGATATCCCCGCGCGCACGTGGCGTCAACACTGTCACGCAGGTTTAACCATAGCGTCACCTCTCTGACGTACGCGGTCGGTACCTGCAGGCCACAAGATGTAGCAGGGGACGGGACATGCCACTCATCCATGTCAATGCCGGGCCGGACGGGCCTGACCTGCATGACCGGCCGGGCGGGCTGCCGGCGCATCTGCCGCAGGTGCTGACCGGCGACGGCCCGGTGATCGTGATGGTGCACGGGTTCAAATACGCCCCCCACCATGAAAGCGAATGCCCGCATGCCCAGATCCTGTCGCTCGATCCGGTGCGCGACTGTTTCAAGGTCGTGAGCTGGCCGCGTGGTCTTGGCTTCGGGCGCGGCGCAGCCGACGAGGGGCTCGGGATCGGCTTTGGCTGGAACGCGCGCGGCACGCTGCGACAGGCCTATGCCGAGGCCGCGCGTGCCGGCGAAGGGCTGGCGCGGCTGATCGCGATGATCGGGCGTCTCGCCCCCGGACGCCCCGTGCATGCGGTCGCGCATTCGCTCGGGGCGCGCGTGGTGCTGCAGGCCTTGCCGCATCTACAGGCCGGGGCCATGGGCCGTCTGATCCTGTTGGCGGGGGCCGAGTTCAGGGGGCGGGCCGCAGAGGCGCTCGAGACTCCCGCCGGGCGGGCCGCCGAGGTGATCAACGTGACCAGCCGGGAAAACGACTTGTTCGACTTCCTGCTGGAATGCCTGATCCCGGCCCCTGCGCGCGGCAATCGCAGCCTCGGGCTGGCGTTGCCGTCGGCGGACAATGTGCTCAACCTGCAGATGGACCATCCCGGCACGCTGGCGGCGCTGCGCAGCAACGGCTTCGAGATCGGCGCGCCGGTGACGCGCATCTGCCACTGGTCGCCCTATACGCGGCCCGGCGCGCTGGCGATGTATGACTGCCTGCTGAGAGGGGCCGCGCAGCTGCCATTGGCACAGCTGCGCGCCGCACTGCCGGATCGGCCGACGCCGCGCTGGTCGCGGCTTTTTGCCGCGTCCGGTGCTCGACCCGGGGCTGCGGGCGCGCTTGCGGCCGGGCACGCACCGCCCGCGCGGGGCGATGCTCATCCGTCGTCTCCCGCACATTCTTGTGTCCATGCTGATGTCACATTTGCCCTACATACCGAGTGCGATTTCGACTAAGACGCGTAACTGCCGCAATGCAGCAAGGACAGGGCCGAATGACCAAGAACGCGAAACCCATCAACCTTGCCCTGCAGGGCGGAGGCGCGCATGGCGCCTTCACCTGGGGTGTGCTCGATTACCTGCTCGAGGACGGCCGGTTGCGCATTGCCGGCGTCTCTGGCACCTCTGCGGGCGCGATGAACGCCGTGGCGCTGGCCGATGGCCATACCCGCGGCGGCCCTGACGGGGCGCGCGAGGCCCTCGAGAAATTCTGGGCCGCGATGAGCCGCAGCGCGCGACACACACCGTTGCAGCGCACGCCTGTCGACCGGCTCACCGGCAACTGGGGGCTGGAAAACAACCCGTTTTATCACTTCATGAACGCGCTGACGGGCGTCGCGTCGCCTTATCAGTTGAACCCTATGGACATAAATCCACTGCGGGACCTGGTCGAGGAAAGCATCGATTTCGAGATGGTGCGCAAATGCGACGCGTTCGAGCTGTTCATTTCGGCCACCAATGTCGAGACAGGCAAGGTAAAGGTATTTCCGCGCGAACACCTGACCGCCGACATGGTCATGGCCTCGGCCTGTCTGCCGCAACTGTATCGCGCGGTCGAGATCGATGGCGTCCCCTACTGGGATGGCGGCTATATGGGCAATCCGGCGCTGTTTCCGTTCTACGGCAAGACCGGAACGGACGACATCATCGTCGTCCAGATCAACCCGATCGAGCGCAAGGGCACGCCCCGCACCGCGCAGGAGATCGAGAACCGCCTCAACGAGATCGCTTTCAACAGCAGCCTTCTCAAGGAATTGCGGGCCATTGATTTCGTCGACCGCCTGATCGAACAGGGCAAGCTCTCGCCGGGCCATTACCGGCCCGTCAAGCTGCACCTGATCGAGAACGAGGACGCGCTGAAGCCGTTGGGCGTGTCGTCCAAGATGAACGTTGAATGGGCGTTCCTGACCCGGCTGCGGGATATCGGGCGCGAGACGGCGGCGACGTGGGTCTCGCGCCACCACGACCGGATCGGGGTCGAAAGCACCGTGGATCTGCGCAGCATGTTCCAGGGCATCGGCGCCGAGCATCAGGGCTGAAACCGGCGCTGCGGCCCACCAAGGGGCCGGTCATGGCCCGAATGCCGCACCTCCTGCGCGGCGCGGAATTTTCTTGGCGACGCCCGGTGAAGATCTGCTAGACTTGCCCGAAAACACGAGGGCAGAATGAGCAGCACACCTGAAATGACCGACACCCTGCGCGCGCATATCATCGCGCAGCCCGACCTCATCCTGGAGGATCCCGACCTCATGCGCGCGCTGACGGCGGCCAACGAGCGGGCCATGGGCGACAATATCGTCGATCTGCGCGGCATCGCGATGGACCGGCTCGAAGCGCGGCTCGACCGGCTGGAGGATACGCACCGATCCGTCATCGGCGCGGCCTATGACAACCTCGCCGGGACGCATCAGGTGCATCGTGCCATCCTGCGCATGCTCGACCCGCTGGATTTCGGGGATTTCCTGCGCGATCTCGGCGGAGAGGTGGCGCATATCCTGCGTGTCGATCACATGCGGCTGGTGCTCGAATCCGCCGCGCCCGAGGACGACACGGCGATGCAGGCCGCCGGGGATGTGCTGTCGGTGGCCGCGCCCGGCTTCATCAAGGCCTATCTGACGGGGCTGCGGGATGGCACCGCGCGGCAGGTGACCCTGCGGCAGATCGACGGCGGCGATGCGCGGGTCTACGGCGCGCAAGGGCCGCGCATCCGGTCCGAGGCATGCCTGCTGCTGGATTTCGGCGAAAACCGCCTGCCGGGTCTGCTGGTCATGGGCTCCGAGACCGCCGATCAGTTCACCGCGCAGCAGGGCACGGATTTGCTGGCGTTCTTCGCGGGCGTGTTCGAGCGCAGCATGCGGCGCTGGCTGGCATGATATCGCCGGCGGCGCGCGACGCGCTGCAGGGCTGGCTTGCCGCGCAAAAGGCCCTGGGCGGCGCGTCGGACCACACGATCGAGGCCTATGCGCAGGATGTCGCTGCGTTCCTGGCCTTCATGACCGAACATCACGGCGCGGCACAGGGGCTGGCAGCCCTCACCCGCATCGACACGTCGGACATGCGCGCCTGGATGGCCTTCACCCGCTCGCACGGGGTGGGCGCGCGGTCGCTGGCGCGCAAGTTGTCGGCGGTCAAGGGGTTCTATCGCTGGCTGGCCAACCGCGAGGGGTTCGAGCCGACGGCGGTGCTGTCGATCCGCGCGCCGAAATTCCAGCCCAAGCTGCCGCGCCCTCTGTCGCCCGAGGCCGCGCAGGCACTGATCGCGACGCTGGACATGCAATCGTCGCAAGCATGGATTGTCGCGCGAGATCAAGCGGTTGTGACGCTTCTTTACGGCTGCGGCCTGCGCATATCCGAGGCTTTGGGCCTGACCGGGGCGGTGGTCCCGATGGCGGACATGCTGCGGATCACCGGCAAGGGCGACAAGCAGCGGCTGGTGCCGGTCATCGCGCCGGCGCGCGAGGCGGTGGCGCGCTATGCCCGGATCTGCCCGTTCGAGATCACCCCGCGCGGGCCGCTGTTTTTCGGCGTGCGAGGCGGGGCGCTCGGGGCGCGGGCGGTTCAGAAGGTGGTGGAGCGCACGCGCGCGCAGCTTGGTCTGCCGGCGACCGCGACGCCGCATGCGATGCGCCACAGCTTTGCCACGCATCTGTTGAACGCGGGCGGCGATCTGCGGACGATCCAGGATCTGCTTGGGCATGCCTCGCTGTCGACGACGCAGGCCTATACCGGCGTCGATACCGCCCGGTTGATGGAGGTCTATGCCCGCGCGCACCCGCAGGGTGGCGGGTGACCGCGTACGGCACGGTACGGGGCCGCAGGGGTCTGTTAACCGCGCAAAGGGTATCGCTTGCGTAACCGTCCCCGATCTCAGAAAGAAAGTGTCCGAATGTTGAAATAATATTGCGGCTCAGACGTGTAGGGTGTAACTTTTCCCCGATATGGAATCGGAGAGCGTATGCCCCTCACCCGTCTGGACGAAATAGACCGCAAGATCCTGTCCGAATTGCAGGCCGATGGCCGGATGACCAATGTCGAACTGGCCCGGCGCGTGGGGATTTCCGCGCCGCCCTGCCTGCGCCGGGTGCGCACGCTGGAGGAACAGGGCTATATCCGCGGATATCACGCGAAGGTGGATGCGCGCGAACTGGGGTTCGAGGTGCAGGTGTTCGCCATGGTCGGGCTGCAGAGTCAGGCCGAGGCGGACCTGTCGGCGTTCGAGGCCCGCTGCCGCGCGTGGCCGCTGGTGCGCGAGTGTCACATGCTCAACGGAGAGGTCGACTTCATCCTGAAATGCGTGGCCCCTGACCTGTTGACTTTCCAGCGTTTTCTGACCGAAGAACTGACCGCGGCCAAGAATGTGGGCAGCGTCAAGACCTCGCTGGTGATCCGGGGGGCCAAGGACGAGCCGGGCGTGCCGTTCGACGTTCTGGAGGCCCGCCTGACCAAATCCGCCTGAGCTTCTGCGTCCCACATGTACCTTGCGTACGCGGGTTGTGTACGCAGTTGGGGGCAGGCGGCCCGCAGACCACCTGCAGACAATCCAGGGTGCGGCGTGTCAGATCCGGCGCACGGCCCAGACCCGCGCCCCGAGCCCGATCCGGGGCAGGTGCGGGCCGTCCTCGGCCAGGAGCTTTGCCACCCGGCCGTCCGCGATGGCCTGCGTCAGGCGCGCCTCGAACTCCGGATCCTCCAGCGTGTGATCGTTGAGCGAGACCACAAAAATGCCGCCCGGTTTCAGATGCGCGAGGGCATGGTCGAGATACGCGACCGGTGCGGCGCCCGCGCCGATCGCGCCGACCGCCACGATGGCGCGGTACTGACGCCCGCGGGTCTCGATCCCCGCATCGGGATGCCCGAGCAGCAGATCGCGATACGCCCCCTTCGCGCGGGCCTTGTCGAGCATGCCGTCGGAGATGTCGGTGCCGTCGATCGTGGTGAACCCCGCCTCTTTCAGCGCGACGCCCGAGATGCCGGTGCCACAGGCGAAATCCAGTACAGGCGCCTCCCGGTCGTCGAGATGGGCGGCAAGGGCGGCGGCACAGCGGGCCGGCGTGCGGTAATCGTTCCTGTCGAGGTCGGTGTCGTAGGTGTCGGCCCAGTCGTCATAATACCGGCGCATGCTCTCGCCGCCATCGGTGGTGTAGACATTGTCCAGAAAGTAACTCGACGGCGCCATGGTGATCTCCGTTGC
>JAWLFT010000061.1:0-17867 GCA_041685435.1 Roseovarius sp.
CCCCACCGGACGGCCCTTTTCTGGCATATCGTGACCAAAGCTCAGCGCTTCGAGAACTGGAAGCTCCGGCGCGCCTTGCGGCGGCCGTATTTCTTGCGTTCCACCACGCGGCTGTCGCGGGTCAGGAACCCTGCGGCCTTGAGCGCGCCGCGCAAGGATGGATCATAAAGCTGCAAGGCTCGCGACACGCCGTGCTTGACCGCGCCCGCCTGACCGGACAGGCCGCCCCCCTTCACGGTGGCCATCACGTCGAACTGGTCCTCGGTGCCCGACACGGTGAAGGGCTGCTTGAGGATCATCTGCAACACGGGCCGCGCGAAATAGACGTTGATCGGCTTGCCGTTGACGACGACCTTGCCCGATCCGGGCCTGATCCAGACACGGGCCACGGCGTCCTTGCGCCGACCTGTCGCGTAGGAGCGGCCAAGCGCGTCGCGCACGGGCTCGCGGGGTTCGGGCATCGCTTCGGGCGCGGTGCCGATCTCGCCTGCGACGGCTTCCAGACCTTCGAGGGATTTGATTTCTTCAGCCATCAGTAAGCCACCCGCGTGTTCTTGGAGTTCATGGTCTTCACGTCCAGCACTTCGGGGCCCTGCGCCGCGTGCGGATGCTCGTCCCCGGCATAGACGCGCAGATTGGTCATCAGATCGCGGCTCAGGCGATTGCCCGGCAACATGCGCTTGACGGCCTGCGTCAGCACACGCTCGGGGTGCTTGCCCTCGAGGATCTCGCCCGTGGTGCGCGACTTGATCCCGCCGGGATGTCCGGTATGCCAGTAATTCGGCTTGTCGCGTTTCTTGCCGGTCAGCTGCACCTTGTCGGCATTGATCACGATGACGTTGTCACCGGTATCCATATGCGGGGTGAAACCGGGCTTGTGCTTGCCACGCAGGCGCATGGCGATGATCGATGCGAGCCGGCCCAGAACGACACCTTCGGCGTCGATCAGGATCCATTTCTTGTCGATATCTGCAGGGGTTGCAGAGAATGTCTTCATATCAGGCAGAACCTCGTGCTTGATCGTGGTGTCGGGTCGGAAAGGCCTGTCTTGGCCCGCCCGGAGATCCCTGCCTTATAAAGCCCGGCGCCACAGCGTCAACACACGACATGGACAATTCGTCCATGAAAAACAGAAGCTTGCAAATTAGGTATCATTATACCCCAAAGAAGATCGCCATCTGGCACGTTCCATGCCGACGGGTCGACCAGACGGGATGTCTTCGCCTGCCCGCCGCCAGCGCCCTGCAACAGGCAGGCGCCGGCGGACGTCATGCATGCGACAGGCCCTCATCCTCAAGATCGCCGGCCGCCCGCCCTCTTCTTCATCTTTCCACATACACTCTCGGGGGGGTCCGGGGGGCAGACAGCCCCCCGGCGTCGCGTGCCCGGCGTCGCGTGGGAGACAAGACGGTTTCAAGGCCTCATTTCGGCGGGAGCGAATAGGTCAGGCTGGCGCGCGCCACCGGCTCCGCCATGCCGTCGGAATGCACCAGCACATCGCCCACGGCCAGCACCCGCCCCAGCTTCAGCAAGCGGCAATCGGCGATCAGATCGGTGCGCGCCGCGGGCTTGCGCATGAAATCGATGCTGCAATTGGTGGTCACGGCCAGCGCCGCGGGGCCGATCATCGCCAGCACCGCAAGATAGACCGACACGTCGGCCAGCGCGAAGATCGACGGGCCCGACACGGTGCCGCCCGGGCGCAGATGCCGCTCCCCCACCAGAAGCCGGACGCGCACGCGCATCTCGCCAACCTCCTCGACCGCGAATTCAGTGCCAACCTGCGGAAACTCGCGTTCGAGAAAGGCCATCAATTCCGCTGCGGTCATCCTGACGCTCATGCTTTCCTCCCAAGGCCTTTTCGTGCAACACTGGCCACAATCAGACGGAGGAGACAAGATGACAATTCTCGACCGCAGCGACGAGGGCGCGATCGCGCGCCTGACCCTCAATTCGCCGGGCAACCTGAACGCGCTTTCGGATGCGATGCTGGCCGCGCTGCGGGCCGAGCTGGCCCGGCTGGCCGACGACCGGACCATTCGCGTCGTGACGCTCTCGGCCGCCGGCAAGGCGTTCTGCGCCGGCCACGACCTCAAGGAGATGCAGGCCGGCCGTCAGGCCGAGGATGGCGGGCGCGCCTATTTCGCCGATCTCTTCTCGCGCTGCACCGCGGTGATGACCGCGATCCGCGATCTGCCGCAGCCGGTGATCGCGGCCCCGCACGGCATCGCCACCGCCGCCGGCTGCCAGCTCGTGGCGTCCTGCGACATGGCCGTCGCGGCCCATGGCACGCGCTTTGGCGTCAACGGCGTCAATATCGGGCTGTTCTGCTCCACGCCGATGGTGGCCCTGTCGCGCAACATCCCCCGCAAGCAGGCCTTCGAGATGCTCACGACGGGGGCGTTCATCGACACCACCCGCGCGATGGAGCTGGGCCTCGTCAACCGCGCCGTGCCACCCGAGGCTCTCGAAACCGAGACGCTGACACTCGCCGAAACCGTCGCGGCCAAGCTCGGCTCGGCCGTCCGCATCGGCAAGCGCGCCTTCTACGAACAGCTCGAAATGGGGCTCGACGACGCCTACGCCCACACCGGCGCGGTGATGGTCGAGAACATGCTCGACGGCGACACGGACGAGGGGATCAACGCCTTTCTCGACAAGCGCACACCGGACTGGACGCAATAAGAATGGCCGCAACAGGCAAGGACCTTTCCAAATGCCATATCACAGCCTAGATCGCTGGACATGACCTCAACCTTACACATCATCGGCGGCGGCATGGCCGGGTCAGAGGCCGCGTGGCAGGCCGCCAATATGGGCGTCGACGTGGTCATCCACGAAATGCGCCCGCATGTCGGCACCTTCGCGCATCGCACCGGCAATCTGGCGGAAATGGTCTGCTCCAACTCGTTCCGCTCGGATGATGACGAGCAGAACGCGGTCGGGCTTCTGCACTGGGAAATGCGCGCCGCCCACGGCCTCGTGATGCAGATGGCCGACCATAACCGCCTGCCCGCCGGTGGCGCGCTCGCCGTCGATCGCGATGCGTTTGCCCAAAGCGTCACCGAACGGCTTCTGCAGCACCCGAAGATCACCGTGCAACATGATGAAATCACGGATCTACCCGCCGATGGTCACTGGATCATCGCAACCGGCCCGCTGACCTCCGAAGGCCTCGGGCGCTCCATCGCCTCAGCGACCGGCACCGACGCGCTCGCCTTTTTTGACGCCATCGCGCCGATCGTGCATCACGACAGCATCGACATGTCCACCGCATGGATGCAGTCGCGCTACGACAAGGGCGCCACCGAGGACGAGCGGACGGCCTATCTCAACTGCCCGATGGATCGCGCTCAATACGAGGCCTTCATCGACGCGCTGCTGGCCGCCGAAAAGACCGCCTTTCACACCGGCGAGGCCGAGATCTCGGTCGACGGCACACCCTATTTCGATGGCTGCCTGCCGATCGAGGTGATGGCCGAGCGCGGCCGCGAGACCCTGCGCCACGGCCCGATGAAGCCTGTGGGCCTCACCAATCCGCACGCACCGGATGTCAAGCCGCATGCCGTCGTGCAATTGCGCCGCGACAACGCGCTCGGCACGCTCTTCAATATCGTCGGCTTCCAGACAAAGATGAAGTACGGCGCACAAGCTGCTGTTTTTCGGATGATACCCGGTCTGGAGAATGCCCGCTTCGCGCGGCTCGGCGGCATGCACCGCAACACGTTTCTCAATGCCCCCACGCTGCTCGATGGCCAGATGCGGCTGCGCGCGCGCCCCAACATCCGCTTTGCCGGCCAGATCACGGGCGTCGAGGGCTACGTGGAATCGGCGGCGATGGGTCTTGTCGCCGGGCGTCTTGCGGCGGCCGAAATCCTCGGCCGGTCCCTGCCGCCCGTGCCGCAGGACAGCGCCATGGGCGCGCTCATCCATCACATCACCGGCGGCGCCGAGGCCAGGACCTTCCAGCCGATGAACGTGAACTTCGGCCTTTTCCGGCCCGTCGAGGGGCTCAAGGGCGGCCGGCGCGGGCGCATGGACCGCTACAAGGCCTATACCGACCGCGCCAAGGCGGCCTGGACCGACTGGCTCGCCGCGCAGACGCACCTGCATGACATGAGTGTCGCCTCCTGAACGCGCCCATGTTCGTGACGCGCTTTGCCCCGTCGCCCACCGGCCCGCTACATCTGGG
This sequence comes from Roseovarius sp., assembly GCA_041685435.1. GTDB lineage: Bacteria > Pseudomonadota > Alphaproteobacteria > Rhodobacterales > Rhodobacteraceae > Roseovarius. The sequence continues at coordinate 4,193 of JAWLFT010000061.1, forward strand.
GCATGCCTATTCGGCCCTGCTGGCGCATGACATGGCACGGGCGGCGGGCGGGACGTTCCACCTGCGCATCGACGATCTCGACCGGACCCGCGCCCGCCCCGAATGGGAGGCACAGATCTACGACGATCTCGCATGGCTGGGGCTTGACTGGCCTCTCCCCACCTTGCGCCAGTCGACACGCCTGCCCCGCTATCGCGCGGCGTTGGAGACCCTGTGGGACATCGGCCTGCTCTATCCCTGCAGCTGCACACGCAGCGATATCCGCGCCGCCGCCACCGCCCCGCAGGAGGGCGCGCCGGCGCACGGACCCGACGGGGTGATCTATCCCGGCACCTGCCGGCCGGCCGCGCCGCCCGGCGGACCGATGCCCGCAGATGCGGCCCTGCGTCTCGACATGGCGCGCGCGCTGGCCCGCCTCGACACTTCGCCCAGTTACCGCGAAAAGGACGAGACCATCACGCCGCGAGACATGGCCGGTGCCGTCGGCGACGTGGTGCTCGCCCGCCGCGACATGGCGGCGTCGTATCACCTCGCGGTGGTGCTCGACGATGCCGATCAGGCCGTCACCCATGTCATCCGGGGCGAGGATCTCCAGGAGGCCACGCAGATCCACGTGCTGCTGCAACGCCTGCTGGACCTGCCGACCCCGGCCTATCACCACCACCGGCTGATCCGCGACGAGACCGGACGCCGCCTTGCCAAACGCGACGACGCCCGCGCCATCGCGACCTATCGCGCGGATGGGGCCACGCCCCACGACATCCGCGCACTGCTCGGGATTTGATGTTTCATCTTTCCATAAATACTCAATCTGCCTCTGCCTCTGCCCCGGATGACAAAGGCGCCATGATCTCGACCTCCGCGCCATCGCGCAGGGCCGTGTAGAAACACGACCGCCGGTTGGTGTGACAGGCCGGCCCGGTCTGGCGTATCCGCAGCAACAGGCAATCGCGGTCGCAATCGACGCGCATCTCGACCAGCTCCTGCACATGTCCGGAGGTTTCGCCCTTGACCCAGAAGGCCTGCCGCGACCGGCTCCAATAGGTGACGCGGCCGGTTTCCAGCGTGCGCGCCACCGCCTCGGCGCTCATCCACGCCATCATCAGCACCTCGCCGGTGTCATGCGCCTGCGCGATGGCCGGGATCAGGCCCCGGTCATCATATGTCAGAGTGGCCGGATCGAAGCTCATGACGGATTTCCTTTTGAAACTTTGCGTCACGCGTTTATCTATCGGGCATGACGTGAAAGGAAAAGCCATGAGCGGCGAGACCGACCTTATCAAACTCTATTCTGCGCGGATCCTTGAACTGGCCGCCGACATACCGCATCACGGGCGGCTGGCGGCACCGCAAGCCAGCGTCAAGCGCCGCGCGCCGCTCTGCGGCTCCACCGTCACCGTGGATCTCTGTTGCGACGGCGGGCGCGTCTCGGAGTACGCGGCAGAGGTCAAGGCCTGCGCGCTCGGACAGGCGGCGGCCAGCGTCGTAGGCCGCAACATCATCGGCTGCGATCTGGCGCAGGTGACCGCAGCGCGCGATGCGCTGAAAGAGATGCTGAAATCCGACGGTCCCACACCGCCCGCGCCCTTCGACGGGCTCGAGGTGCTGCGCCCCGCACGCGACTACAAGAACCGTCACGCCTCGATCCTGCTGACCCTCGACGCCGCCGTCGAGGCGATGGAAGAGGCGCACGCGCAAACCGCCTGCACCTGACCGACAGCGCAGCTCATACAAACATGAAAAAAACCGCCGCACACCCGAAGGGCGGCGGCGGCAAGGTGTGGCGGATCGTCTGGCCCCTGTCGATCCTCGGGAGGCAATGAGGCAAACCCCCGAAAACCGGCCGGGACAGGCGCGCGTGGTGTCCCTCATAGGGGAGGCCCACGGCCAGGGACCGGACCCGCCAGGCAGAAACATCGGATCAGCCCGGTCAGAACGTTCCCGGCAGATAAAGCGCGCCGACCAGCATGACCATCAGCGCGGCGGCTCCGATCGCGTCGCTGACAATCGTGGCGCGCGCCCGCGAGGCGGCGGTCCTGAGATGGTGCAACATGGCGCATCCTCCGTTCGAAACCCTTTGTTGCTACTTTGTTCTCATTTATTCCGGGATCTGTAAAGAACTTTTTAAGAACTTTTGTGAACGCTTCGGCCAAAGAGGTTTTGGAACTGGCGGATCGCCCTTGGGCTCAGCCGACCATCAGCAAGCGAATCGCCTGATCCTGTTCCATCAGCCACAAAAGAATCCGCGCCGCGCGGCCCCGCTCGGCCTCCAGATCCGGGTCGTCATGCAACAGCTTGCGCGCATCCGATTGCGCCACCGCCATCAGCGCCGCCTGCGCCTCCAGATCGGCGATGCGAAACCGGGGCAGCCCCGATTGCGCGGTGCCGATCAGATCGCCCGCGCCGCGCATGTCGAGATCGACCTCGCTGATGCGGAACCCGTCATCGGTGTCGCGCATCGTCTCCAGCCGGCGCGCGCCGCTCTCGCTCAGCGGCGCCTGATACATCAGCAGACAGGTCGAGGCGGCCTCGCCCCGCCCCACGCGGCCCCGCAGCTGGTGCAGCTGCGCAAGGCCGAAGCTTTCGGCGCGTTCGATCACCATGATCGAGGCATTGGGCACATCGACACCCACCTCGATCACCGTCGTCGCGACCAGCACGGCCGTCTCGCCGCGCTGGAACGCCGCCATCGCCGCGTCCTTCTCGTCGACCGGCATCTGGCCGTGGACCAGCCCGACGCACCCCTCGCCAAGCGTCGCGCGCAGCCTTTGATACCGGTCCTCGGCGCTCGACAGATCGACGACCTCGCTTTCCTCGACCAGCGGGCACACCCAATAGGCCTGCCGCCCCTCGGCGATCGCCCGCCGCAGGTGATCCACCACCTCGTCGATGCGGCCCATGTTGACCAGCGCGGTCTTGATCGGCTTGCGCCCCGGCGGCTTTTCATCCAGCACCGAGACATCCATGTCACCGTATTGCGCCAGCGCCAGACTGCGCGGGATCGGCGTCGCGGTCATCACCAGCACGTCGGCCTGCGCGCCCTTGCGCCCCAGTTCCAGCCGCTGGCGCACGCCGAAGCGGTGCTGCTCGTCGACGATGGCCAGCCGCAGATCGGCGAACTCGACATCCTTCTGAAACACCGCATGCGTGCCCACGAGGATCTGGATGTCGCCGCTCTGCAACGCGGCCAGCTTGGCGCGCCGTTCGGCCCCCTTGTCGCGCCCGGTCAGGATCTCCAGCACCACGCCGGCGGCTTCGGCCAGCGGGCGCAGCCCCTGCAGATGCTGCCGCGCGAGGATCTCGGTGGGGGCCATCATCACCCCCTGCCCGCCCGCCTCGACGGCGATCAGCAGCGCCTTGAACGCGACCAGCGTCTTGCCCGCCCCGACATCGCCCTGAAGCAGTCGGTTCATGCGCATCCCGCTGGCCATGTCGCCGGCGATCTCGGCAATCGCGCGGGTCTGCGCGCCCGTCAGCGCGTAAGGCAGCGCCCCCAGCACCCTTGCCTGCAGCACGCCCGTGCCGACCGTCGCCCGCCCCTTGGCGCGGCGCAGCTTGGCCCGCGCCAGTGCCAGCGTCATCTGATGCGCCATCAGCTCGTCATAGGCCAGCCGCTCGCGCGCCGGGGCTGCGGGCGACAGATCCTGCGCCGCCGCGGGCGCATGGGCGGCGCGCACCGCCTCGGCCCAGTCGGGCCAGCCGGCCTGCGCCTTCTGCACCGGGTCGATCCATTCGGGAAGCTCCGGCACCCGTGTCAGCGCCGCCTGCGCGGCCTTGGCCATCACCCGCTGCGTGACCCCGGCGGTCAACGGATAGACCGGCTCGAAGGCGGGGATCTCGTGCGCGGCGTCCACCGGCACGACATGATCGGGATGCACCATCTGCGCGATCCCGTCGAACAGCTCCAGCTTGCCCGACACGATGCGCCGCGCGCCAGTCGGCAGGATGCGCTGCAGATATTCGCCGCGCGCATGAAAGAACACCAACTGAAAGCTGGTCGCGGCATCCTCGACCACGATGCGGTAGGGCCCGCCCTTGCGGGTATTGGCGCGGTGCGCAATGACCGTGACCTCGACCGTCACGGTGCCGGGCACCTCGGCGCCCTGCACCGTCGCCCGCCGCGCGCGGTCCACGCCGGTATGCGGCAGCGTGAAGATCAGATCGCGCGGGCGGGTGATGTCGAGCGCCCCAAGCGCCTGCGCGGTCTTCGGCCCGACGCCCTCCAGCGTGTCGAGCCCCGCGAAAAGCGGAAACAGGATCTCGGGCCGGGTGCTCATGCCTGCCCGATGAGGCGCAGCCAGCCGTCCTCGTCCAGCGTCTCGATGCCAAGCTCGGCGGCTTTCTTGCCCTTGGATCCGGCCCCCGGCCCCGCCACCACCAGATCGGTGCGCGCCGACACCGAGCCCGAGACCTTGGCGCCAAGCGCCTCGGCGCGCGCCTTGGCCTCGGCGCGCGTCATCCGTTCCAGATTGCCGGTGAACACCACCGTCTTGCCCGCCACCGGGCTGCCCGATGTGTCGGGCCGCTCGGCATCCTCGACTTCGAGATGCGCTGTCAGCCGGTCGATGCTCGCGCGCTCGTTGTCATCGGCAAACGCCCCGACAAGGCTGCGCGCCAGAACCTCGCCGACCCCGTCGATACCCAGAAGCCGCTCCCATTCCGGGCCGCTGAATCCGGCCGCATCGTCCATCGCGGCGGTGAACGTGTCCCAGGACCCGTAATTGCGCGCGATCAGGTTGCTCGCCTGCTCGCCCACATGCCGGATCCCGAGCGCGAAAAGCAGCCGCGCAAAGGGAATCCTTCGTTTTTCCTCGATCGCGTCAAAGAGGTTCTTCGCGCTTTTCTCGCCCCAGCCCTCGCGGTTTTTCAACTGCTGCACACCGCTGCCGAACCGGTCCTGCAGCGTGAAGATATCCGCAGGCTCGGCGATCCAGCCATCACGATAGAACTGCTCTACCTGCTTGGCACCCAGCCCCTCGATGTCGAACGCGGCGCGGCTGACGAAATGCTTGAGCCGTTCGACAGCCTGCGCCGGGCAGACCAGCCCACCCACGCAGCGGCGCACGGCATCGCCCGGCTCGCGCACGGCATCCGATCCGCATTCGGGACAGGTCGTGGGAAATCGGTAAGGCACGGCCCCGTCGGGGCGCTTTGCGAGATCCAGATCGGCGATCTTGGGAATCACGTCGCCGGCGCGGTAGACCTGCACCCAGTCGCCGACGCGGATATCCTTGGCCTCGCCCTGCGCATCGGGACGGATGACCTCGCCCGAGGCCGACCGCCCGGCGATGTAATCCTCGTTGTGCAGCGTCGCGTTCGACACCACGACACCGCCCACCGTCACCGGCGTCAACCGCGCCACCGGGCTCAGCGCGCCGGTGCGCCCGACCTGGATGTCGATCGCCTCCAGACGCGTCCAGGCCAGTTCGGCGGGGAATTTATGCGCGATCGCCCAGCGGGGCGTGGTCGACCGGAACCCCAGCCGCGCCTGCAGGCCAAGATCGTTGACCTTGTAGACCACGCCGTCGATGTCATAGCCAAGCGTGGCGCGGGCCTGTTCGATCCGGGCATATTGCGCGCGCATCTCCACGGGGCCATCGCAAAGCGTGGTCAGCGGATTGATCGCAAATCCAAGCGCCGCCAGCCGGTCCATCGCGGCCATCTGCGTGTCGGCCAGCGGCGCGGACAGCTCGCCCCAGCCATAGGCGAAGAACCTGAGCGGCCGCGCGGCGGTGATGCCCGCGTCCAGTTGCCGCAAGGATCCTGCGGCGGCATTGCGCGGATTGGCGAAGGTCTTGTCGCCGCGCGCGCGGTGCCGCTCGTTCAGCGCGTCGAAATCGGCGTGGCTCATGTAGACCTCGCCACGCACGTCCAGAACCTCCGGCGCGCCCTGCAATCTGGTGGGGATATCGTCGATGGTGCGCGCATTGGCGGTGACGTTCTCGCCGGTCTCGCCATCGCCGCGCGTCGCGGCCCGGATCAGCTGGCCGTTTTCATACCGCAGGCTCAGACCCAGCCCGTCGATCTTCGGCTCGCTCGTGTAGGCGAGACCCGCGTCGCCGCCAAGCCCGAGATAGCGTCGGATGCGGGTGTCGAATTCGTCGATCTCGGCAGGTTCGAACGCGTTGCCGAGGCTGAGCATGGGCACACTGTGGCGGACCTTGGCAAACGCCTCGGCGGGGGCCGCGCCAACGCGGTCGGACGGGCTGTCGGCCCGCTTGAGATCCGGAAAGCGCACCTCGATCGCCGCGTTGCGCGCTTTCAGCGCGTCATACTCGGCATCCGACATCACCGGCGCATCTTCCGTGTGGTAGGCCGCGTCGGCCTTGGCCAGCACCTTTGACAGACGCGCCAGTTCCGCGCGCGCGTCGGCCTCGCTCAAGCGCTCCACGTCGATCGTGTCGGTCATCGGCCCCTCAATGCGCATCAGGCGGGGCTTGCGCCACCCGGCGCACGCCCCCTCACCTGACAGGTGTGATAGGGCCCGCCGGGGCCGACGTCCAGATGCGGAAAGGCCGGATCAGGCGCCGACGGCCAGCGATGCGCCCGGCATCTCGTCGGTTTCGGGATCGCGCAGCACATAGCCCCGGCCCCAGACCGTCTCGATATAGGTCTCGCCCTCGGTCGCCATGCTCAGCTTCTTGCGCAGCTTGCAGATGAAGACGTCGATGATCTTCAACTCCGGCTCGTCCATGCCGCCATAAAGATGGTTGAGAAACATCTCCTTGGTCAGCGTGGTGCCCTTGCGCAGGCTCAGAAGCTCCAGCATCTGGTATTCCTTGCCGGTCAGATGCACCGCCTGCCCCGCCACATCGACGGTCTTGGCATCGAGATTGACGTTGATCTTGCCGGTGCGGATCACCGATTGCGAATGTCCCTTGGAGCGCCGGATGATCGCGTGAATGCGCGCCACCAGCTCATCGCGGTGGAACGGCTTGGTCAGGTAATCATCGGCCCCGAAGCCAAACCCCTTGAGCTTGCTTTCGGTGTCGTCGCTGCCCGACAGGATCAGGATCGGCGTCTCGATGCGCGACATGCGCAGCTGGCGCAGCACCTCATGCCCATGCATGTCCGGCAGACCCAGATCGAGCAGGATCAGATCGTAATCGTAAAGCCTGGCAAGATCGACGCCTTCCTCGCCCAGATCCGTCGTGTAGACATTCAGGTTGGCATGCGACAGCATCAATTCGATGCTTTTCGATGTCGTTGCGTCATCCTCGACCAGCAATACTCGCATAGGGGCTCTCCGTTCCTCGTTAAAAACCTGATCACAAACTTGAACAGTAATGGTTAACCGCCGGTTACCTAACTACAAATACTTGCACGATCGCCCTATGGTTGTCTATAATTTTTAAGCAACGTCACTTTGAGAGCGTCCAGACCGTGTTTTTCCAGCCCCCGCACCCAGGCATCGAACTCTTCGTCACTCAACCCATAGATGTTCATCGCCTCGGCGCGCCGCATCAACCCATAGGCGACCCCGCGCACCACGGCGAGCTTGCGCGACGCCACCCAGCGGGTGGTATCGGGCGGCGGCAGGTCGGCCCGGCTGAGCACCGTGCCATCCGGTAACGTGACGGCCCTTGGCCCATCGACTTTCTTCAGATACATCGTTTTCACCCTTCTCCCGACTGGATCCGAGACTGCCCGGATCAGGCTTAACGACGGGTGAAACAAAGCCTTGAGAATGCTTAGGATTTTCCTACATTCTTCGCAAACGGAGGCCGCAATGGCACTGGACGGCGACACATCCCGCAATTCCCTCGGCTTTGCCAAGGCGCCCTGCGACACGCGGGTCGTCGTGGCGATGTCGGGTGGCGTCGACAGTTCGGTGGTGGCCGCGCATCTCGCCTCCGAAGGCTATGACGTGGTCGGCGTGACGCTGCAGCTTTACGATCACGGCGCGGCGCTGGCCAAGAAAGGCGCCTGTTGCGCGGGCGTGGACATCCATGACGCGCGCCGCGTGGCCGAGGATCTGGGCTTTCCGCATTACGTGCTGGATTACGAGAACATCTTTCGCGACGCGGTGATCGACGAGTTCGCCGACAGCTACCTTGCCGGCGCGACGCCGGTGCCGTGTATCCGCTGCAACGAGCGGGTGAAGTTCAAGGATCTGCTGGAGACCGCCCGCGATCTGGAGGCCGACTGCATGGCGACCGGGCATTACATCCAGCGCATCGACGGGCCGAACGGGCCGGAGCTGCACAGCGCCGCCGATCCGGTGCGCGACCAGTCCTATTTCCTGTTCTCGACCACGCGGGACCAACTCGACTATCTGCGCTTTCCGCTGGGGCATCTGCCCTCGAAAGAGGCAACGCGCGAATTGGCGGCGACATACGGCCTGCAGGTGGCCGACAAGCCCGACAGTCAGGACATCTGCTTCGTGCCGGACGGCAATTATGCCGGCGTGATCGAGAAACTGCGCCCCGGGGCCGCAGAACCGGGCGAGATCGTGCATGCCGACGGGCGCGTGCTGGGCCAGCACGAGGGCGTGATCCATTACACCATCGGCCAGCGGCGCGGGCTGGGCATCGGCGGGCTGGAGACACCGCTTTACGTGGTGCGGCTCGATGTCGAGGCGCGCCGCGTGATCGTCGGTCCCAAGGACATGCTGGCCACGCGCCGCGTGCCGCTGCGCGAGATCAACTGGCTGGGTGACGAGCCGCTGACCTCGCGCGCGGCGTGGGATGTGGCCGTGAAGGTCCGCTCCACCCGGCCGCCGCGCGAGGCGGTGCTGCGGCCGATCTCGGACACCGAGGCGGAAGTGGAGCTCCTCACCCCCGAAGAAGGCGTCTCGCCGGGTCAGGCCTGCGTGTTCTACCAGACGGACAGCCGCCGCGTGCTGGGTGGTGGCTGGATCTGGCGGGGGCATTGAGTGGCCTGACACGACAGGGGCCAAGCAGCCGACATCGCCACCGAGGCCGCACGCATGCGCTCCTTACACGTCCTTGAACTGCTCTTCCTGACGCGCCGACCAATGCACGGTCATCACGAAGCCGTCCTCTGTCTGACGCTCGTCCTCGACCAGATCCCTCTCGTAGAGCCAGGCGCGCCTGCGGCCCTCGTCGAATCCCAGATGCAGCGTGCTGATATGCCGCATCGCCGAGAGCGCCTGCGAAATCGCGTCCACCAGTTCCGCGACGCCCTGACCGGTCACGGCCGACACGGCCTGCACGCCGTCCAGCCGCCCGGCCTGGGTCAACGCGGCGTTGCGGGTGGCCTCGTCCAGCCGGTCGATCTTGTTCCAGACCTCGATCTGCGGGGTCGTGTCCTTGACGCCAAGGTTTTCGAGGATCGTCGCCACGTCGCGCGCCTGCGCCTCGGTCTCGGGATGCGAAATGTCGCGCACATGGCAGATCAGATCGGCCTCGAGCACCTCTTCCAGCGTCGCGCGAAAGGCCGCGACCAGTTCGGTGGGCAGATCGCTGATGAAGCCCACCGTGTCCGACAGGATCACCTCGGGCCCGCCATGCGGCAACGCCACGCGGCGCATCGTCGGGTCGAGCGTGGCAAAAAGCATGTCCTCGACCATCACCTCGGCACCGGTCAGATGGTTGAACAGAGAGGATTTTCCGGCATTGGTATAGCCCACCAGCGCGACGATGGGAAACGGCACCTTTGCGCGCGCGGCACGGTGCAGGGTGCGGGTCTTGACCACCTTCTGCAACTGTCGGCGCAGCCGCACGAGCTGCTCGTCGATGGCGCGGCGGTCGGCCTCGATCTGAGTCTCGCCGGGACCGCCGACAAAACCGAGCCCGCCGCGCTGCCGCTCAAGGTGCGTCCAGGCCCGCACCAGCCGCGTGCGCTGGTAGGACAGCGCCGCCATCTCGACCTGAAGCACGCCTTCGCGGGTGGCGGCGCGGTCGCTGAAGATCTCGAGAATCAGCCCGGTGCGATCCAGCACCTTGACGTCCCAGGCGCGTTCCAGATTGCGCTGCTGCACGGGGCTGAGCGGGCCGTCGACCAGCACCAGATCGGCCTCGGCCTGATCGATCTGCGCTTTCAGCTCCTCGCGCTTGCCCTTGCCGAAAAGCCGCCCCGCATCGGGTTTGCGCAGCCGCACGATCTCGGCGCCCGCGACCTCGAGATCGGGCAGGGCCTGTGCCAGCGCCACGGCCTCCTGCAGGGCCAGATCGGGGTCGCGGTCGCGCCCGTCGGTGACGATATCGGGATGAACGACCCAGGCGCGCGCGGTCTTGCGGGCATGTTCCTTCAAGTGGCCTCGTCGCCGTCGTAAAGGTTGACGGTTTGCGATGGCATGATCGTCGACACGGCATGCTTGTAGACAAGTTGCGATTGTCCATCGCGCCGCAGCAGGATGCAGAAATTGTCGAACCAGGTGATCACACCCTGCAATTTCACCCCGTTGATCAGGAAGACCGTGACCGGGATCTTGGTCTTGCGCACCTGATTGAGAAACGCGTCCTGCAAATTTTGTCGATCAGAAGCCATTCACTACCCTGCCTGTTGTCTTGCGCGTCCCGCATTCCGGGGGTGGTTTCAAGGATCCCCCACGCGCAAGGTAGTATGTCCTGCCAAGGCCCGAGTTTCCAGCCAAAAATCAAAGACTATCGCGCAGACCCGGTCTCAGTCGCGCCAGACCGCCGGATTGAGCAGCGCGATCAGCGCCAGCGTTTCCAGCCGGCCCAGCACCATCGCCGCCGCATAGACGAGCTTGGCCCCGGTTCCCAGCTGCACAAGGCGGATGGGCTCCTCGGCCGCGCTGTGGATCAGCGGGCCGGTGGTCGACAGCCCCGACAGCGCAAGGATCAGCGCCTGCTCGAACCCCTGCCCGAACAGCGCGAGCGCGGCGGTCAGCGCAGTCAGGGTCATCGCGAACAGCATGAAGAAGATCCACGCGATATAGGCGCCCTGCCGCCGGATGCGCCGCCCCGGCCCCGACGCCCGGCCCACCGACGCGGGATGGATCAGACGCTCGATCTCGCGCTGACCGTGCAGGTAAAGCGCATAGACCCGCAGCAGCTTGACCCCGCCGGCGGTGGTGGCGACGCCGCCCCCGACCATCGCCAGCCCCATCAGGATCAGCCCCGGCGTGCGCAGCCCCGACCAGTCGCGCGCGGCCTGCCAGTCGGCGCTCTCGAACCCGGCGGTCGACAGGAACGACAGGACGGTGAAGGCAGACCCCCAGAGCGCGCGCAGACCCGCCACGACATCATCAGGGCTCCGCACGTCCAGCGCGCCGATCCAGTGCCGCAGGAACAGCAGCACCGGAACACCGCAGACGATCGTCATCGCAAGCCGGAACTCGGGGTCGCGCCAGACGCGCTGCTGCACGGTCGACACGGTGTCGGGCGAGAATGTCAGCCGCGACAGCGCAAAGATCAGAAAGCCGAAGATCGCGATCTCGCCAAGGATCCCGGCGGCCCCGTTCTGCACACCCCCGATGGACGAGATGCCGCTGGTCGCCAGCGTCGACATCGCGTGCACCGCGGCGACAAAGGCCCGCTCGCCCCCGGCCATCAGCAGGATCCACAGCACCAGCGTCAGCCCGGCATAGACCGGCACCAGCGTCCGCGTCACCTGACGCAGCCGGCGCACCGGGCTCGCCCGCTGGAACCGGCCAAGCGCCGCGTCGTCCTGCCCCGGCTCGGCCCGCACGGTCAGCTCGAACCCGCCAAGGCTCAGCGGGGCCAGCACCGCCGAGGCGGAGATCCAGATCAGCAGCCCGCCCGCCCAGCCCACCAGCGCGCGCCACAGATGCAGGCTGTCGACGATGCGCCCGGGCGCGCCGAAAAACGTGGCGCCGGTGGTGGTGAAGCTCGACACCATCTCGACATAGGCATTGAGATAGGTGGTGGTGCGCACGCCCTCGTAGAACGGCAGCGCCAGGAAGACCGGCAGCAGGATATAGGCCATCAAGAGCGCGGCAAGGTTCTGCGTGTCGCTCATCCGCCGGGCCGAGCCGCGCCCCGACAGCGCCAGCCCGATCGTGAAAAACAGCGCCAGACCCAGCAGACCGGCACTGAAGAACGCCCGCGCCACATGGTCCTCGCCGCGCATCACCGCGTCCACGCCCGGCAGGAACATCATCAGCGCCGCGCATCCCGCAAGGATCACGATCAGGGGGAAGTTGAGAATCCGCGCGACCATCGGATCAGAAATAGTCGATCGAGACCTGCAGCATCTTCTCGACCGCGGCCACGTCGGCGGCCAGCGCGAAGATCACCACAACGTCGCCGGCCTCGATGCGCAGGCCGGCGGTCGGTTTGCGGATCCTGTCGCCGGTCTTTACCCCGCCCAGCAGGACGCCTTCGGGAAAGTCGATATCGCGCAGCGCCGCCCCGGCCAGCGGCGAGGTCGACAGCACCTCGGCCTCGATCACCTCGGCCTCGGCATCGCCGATCGAATAGACGGCGCGCACCTTGCCCCGCCGGATGTGCCGCAGGATGGAGCTGACCGTGGTGGCGCGCGGGTTGATGAAGGCGTCGATGTTCAGCGGATCGAGCAGCGACACCATCGTCGGATCGTTGATCAGCGAGATCGCGAAGGGGCAGCCCTCGGACTTGGCGCGCACGGCGGCCAGCATGTTGGTCTTGTCGTCGTCGGTCACCGCCAGCACGGCATCGGCGCGCGCGATCCCCGCCTCGGTCAGGATCCCGGCATTCAGCCCGTCGCCATTCAGCACGATGGTCCTCTCCAGCGTGTCGGCGGCACGCTCGGCCCGGGCGCGGTTCATCTCGATCACCTTCGTGCGCACCCGCCCGCCGGGCCGCGCCTCCAGCGCCTGCGCCACTGCCAGCCCGATATTGCCGGCCCCGATGATCACCACGCGGTCCTGCTTCTTCTGGGCCTTGCCGAACACATCGAGCATGCGCGGCACATCCTCGGTGGGGGCGAACAGATAACACGCATCCCCCTGGAACAGCTGATCGCCGGGTTCGGGCGCAAACAGGTGGCCGTCGCGCCGGACCGCCAGCACCACCACCCGCAGCGTCGAGAACAGATCGCTCAGTTGCCGCAGCGGCGTGTTGAGCACCGGACAGTCCTCTTCAAGCCGCAGACCGATCAGCCGCGCCGACCCGCCCATGAAGGTCTCGGTGTCGAACGCGGCGGGGGCGGCCAGACGCTGCAACGCGGCCTGCGCCACCTCGCGCTCGGGGCTGATGACCACATCGATGGGCAGATGATCGCGCCGGTAGAGATCCGAATAGATCGCATCCAGATAGGACTGGCTGCGCAGCCGCGCGATCTTGCGGCGGATGTCGAAGACCGAATGGGCGACCTGACAGGTCACCATGTTGACCTCGTCGGAATAGGTCGCGGCGATGATCAGGTCGGCGTCGCGCGCCCCCGCCCGGTTCAGCACGTCCGGATACGAGGCAAAGCCGGTGATCCCCTGCACGTCCAGCGTGTCGGTCGCGCGGCGCACCAGATCGGGATTGTTGTCCACCACGGTGACGTCGTTGCGTTCGCCCGACAGATGCCGCGCGATCTGCCAGCCCACCTGACCGGCGCCGCAGATGATGACCTTCATGGCGCTCGCCTCACCCTGTCCGAGATCGCCACATGACAGACGCCCTCGCGCCGGTCAATTGCTTTGTCGGTCCCGCATGGCGGCATGCGCTCAGCCTTTCGCGCCGTCGCCGCGGGCATAGATGTCGTCGTAGCGGGTGATGTCGTCCTCGCCCAGATAGCTGCCGGTCTGCACCTCGAT
>JAWLFT010000062.1:0-17765 GCA_041685435.1 Roseovarius sp.
CTGCGGGGCGGTGCGGGGCATCACCACGTGGCAGGGAATGCCGCGCCGCCCGGCGGCGTAGCTGAGCGACAGCGCGTGGTTGCCGCTCGAATGCGTGGCGACGCCGCGCGTGGCCACCTCGTCGCTCAGCCCGAACACCGCATTTGTCGCGCCGCGCACCTTGAACGCGCCGGCCTTCTGGAAGTTCTCGCATTTGAAGAACAGCTGTGCGCCGGTCAGTTCGTTCAGAAAGGACGATGTCAGAACCGGCGTGCGGTGGATATAGGGCCTGATCCGCTCATGTGCGGCGCGCACATCCTCGATGGTCAGATCGCCCGGGGTCCGTATGTCTAGCATGATCGCTCCTTTCAGCCAGCTGTGGTCAGGCGGCCTTGGCCATGGCGGGCGTGGCGGTGGCCCGGTAATGTTCCTGCGCCGCAATGACGCCGCTGCCCAGCTTTACGGGATAATTCAGATCGGCCATCGCCATCTCCATCGTGGCCAGCCCCGACAGCATCATCGAATCGGTCAGGCTGCCCAGATGGCCGATACGGAAGGCGCGCCCGTTCAATTCGCCCAGGCCCACGCCGAAGCTCATGCCGTAATGCGTGAAAGCGTGTTCGACCAAGGCGTTGCTGTCAAAGCCTTCGGGCACATAGATCGCGCTGACCGTGTCCGAATAGAGATCGGGCGATTGGGCCACAAGATCGAGGCCCCAGCCCCGCACCGCCTGACGCACCCCTTCGGCAAGGCGCGTGTGGCGAGCATAGACGCGGTCCAGCCCTTCCTCGAAGAGCATCGTCAGGCTTTCGGCCATCCCGTGTATCAGTTGCAGCGGCGGTGTGTAGGGATAGCCACCCTTTGCACTGGCGCCGGTCATGTCGCGGAAATCGAAATAAGTGCGCGGCAGTTTCGCGGCATCCATCGCCGCCATCGCCTTCGGGCTGACCGCGAGGATCGCCATGCCGGTGGCCAGCATGAACCCTTTCTGCGAGCCGGAAACGGCGATATCGACGCCCCATTTGTCCATCTCGAAAGGCATCGAGGCCAGCGAACTGACGCAATCCACCATCAAAAGCGCCGGATGGCCCGCCCCGTCCATCGCCCCTCGCACGCCTGCAATGTCGGATCGCACGCCGGTTGCGGTCTCGTTATGCGTGACCAGCACCGCCTTGATCGTGTGACCTGCGTCGGCGCGCAGCGCGTCGGCGAATCTGCTCGCGGACGCGCCGCTGCCCCATGGGCAGTCGATGATCTGCACGTCCAGACCGTGGCGTTGGCACATGTCGATCCAGCGATGGCTGAACATGCCGTTGCGCGCGACCAGAACCGCGTCACCGGGCGACAGGGTGTTGGTGATCGCCGCTTCCCAACCTCCGGTGCCCGAGGCAGGAAACGTGATGATCTCGGCGTCGTTTCTTCCAAACACCTTTTTGCACCCGTCCAGAACGGGCATAAGTGTCGCAGCGAATGCGGGCGACCGGTGATCCTGCGTCTGCACCTGCATCGCGCGCCGCAGCCGGTCGGGAATGTTTGTCGGGCCGGGAATGAAAACCGGGTTTTGATCTGACATGTCTCTATCCTTGTTGGTCTGCGTTCACTTGTACCTGTTGCGCAGAATTCTGGCAATTTTCTTGAAAAGTTTTTCCATTTTACATAATGAGAACTCATGTAACTGGTTTTGCGTGGTTTTCAATTTTCCGATTTCGCGTAGTTCCTCATCGCGGAAAACTTTTTGCGCCAAAACCGACCGCAGACAGGGAGTGATCCGACGTGACCCAGACCAGACGCCCCCGCGGCCGTCCCAAATCGCAATTCACCGAGAGCAGCGCCGGCACCATGCAATCGCTTGACCGGGCGCTGAACGTGCTCGTGGCCGCGGCGCGACAGGACGGGGTCAGCCTGACCGAGCTTGCGCAGGCGCTCGACATTCCCACCGCCACCACGCACCGCATCCTCACCACGTTGCAAAAGCGGGATTTTCTCCGGTTCGACGAAACCCGGCAGGACTGGACCATCGGGATCGAGGCCTATCGCACCGGAGTGGCCTATCTCAAACGCACGGACCTTTCGGATGTGGGCCGGCCGGTGATGCGGCGGCTTATGGAGGTCACAGGCGAGACCGCCAATCTTGCCGTGCCGGATGGCGCGGAGGTGGTGTTCATCGGGCAGGTCGAGACCGGAAACCCGATCCGCGCCTTCTTTCCGCCCGGCTCGCGCACACCGATGCATGCCTCGGGAATTGGCAAGGCGATTCTCGCGGCGCTGTCGGAAGAGCGTCGTATGGCGCTTCTGATCGGGGCGGGGCTGCGCGGCTTTACCGACCAGACCCATGTGACGCGCCGCGCGCTGTCGGATGATCTGGCGCAGACAGTGGCGCGCGGATGGTCGTTCGATCGCAACGAACGCCATGAGGGCATGTCCTGTATCGGCGCTGCGATCTTCAACGAGCGGGCCGAGCCGTGCGCGGGCATTTCGATCTCCGGCCCGTCCTCGCGGTTCACAGATGCGCGCCTTCCCGGGTTCGGTCAGGCCGTGGCACTGGCGGCGGCGCAGATCACGCATCTGATCGCGGGCCAGGCCCCGACACACCCCGACACGCGTGGCGGGGCGGCATCCTGACCCCGCAAATCCTTTGCCACCCCCCTTTTCTCACGGGGCGCATCGGTTATATGATGGTGCGGCCGATTGGCCTGAACCGCAACGAGGGTGAGACGATACATGATGACGTTGCAGTTTCCACTCAAGTCCGGATCGGACGATGATGCAGATGATGATGGCAAGAGTTCTGTCGCGATAAAGACACGGCCCAAGACCGAGAAGCCGCCGCTTTACAAGGTGCTATTGCTCAATGATGATTACACCCCGATGGAGTTCGTCGTGGCGGTGCTGGAGCGGTTCTTCGGCATGTCCCACGCACAGGCGTTCGAGATCATGCTGACCGTGCACAAGAAGGGTGTCGCGGTCGTGGGCGTCTTCAGCCACGAGATTGCCGAAACCAAGGTCGGGCAGGTGATGGATTTCGCCCGCCGGCATCAGCATCCGCTGCAATGCACGATGGAAAAGGAATAGCGTGAGCGCATCGTCACGCCTGTCGCTTGCCGTGGACACCGGAACCGTCGCGCTGCCCGAAACAGGGCGTATCGCGGTGTTCGGACCGCGCGCCGGAGCGGATCTTTCGGCCATGCCCGCAGATCGCCTTCACATCGTGACACCGTTCAAACCCGACTTCGATCATTTCAAGGAGCGCGGCTACGACTGCGCCGTGGCATCTGACGGGCGATATGCGGCGTCTGTTGTCTTTGTTCCTCGTGCCAAGCCGCTGGCGCGGGCACTGATCGCGCTTGCGACGGATGTGACTGACGGGACGGTGGTCGTGGATGGGGACAAGACCGACGGGGTGGAATCGATCCTCAAGGAGTGTCGTAAACGCGCCGCCGCCGATGCCCCCTTGTCAAAGGCGCATGGCAAGACCTTCACCATCGCGTCGGGGGTCGATTTTTCCGACTGGGCCGCACGGGACGGCACCATGATCGAGGGCGGGTTCGTCACCATGCCCGGGGTGTTTTCCGCCGACGCTATCGATCCCGGATCGCAGTGGCTTGCCGACTGCCTGCCCGCAAAACTGGGATCGCATGTGATCGATCTGGGCGCCGGTTGGGGTTATCTCGCGGCGCGCGTGCTGGAACGCGATACCGTCACCCGGCTGGATCTGGTCGAGGCCGATCACACTGCCCTGGAGTGTGCTCGGCGTAACGTGACCGATCCGCGCGCCGTGTTCCACTGGGCCGACGCCACCACGTGGCAGCCCGACACCCGGGCCGACAGCGTGGTGATGAACCCGCCCTTTCACACCGGGCGCACCGCCGATCCCGATCTTGGTCGTGCCTTCATCGCCACGGCGGCGCGGGCGCTGAAGCCGTCCGGCACGCTCTGGATGGTGGCCAACCGCCATCTGCTTTACGAGGCGACACTCGAGCAGCGTTTCAAGCATGTCGACGAGATCGCGGGCGACACCCGGTTCAAGATCCTGCGGGCGCGCCATCCGGCTCGTCAGGCCCGCTGAAATCTCCTAATCTCATCCTGAGGCAATCCTGAAAGGCCCATGCCATGTCATTCACCATCGCGGGAAAGACGGCCATCGTCACCGGCGGCGCCAACGGGATCGGCCTCGCCATCGGGCGCCACTTCGCCGACAAGGGCGCCAACGTGATGTTCGCCGACAAGGACGAGGCGCATCTCAAGACCGAACTTGGCAAGACCGCAGAGGCCGATAATGTGAGCTATTTCGCGGGCGACCTGCGTGAGCGGCTGGCGCAGGCCAATCTGCTGTCGGCCACGCTCGACGCCTTTGATCAGATCGACATCCTGATCAATGCCTGCCGGCAGGTGGTGCCGTCGGACCCGCTCAACCCCGATGACGACGCGGTGGAGTTGCTGCTGCAGCAGAACCTGATGACCGCCCTGCGCCTGAGCCAGATGGTCGCCAAACGGATGATCAAGCAAAGCAAGGGCGATACCAACGGTCCGGCGGGCACCATCGTCAATCTGTCCTCGATCGCCGCGCGCCGCACGCATCCCGATCTGATGGCCTATTCGATTTCGTCGGCCGCGCTTGATCAGATGACCCGCAGCATGGCCGTGGCGCTTGCCCCGTACCGCATCCGCGTCAACGCCGTGGCGTTCGGATCGGTGATGAGCGCATCGCTCAAGGACACGCTGCGCGAGCACCGCGATTACCGCGATGATATCGAATGCCACACGCCGTTGGGACGCATCGCGTCGGCCACGGAACTGGCGGAAGCCGTGCAATATCTCGCTTGCGAAGGCTCAAGCTTCATGACCGGGCAGATCCTGACGATGGATGGCGGGCGTACGCTGCTTGATCCCGTCGCCGCGCCAGCGCATTAAGGTGTTCAAGCGCTGATAATTCGTGACCCCGGCAAGGACGACAAGATGACCGAAGATTTCACCCAGAACAAGGCCCGCGCCGCCGCGTGGTTCCGCCAGTTGCGTGACGAGATCGTGATCGCGTTCGAGGCGCTGGAAGACAGTCACACTACCGGTCGGCTCTCGGATGGGTCGCCGGGCCGCTTCGAGGTCAGCGAGACAACCCGCGCCAGCGAGGATGGATCGGATGCCGGTGGCGGGCTGATGAGCGTCATGCGCGGCGGGCGCGTCTTCGAGAAGGTGGGCGTCAACGTCTCGGAAGTGTACGGCCATCTGGGCGAGGCCGCCCAGAGCGCGATGGCCGCGCGCGGCGTGCCGGGCATGGAGGACGATCCGCGGTTCTGGGCGTCGGGCATCAGCCTCGTGGCGCATATGCAGAACCCGCATTGCCCGGCCGTGCATATGAACACACGCATGTTCTGGACCCCGGGTGCGTGGTGGTTCGGGGGCGGGTCCGACCTCAACCCTTGCATAGAATACGACAACGACACTGCGCATTTCCACGACACGCAGCGCGCGCATCTGGACCCGCACGGGGGGGATGTCTATCCAAAGCTCAAGGCGTGGGCGGACGATTATTTCTACATCCCGCACCGCCACCGCGCGCGCGGCGTCGGCGGCATCTTCATGGACGATCAGAATTCCGGTGACTGGGAGGCGGATTTCGCGCTGACGCAGGATATCGGGCGGGCGTTCCTGCCGGCTTATCTGCCGCTGGTGGAGACACGCCGCACGAAGGACTGGTCGGCGGCCGACCGCGAAACCCAGCTTCTGCACCGCGGGCTATATGCGGAATACAACCTCGTGTACGATCGCGGCACCAAGTTCGGACTGGCCACCGGCCATGACGCCAATGCCGTGCTGATGAGCCTGCCCCCGCTGGCCAAGTGGTACTGAGCCTGCGTCAATCGAGCAGGGATTTCAGGTAGCGGCCATAGTCGTTCTTGCCGAAGGTTTCGGCGCGTTCGGCGAGGATGCCTGTGTCGATCCAGCCCTTGGCAAAGGCGATCTCGTCCAGACAGCCGGTCTGCAACCCTTGCCGGGCCTGCAGCGTGCGCACGAAATTGCCGGCATCCAGAAGGCTGGCATGCGTCCCGGTGTCGAGCCAGGCGTAGCCGCGCCCCATCGTCTCGACATGCAGCTTGCCGGCCTTGAGGTAGATCTCAAGCAGCGACGTGATCTCCAGCTCGCCGCGCTCCGAGGGGCGTACATCGCGCGCGAGGTGGGGCGCGTCGCCGTCAAGGAAATAAAGCCCGGTGACCGCATAGCGCGAGGGCGGGTTGGCCGGTTTCTCGATGATCTCGCGGGCGCGGCCCTCCGCGTCGAACCCCACCACGCCGTAGCGCTCCGGGTCAGACACGTGGTAGCCGAAGACCGTGCCACCGCTGGTGCGCGCGTCCGCGCCGGCCAGAAGCTCGGGCAGGCCGTGACCGAAAAATATGTTGTCGCCCAGCACCATTGCCGATGGCGCCCCGTCCAGAAAATCCTCCGCGAGCGTGTAGGCTTGCGCAAGCCCATCGGGGCTTGGTTGCACGATATAGGTCAGGTCGACGCCCCATTGGCGGCCATCGCCCAGCACGGTCCGGAACTGCGCCTGATCTTGCGGCGTGGTGATCACCGCGATCTCGCGGATGTCGGCAAGCAGCAGGATCGACAGGGGGTAGTAGACCATCGGCTTGTCGTAGATCGGGAGAAGCTGTTTCGACACGCCCATGGTGATCGGATAAAGCCGCGTGCCGGATCCGCCAGCCAGAATGATGCCTTTGCGTGCGCTCATGTCGTGGATACTCCAAGCTCGTCGAGAATATGGGGCAGGGCGGCGTGCCAGTCCGGGCGGGCGATTCCGAAAACTCTTTCGGTGCTGCGGCAGTCCAGCCGCGAGTTGAGCGGCCGCGTGGCAGGCGTGGGATACTCCGCCGTCGGGATCCCTGTCACCGTCACATTGCGACGGGCCGCCTCGAAAATGGCCTCGGCAAAGCCTTTCCAGCTGACATCCGGCGCGCCGGTGAAATGGTAGGTCCCGCCGCACTCCGGCGCGTGCCGCAATCGGTCCGCGATGGTCAGGCAGGCGGCGGCAATTGCGCCTGCCGGGGTTGGCCCGCCGATCTGATCGTCGACTATGGATAGCGCGTCGCGGGTTTCCGACAGGCGCAGCATGGTCTTGAGGAAATTCCCGCCATGCGCGGAAAACACCCAGGCCGTGCGCAGGATCGCATGTGTCGCCCCGCTGTCGCGGATGCCACGTTCCCCGGCCAGTTTGCTGCGCCCGTAAGCCCCGAGCGGCCTGGTGACCGCATCACGGGCAAAGGGTTTTGTGCCACTGCCGTCGAACACGTAATCGGTCGAGATATGCACCAGAGGAATGTTTGCGGCGGCGCAGGCGAGGGCCATGGCGACAGGGGCTTCGGCGTTGATGCGGGTCGCGAGCGCCTCGTCGTCTTCGGCACGATCCACAGCGGTGAACGCGGCGGCGTTGATCACGACAGTGGGGGAATGTTCGGCGATGGCGGCTGCAGCGCTTTCGGGGTGTTCCAGATCGGCGCTGTCGCGGCCCAGACAGATCGCGTCGGGTGCAAGGCGCGCGAGTTCGGTGGCGACCTGTCCGGTGCGGCCGAAGACGAGAACCGTCATGTGCCCACCCGCGATCCGGTGCCCACCCGGCTGCCGACCCCGTCGACCCCGAGCAAGGGCGCCCACCAGTCGGGGTTGACGAGATACCATTGCACGGTGCGACGCAAACCTTCCTCGACGGTGACCGAGGGTTGCCAGCCCAGTTCGTGGTCGATGCGTGCAGGGTCGATGGCATAGCGTGCGTCATGGCCGGGGCGGTCGGATACGAAGCGGATCAGATCGCGATGCGATGCGCTCGGGCGCATCTCGTCCATGAGATCGCAGATCGCGTGCACCAGATCGATATTGCGCCGCTCGTTATGACCGCCGACATTGTAGCTGCGCCCGGGCACGCCCTTTTCGACGGCAAGCAGCAGCGCATTGGCGTGATCCTCGACATACAGCCAGTCACGCACGTTCTCGCCTTGCCCGTAGACCGGGATCTCTGCCCCGTGCAGCGCATTCAGGATGACCTTGGGGATCAGCTTTTCGGGGAAATGGTAGGGGCCGTAATTGTTGGAGCAGTTGGTCAGCACCACGGGCAGGCCGTAGGTATGAAACCAGGCGCGCACCAGATGATCCGAGGCCGCCTTGGAGGCCGAATACGGACTGCGCGGATCATAGGACGTGTCCTCGGTGAACAGGCCCTCGGGCCCGAGCGAGCCGTAGACCTCGTCGGTGGAGATATGGTGGAACCGGAACCCGTCCGGATAGCCCGCCCGCGTCCACTGGGCGCGCGCGGCCTCCAGCATGTTGTAGGTGCCGGTGATGTTGGTGTCGACGAAATCGCCGGGCCCGTCGATCGAGCGATCCACGTGGCTTTCGGCGGCGAGATGCATGACCGCATCGGGCGCATGCGACTCGAAGATGCGGTCAAGTGCTGCGCGGTCGCGGATATCGGCATGCTCGAACCGGTAGAGCGGGCTTTGCGCGACCTCTGCGACGTTTTCGGGCAGACCGGCATAGGTGAGCGCGTCGAGATTGACCACCGTGTGACCCCGCGCCACGGCAAGGCGCACGACCGCCGAGCCGATGAACCCGCAACCGCCGGTGACGAGTAGTTTCATCCCCTCAGCCTTTCCATTGGAAATATGCCGGCAGATCTCGCAGACGGGGTGCGGCGGCATCCTTTTCGGACAATACCGGATCGGCGTCGAGATCCCAGTCGATGCCGATGTCGGGGTCGTCGAACCGCACGCCCGCATCGCAGTCGGGCGCGTAATAGTCCGAACACTTGTAGATAATCTCGGTGTCGGGGTCGCGAGTGACGAAGCCGTGCAGAAAGCCCTTCGGGACCAGCAATTGCCGCCCGTTCTCGAAGCTCAGCTCGGTGCCGGTCCATGCGCCATAGGTCGGGCTGCCCTGCCGGATATCGACGGCCACGTCGTAAAGCCGACCGCGCCCGCAGCGTACCAGCTTGGCCTGCGCATGTGGCGGGGTCTGAAAGTGCAGGCCCCGCAGCGTGCCCGGCTGATACGACATCGAATGGTTGTCCTGCACGAAATCGATATCGATCCCGGCCTCGGCCATGCGGCGGCGGTTCCAGCTTTCGCTGAAGAACCCGCGGCTGTCACCGAATCGCGGCGGTTCGATAATCATCACATCCGGCAATTCGGTCGTCAGAACCTGCACGTGCATCCCTCCGCTCTCGTTTTCGCCCTTGCGCCGTAACAAGACCCCCGCTGGCTGTCACGCGAAACGTGCGGGTTCCTCGTCAAAATGTCGCGGTCTCTGATCTAGCTGCGGTGAATTGCGCATTTTGCCATCGCGCACCCGCCGCAGCCCGGATCATCTCTTGCCATATTGTCGAAAATCGCAGCCAGATCAAACCGGTTTCATCGCCTTCATCACGGCGCTATAGCGAGATCATGGCCAAGGCGCGCAAATCTTCCAAGGCATCCCGTGGCAGGGCGCGGGTCCGTCCGCTGGCTTTTCTGCGGCGCTGGAGCCTGCGCTTTGCGGTGATTTCGGTTGTGGTCGTGCTTGGCGTGATCGCCGCACATCGGCTGATCGAACCGCCGCGGACCTTCTACATGGGTCAGGAAGCGCGCCGACTGGCCGGGATCAGCCATGACTGGGTGCCGATGACGCAGATTGCGCCGGTGATGGCGCGGTCGCTGGTGGCGGCGGAGGATGCCAATTTCTGCCGGCACTGGGGGTTTGACATGTCCGCGATCCGTGTCGCGATTGCCGAAGGGTCGGGGCGTGGGGCCTCGACGCTGAGCCAGCAGGTGGTCAAGAATGTCTATCTCTGGCACGGGCGGACCTGGGTGCGCAAATCGCTGGAGGCGCTCATGACCCCGGTTGTCGAGGCTTTGTGGCCGAAGCGGCGCATCATCGAGGTCTATCTCAACGTGGCCGAATTCGACACCGGCGTGTTCGGTGTCGAGGCCGCAGCCCGGCATTACTTCGGGGTGAGTGCTGCGGAGCTGAGTGCTTTGCAGGCCGCAAGGCTGGCCGCGGTGCTGCCCGATCCTAAGGGGCGCTCGGCCAGTCAGCCATCGGCAAGAGTGCGCGCGCGTGCCGCCGGCATTCTCGACGGGGCGGCGACCATCGCGCGCGATGGCCGTGCGGCGTGTTTCGAGGATTGAAACCCGAGGCCAAAGGAGGCATTGAAGGGTGGTTCTCGCAACCAAGGGGTGCCTCAGGCGATGGCCAAGCTCTATCACATTCCGCTCTCGCCGTTCTGTCGCAAGGTGAGGCTGAGCCTTTCCGAGAAGAAGATCGAGTGCGAACTGGCCGAGGAGCGCTACTGGGAAAAGGATCCCGATTTCCTGCGGCGCAACCCTGCCGGCAAGGTTCCGGTGCTGCGCATAGATGGGCGGACGATGGCCGAAAGCACAGCGATCTGCGAATATCTCGAAGAGGTGTACCCCGACCCTTCACTGATGCCCCAAGAGCCCGCAGACCGGTATGAGGTGCGCCGCTTGGTGGCGTGGTTCGATGACAAGTTCCATTTCGAGGTAACGTCGAAACTGCTGTACGAACGGGTCAACAAGAAAATCATGAAGCAGGGATTTCCCGATAGCCGCAACATCAAGGACGGGGCCCGCGCGATCAAGTATCATCTCGATTACATGGCGTGGCTTCTCGACCGTCGCCGCTGGCTGGCAGGCGACGTGATGACGCTGGCAGATTTCGCCGCCGCAGCCCATCTCAGCACGCTCGACTATATCTCTGATGTGGACTGGCACCGGTCGGAGGTGGTCAAGGACTGGTATGCCAAGATCAAGTCGCGGCCGGCCTTTCGAGGCATTCTGGCCGATCAGGTGCCCGGGTTTCCGCCGCCGGCGCATTATGCGGATCTGGATTTCTGACGCAGTCTGTTGCGCACCATGCGGAGCCGGTCGGGCGTCTTGATCATGCGAGAAAGGACGGGGGCGCTGCCCCCATCGCCGCAAGCGGCGACTCCCCCGGGATATTTGGGGCCAGAAGAAACATGGAAAGTTTGAAAGAGAGACTTGTGGCGCAGGCATTGGCCGAAGGGTTCGATGCCTGCCGGCTGTGCCGTCCGTGGGATGTGGGGCACGTGCCGGCGCATCTGGCGGAATTTCTGGCGCGGGGATATCACGGACAGATGAGATGGCTGGAGGCGCGCGCGGACTGGCGCGGCGCGCCGCAGGTTCTCTGGCCCGAGGCCCGCACCGTGATCGTTCTGGGCGAAAGCTACACGCCCGAAGGCGATGCGCTTGCGGGGCTCGCGCAGACCGATCGTGGCAACATCTCGGTTTATGCGCGCAATCGCGATTATCACGACACCGTCAAGAAACGGCTCAAGCGGCTGGCGCGGTGGCTGAGCGCCGAGGCCGGCGGCGAGGTGAAGGTGTTCGTCGACACCGCGCCCGTCCCGGAAAAACCGCTCGCCGAGGCGGCGGGTCTTGGATGGCAGGGCAAGCATACGAACCTCGTCAGCCGGGACCTGGGCAGCTGGTTCTTCATCGGATCGGTCTTCACCACGCTGGAACTGGACACCGATCCTGCGGAGGCCGATCATTGCGGATCGTGCCGCGCCTGTCTGGACGTCTGTCCGACCAACGCCTTTCCGGCCCCGTACCAGCTGGATGCGCGGCGCTGCATTTCCTACCTGACCATCGAGCACAAGGGACCGGTGGACGCGGATCTGCGCCCCGGGCTGGGCAACCGGATCTACGGGTGCGATGATTGCCTTGCGGTCTGCCCGTGGAACAAGTTCGCGGTCGAGGCGCGCGAGGTGAAGTACCATGCGCGTCCCGATCTGGTGGCACCTCCGCTGGCCGAGCTTGCGGCGCTTGACGAGCCTGGGTTCCGGGCGCGGTTTTCCGGCAGCCCGGTCAAGCGCATCGGCCGCGACAGGTTCGTGCGCAACGTGCTTTACGCGATCGGCAATTCCGGCGATCCGGCGCTGCGCGGGGCTGCGCAAGCGCGGTGCGAGGACGCCGACGCGACGGTACGCGATGCGGCCCGGTGGGCGGTGATGCGCCTGAGCGACACGACGGGGACAAGCGGGAAAGGACACGGGTCATGACGGCAGGTGAGCGGTTCGATACGGAGATGGCGGCGCGGCTGGACGCATTGCGCAACGAGGGGCTTTACAAGACCGAGAGGGTCATCGCGTCGATGCAGGCGGGCGAGATCGCGTTGCAGGACGGGCACGATGCGGTGAACCTCTGCGCGAACAACTACTTGGGCCTTGCCGATGATCCCGAGGTGATCGCGGCGGCGCACGCGGCGCTGGATCGCTACGGTTTCGGCATGGCGAGTGTGCGCTTCATCTGCGGTACGCAGGAAGAGCACAAAGCTCTGGAGGCACGTATTGCCGGGTTTCTGGGGCAGGAAGACGCAATTCTGTATGCCGCCGCGTTCGATGCCAACACCGGCCTTTTCGAGACGATCCTCGGTTCGGAAGACGCGATCATTTCCGATGCGCTCAACCATGCGAGCATCATCGACGGGGTACGGCTGTGCAAGGCGCAGCGCTATCGCTATGCCAATCGCGACATCGCCGATCTGGAGCGGTGTCTGCAAGAGGCACGCGGCGCGCGGCACCGGATGATCGCGACGGATGGCGTGTTCTCGATGGACGGCACGTATGCGCCGCTCGACGAGATCTGCGATCTGGCGGCGCGGTATGATGCGCTGGTCATGGTCGATGACTGCCATGCCACCGGCTTTGTCGGTGCATGCGGGCGTGGCACGCCCGAGTATTTCGGCGTGATGGACCGCGTGGACATCCTGACCGGTACGTTGGGCAAGGCGCTTGGCGGGGCGTCTGGCGGGTACACGGCGGCGTCGAAGCGGGTGGTGGACTGGCTGCGCCAACGCTCGCGGCCCTATCTTTTTTCGAACACGCTGGCGCCGGTGATCGCGGGCGCCTCGCTGAAGGTGTTCGACATGCTGGAAGACGACGGCGCGGAACGGCGTGACCGGTTGTGGGCGAATGCGGAATATTTCCGGGCACGGATGGGCGCCCTTGGGTTCGAACTGCTGCCGGGCGAACACGCGATCATTCCTGTGATGCTGCGTGATGCGAAGCTGGCGCAGGACATGGCGGCGCGGTTGAACGCGCGGGGCGTATTCGTGACCGCCTTCAGCTTTCCGGTGGTGCCGAAAGGGCAGGACCGTATCCGCACGCAGATGAGCGCCGGCCTGAGCCGCGACATGCTCGACCGGGCGCTAGGGGCGTTCGCGGCTGTGGGCCGCGAGTTGGGAGTGATCCGATGACCAATGAGATGAAGGCGCTGGTGAAGGCACGTCCCGAGCCGGGGCTGTGGATGGAGCATGTGCCGGTGCCCGAGCCGGGCCCGACCGATGTGCTGATCAAGGTGCGCAAATCCGCGATCTGCGGCACCGATGTGCATATCTGGAACTGGGATGAATTCAGCGCCAAGACCGTGCCGGTACCGATGGTGGTGGGGCATGAATTCGTGGGCGAAATCGTGGATTTCGGAGCCGGAGCCGCCAAGTACCGGATCGGGCAGCGCGTCAGCGGTGAGGGTCATATCGTCTGCGGTGTCTGCCGAAATTGTCGGGCGGGGCGCGGGCATCTGTGCCGCAACACGCGCGGCGTCGGGGTCAATCGCCCCGGCAGCTTTGCCGAATATCTGTGTATCCCCGAGACGAACGTGGTGCCGATCCCCGACGACATCCCCGACGAGATCGCGGCGATTTTTGACCCTTTGGGCAATGCGGTCCATACCGCACTGAGTTTCGATCTGGTGGGCGAGGATGTGCTCGTGACCGGCGCCGGGCCGATCGGCATCATGGGCGCGCTGGTCGCGCAGAAGGCCGGCGCGCGCAAGGTGGTGATTACCGATATAAACCGCTACCGCCTGGATCTGGCGCGCGAGCTGGGCGTGCAGAATGTCGTCGATGTCAGTCAGGAGCATCTACACGAGGTGATGGACCGGATCGGCATGACCGAAGGCTTCGACGTGGGGCTGGAGATGTCGGGCGCGTCGGCCGCGATGCAACAGATGATCGCGCGCATGAACAATGGCGGCAAGGTCGCCCTACTGGGGATCGCGCCCACGGAATTTGCGGTGGACTGGAACGCGGTGATCTTCAAGATGCTGCACATCAAGGGCATCTATGGCCGCGAGATGTTCGAGACGTGGTACAAGATGATCGCGCTCGTGCAATCCGGCCTCGACCTGAGCCCGCTGATTACCCACCGGATCGGGATCGACGATTTCGAGGATGGCTTCGCGGCGATGATCTCGGGCAACTCGGGCAAGGTCGTGATGGACTGGTAGGTGTCAGGCCAACGCTCGTTCCGGCAGCAGCGGCGAGGGCGTGCCCGAGGTGACCAGCGTCAGCCGGTGCATCGCGCGGGTGCACGCCACATAGAGCAGGTTGCGGTCCATATCCGTGTGATAGATACCGGCATCGGCATCGGCATCGGGGATGATCACGCGGTCGAACTCAATCCCCTTGGCCATATGCGCGGTGCAGATGATCACGCCGCGGGAAAACCCGGTGCTGGAATTATCCAGCGGATGCGCCGCGACACCGGATTCTTCCAGATCGCGGTGGAGGCTGGCTGCCTGTTTGTGGGTCTTGGCAATCACTGCCAGATTGGTGGGTCCGAGGCGCTGAACGCCGCGATCTCGTCCGCGATGCGGTCCAGGGCCTTGACACGGATTGGCAGGGTGAGGATCTGCGGTAGCGCGTCGTGGCGTTCCATCGCGATCAGGTCGGGGTTGGGCGAGATGGCGAGCGCGAACTGCATGATCTCCCAGCTTGAGCGGTAGCTCTTGTTGAGGGCCACGCGCACCGCAGATTTCAGCACCTCCGCGATCTGATCGGGGGGTCGAGGCGCTGTAGGGGTTCACTGCCTGCGTGGCATCCCCGAGGATCGTCTTGCGGCACTCGAACAGCCGGTTCGGCACCGCATATTGCACAGGCGTGTCATCCTGAATCTCGTCCACGGACAGATGCTTGACACCCGAATAGGGGTTCTCGACCCCCTTGATCCGCATCTTGGGATAGATCAGCGGGAAGACATCGGCATATTCGATCCGCCCCTTTGCGGGTTTGAACAGATCCGCGCGCTCGATCCAGTCGAAGACCTCCTTGTAGGCCTTGCGCAGGGTGGTGCGCCGGATCATACTGCGCAGCGCCTTGCACACCACGGCGCGCGCGTCCTTGCGCATCTCGATATTGTATTGGGCGTGAAACTGGTCGAGCACGGAAGTGGCGGTCGCCGTCACGCGTTCACTGACAGGCAGCTTGGCGTAGCGTTTCCATGCCGTCTCGAACACGAATCCGGGGATCGGGCGTTTGCGCACCGTCACCTCCTCGGGCACGAAAAACTCTTTTCCAGATGCGTGGCAGAGGCGTCTATCTGCTGAAGAAAGCGCGGCGTGGCCTTTTCGCGGATGCGGGTCTTGGTGGCGTCGTCATTGCGGTCCAGCAGATCCTTCGTCTGCTCGAAAAAGCTTTGGAACCGGGCCTTGTCGCCGAGGATCTGCGCGGCGAGCGTTTCCATGTCGATCTCGGCCACGAAGTCCTCACCCACTTCCGGCAGCACGTTGCCGATGTAGTCGGCAAAGACGCGGTTCGGCGACAGGATCAGGATGTCCGAAGATGTCAGCGTGTCCTTGAACCGGTAAAGCAGGAAGGTGATGCGGTGCAGCGCGATCGAGATCTTGCCCGACCTTGCGACGCCTTGGATGATAAGAGTATGCGCCCCGGCGTCGCGGATGATGGCGTTCTGGTCGCGCTGGATTGTGGCGACGACGTTCTTCATGCCCTCGTCGCTGGCACGCGACAGTTCCTGTTGCAGGACGTCGTCGACGATATTCACCGACACGTCGAGCATGAACTCCATCCGGCTGTCGCGGACAAGGAATTGCCGCTTGGGCGTCAGGTCGCCGCTGATCCGGCCCGAGGGGGGCGTCGTAATGCTCCGGCCCGGTCTCGAAATCGTAAAACAGCGCCGAGCCGGGCGTGCGCCAAACCATGCACCCAGGCCTCGCCGATGTCGTCATCGCGGAAATCATGCACCCCGACATAATAGGCGGTGCTGCCTTCAGCGTCCTTGCGCAGGAAGTCAAAGCGCCCGAAATACCGCGACTTGCGCAGCTTCTGCATCTTGATGTGCTGAGCGCGCGAAACGTCGGACCAGCGCATCTTCTGGTCGCTCGACTGGCGCATCGCGGCCTTGTCGATATGGTCCATGTCACGGCGTGCTTCCCACATGTGATCGTGGCTGTTCTGTACGTCCTGCGCATCGTCGGCGATAGGCGTGGTCATCGTGTCGAGGTTGCTGTCGATCGCACCGAGACTGTCGGCGAGACGTCGTTTTTCGTCGTCTTCGGCAGTGCTCATCCTGCGGCTGCGTCTCTAACGGCGAGCCGTCGGGATAAGAGGCTGATCGGAAATGAGTTGAGTGAATTCAGTAGGGTGTGATTCTGTTCGGTTGGGAAACTAAACGGAGATCACGATGGCCTGGACCGAACTCACTCGAGAGCAATATACGCGCAAGACCAAGCGCTATCCAAGATGCCGTAATGGGGCTCGGCTCGAATCGTCACCGTTGCGGTTGCCAACCGGGATTGATTGAGGTGCCGTTGCCCTTGGCACGTTTTTGGCGTGTGAACGGGGTCGTGCCGTGGGGCGCGTCCCCAGGATTTCCTTTGCAAGGAAAGGGCAACGACATGGGTCTGTATATTGGTTTGGACGTGTCTCTTGCAAGCACCGCGATCTGCGTGGTGTCGGAGCATGGAAAGATGGTCAAGGAAAAGACCGCCCCCAGCGAACCGGAGGAACTTGTGACGATCTTGGACAGCCTGCCCGGTCCTGTAGTGGGGGTTGGCCTGGAAGCAGGTCCGCTCTCGCAATGGCTATACCTTCACCTGACGGAGGCTGGTTTTGACGTGGTCCTGATGGAGACCCGGCAGGTGAGGGGGGCATTGCAGGCGATGCCGATCAAGACTGATCGGCGGGATGCGGAGGGGATCGCAAGACTTCTGCAGATAGGCTGGTTTCGGCCTGTCCATTGCAAGTCGATGTCTGCGCAGGAGATGCGGGCACTGCTATCCGCCCGCAAGGCGATCCAGCAGGCCTTGATCGACCTCGAGTTGTCACTGCGTGGTGTTCTGCGCAACTTCGGGCTCAAGATGGGACGCGTTGCCAAGGGGCGCTTCGAGGAGCGGGTGCGGGAACTGGTCGAGGGCAATCCCATGCTGGAGGCCGCCACAAATCCTGTGCTGACAGCGCGCAAGGGGCTGCGCAAGGAATTGGCCGGGCTGGAGAAACTGCTCCGGGATCACGCCAGAACCGATCCAGTCTGCCGCCGGCTCATGACCATGCCGGGTGTGGGCGCAATCGTGGCGCTGACCGTCAAGTCATCCATCGATGATCCGGATCGGTTCCGATCCGCGAAGGATGTCGGACCATGGGCCGGGCTGACACCGACGCGCGAGCAGTCAGGTGAACGAGATGTTGTCGGGCAGATTACACGCGCCGGAGATGCAGGCCTGCGCATCGCACTCTATCAGGCCGCCACCGTGATGCTGAACCGGGCCCGACCCAGTTGGCTGACGGCGTGGGCATGGGGTGTGGCCAGGCGGCGCGGGAAAAAGCGCGCGACCGTTGCTCTCTCGCGCCGGATCGGGGTGGTGCGGCTGCGCATGTGGCGTGATGACACGGTTGTGTCTCGAAAGTGGTGGAAATTCTCCAGCGACGTGCTCCGAGCGGTTTGATTTGCGCTTGATCAAGCGGCGAGGTCAAGGGGCATGGGTTCG
>JAWLFT010000063.1:0-17611 GCA_041685435.1 Roseovarius sp.
TGAGCCGTGGTTTGCAGTCGGCCCTGCGCGGCGCTGTGGTCGAGGGCGACAGCCTGTCCGACAGCCTGCGGCGCATGGCCACGATCATGGTCAACACCGCCTTCAACGACGCCACACGGCCTGTGACCGATCAGCTTGGCGGGTTGATCGCGCAAGGTGTCGGCGGTCTGGTGCAGGGGCTGTTTCCCTTCGCCAAGGGGGCCTCGTTCTCGCAAGGCCGGGTGCAGCCCTTTGCCAATGGCGGGATCGTGAACGGCCCGGTCAGTTTTCCGATGCGCGGCGGCACCGGTCTGATGGGCGAGGCGGGGCCCGAGGCGATCATGCCGCTCAGCCGCGGCCCCGACGGCCGGCTCGGGGTACGCTCGGCGGGCGGGGGCGGCGTCAGCGTCGTGATGAATATCCAGACGCCCGATGTCGAGGGCTTTCGCCGCAGCCAGGGCCAGATCGCCGCACAGCTTGGCCGCGTCATCGGACGCGGCGGGCGCAACCGCTGAAAGGAGCCTGAGACATGGGATTTCACGAGGTCAGATTTCCGGCGAGCCTGAGTTTCGGCTCGCTCGGCGGGCCCGAGCGGCTGACGGATATCGTCACGCTCGCCAACGGGTTCGAGGAGCGCAACACGCCATGGGCGCAGGCCCGCCGGCGGTATGATGCGGGCGTCGCGCTGCGCAGCCTCGACGATGTCGAAGCGCTGATCGCCTTTTTCGAGGCGCGGCGCGGGCAGCTTTACGGGTTCCGGTGGAAGGACTGGACCGATTTCAAATCGGGCCGCGCCAAGGCAGACCCCGATTACCGCGATCAGGACATCGCCACGGGCGACGACACGACGCGGGCCTTCCAGTTGATCAAGACCTACCGCTCGGGCGATCAGGTCGCGGTGCGCCCTGTCGTGAAACCCGTCAAGGGCAGCGTTCGCATGGGTCAGGGCACTGTCGAGATGTTCGAGGGCGTGCATTACGAGGTCGACGCGACCACCGGCATTGTCACCTTCACCGAACCGCCCAACCGGGATGTGACGATCACCGCGGGCTACGAGTTCGACGTGCCGGTGCGGTTTGATACCGACCGCATCCAGACCAGCCTTGCCAGCTTTCAGGCCGGCGAGGTGCCCAACGTGCCGGTCGTGGAGATCCGGATATGAGCGCGCTGCTGGAACATCTGGAGACGGGTGTCACCACCACCTGCCGGGCCTGGGCGCTGACCCGGCGCGACGGGGTGGTGATGGGATTTACCGATCATGACCGGGTGTTGCGCTTCGACGGCATCGAGTTTCGCCCCGATACCGGGCTGACAGCGCTGGCGTTGCAACAGAGCACGGGACTGTCGGTCGACAATACCGAAGCGCTTGGCGCGCTGTGCGATGCCGCGATCCGCGAGGAGGATATCGAGGCGGGCCGCTATGACGGCGCGGATCTGCGCGCGTGGCTGGTGAACTGGCAGGATGTGACGGCGCGCGCGCTGCTCTTTCGCGGCAAGATCGGCGAGTTGCGCCGCGCGGGCGGCGCCTTCGAAGCCGAGCTGCGCGGCTTGACAGATGCCCTCAATGTGCCGCTTGGCCGGGTTTTTCAGAAACACTGCAGCGCGGTTCTCGGCGATCGCGACTGCGCCTTCGACTTCGACACGCCGGGTTATGTAGCCGAGCGTGTGGCCGAGGAAATCGAGGCGAACCGCGTCTTTCGCTTTGCCGAGATGGGCGGCTTTGCCGAAGACTGGTTCCGCCACGGCGTCATCCGGGTGCAAGGCGGCGCGGCCTCGGGGATGATCGGCCTGATCAAGCGCGACCGTATGGACGGCGCGGGACGGATGATCGAGCTGTGGCATCCTCTGGGCGCTCAGGTCGCCCCACGCGATGCGCTGCGGATCGAGGCGGGCTGCGACAAGCGCAGCACCTCCTGTCAGTTCAAGTTCGACAATCTGGTGAACTTCCAGGGATTTCCCGACATTCCCGGCGATGACTGGACGATCACCGATCCGACGAAATCACCGCGCCTCGATGGCGGGAGCCGCCGGCGATGAGCGCGCAAGGTGGTCGCATCGTGGCGGCGGCGCGCGGCTGGATCGGCACGCCTTACCGGCATCAGGCGGCGTGCCGGGGCGCAGGCTGCGATTGCCTGGGCCTTGTCCGGGGCCTGTGGCGGGAGGTCAGGGGGGCCGAGCCCGAGAGCCCGCCCGCCTATTCCATGGACTGGTCGGAGCCCGCGCGGCAGGAATTGCTCTGGCAGGCCGCGGCGCGGCATCTGGTGGCGAGATCCCTGACCGCCGAGGCGCCCGGGGACGTGATCCTGTTTCGCATGCGGGCAGGATCTGTCGCCAAGCATCTGGGGATCGTCGCCGTCACGGGCGCGGGCGCCAGTTTCATTCACGCCTATTCCGGTCACGGTGTCGTCGAATGCGCGCTGAGCGCGCCATGGCGGCGGCGCATCGTGGCGCGGTTTGCATTTCCCGAGGAGATCTGAGCGATGGCAACCATTCTATTATCGGCCGCCGGTGCGGCCGTCGGCGGGGCCGTTGGCGGTTCCGTCCTCGGGCTGTCCTCGGTGGCGATCGGGCGTTTTGCCGGGGCCGTGATCGGGCGTTCGATCGACCAACGCCTTCTGGGGCAGGGGTCCGACGTGGTCGAGACCGGGCGCGTCAGCCGCCTGCGTCTGACTGGCGCGGGCGAGGGTGATGCGATCAGCCAGGTCTACGGGCGCATGCGCGTGGGCGGGCAGGTGATCTGGGCCACCGAATTTCGCGAGACTGTCAGCGTGACCCGGGGCAGCGGCGGCGGCAAGGGCAGCCCGCGCCCTGCCACGCCCGACACGCGCCGCATCAGCTATTCGGTCAGCCTCGCGCTCGCTCTCTGCGAGGGCGAGATCAGCCGCGTCGCCCGGGTCTGGGCGGATGGCACCGAGGTGTCGCTGTCGGGGCTCGGCCTGCGGGTCTATCCCGGAACGCGCGACCAGGCGTCCGATCCGCTGATCGAGGCGGTCGAGGGCGCGGGCAACGTTCCCGCCTATCGCGGCACCGCCTATGTGGTGATCGAGGATCTGGACCTGTCGCGCTTCGGCAACCGCGTGCCGCAGTTCAGTTTCGAGGTCTGCCGCCCGTCCCAGACCGGGACGCCGGGGGCCGATCTCGATCCGGTGCGGGCGTTGCGCGGCGTAGCAATGCTGCCGGGTAGCGGCGAATACGTGCTTGCGACCACGCCGATCACGATGGATTTCGGGTTCGGGTCGAGCGGCGTTGCCAATATCAACACGCCCTCGGAACAGCCCGATTTCCTCACGTCGCTGGAAGCCCTGACGCAGGAATTGCCGCAGTGCCGCGCGACCTCGCTGATCGTCAGCTGGTTTGGCACGGATCTGCGCTGCGCCGAGTGCGAGATCCACCCGCGCGTGGAACAAAAGCAGTTCGACGCCGCCAACATGCCGTGGCAGGTCGCGGGCCTGTCGCGTGCGCAGGCCGCCGAGGTGCCGCGCGATGCCGAAGGCCGCGAGGTTTATGGCGGCACACCCGCCGATCAGGCGGTGATCGAGGCCATTCTGGCGCTGCAGGGGGCGGGGCAGGATGTACTGTATTACCCGTTCATCCTGATGGAGCAGATGCCGGGCAACGGCCTGCCCGATCCGTGGAGCGATGCCGGCGATCAGGCGGTGCTGCCATGGCGCGGGCGGGTCACGACCTCGAAGGCACCGGGGCAGCCGGGCAGCCCGGATCAGATGGTGGCGGCCGAGGCCGAGGTCGCGGCCTTTTTCGGCGCCGCCCGCGCCTCGGATTTCACGGTGACACAGGTCGCGGCGCAGCCCGTGGATCAGCCCGGAACAGGCGTGCTCGACCTGCTGAGTTTCGGAGGGGCGACAAAGCAAAGCCCGGTGGCCTATACCGGCCCCGACGAATGGTCCTATCGCCGCTTCATCCTGCATCAGGCGGCGCTCTGTGCCGCCGTGGGCGGGGTCGAGGCGTTCTGCATCGGATCGGAGATGCGCGCCCTGACGCAGATCCGTGGCGCGCAGAACAGCTTTCCGGCGGTCGCGCAGCTGATCGAACTGGCGGCGGAGGTGCGCGAGATTCTGGGTCCGGAGGTCAAGATCAGCTATGCCGCCGACTGGTCGGAATATTTCGGCTACCAGCCCGGCGGGGAGGACCGGTTCTTTCACCTCGACCCGCTCTGGGCGGATACGAATATCGATTTCATCGGGATCGACAATTACATGCCGCTCAGCGACTGGCGCGAGGAGGATGACCATCTCGACGCGGCGGATCACGCGTCGATCCACGATCTGGACTACCTGCAATCGAATATCGAGGGTGGCGAAGGCTTTGACTGGTTCTACCCGTCGGGGCAGGCCCGGGCGGCGCAGCGACGCGAGCCGATCACCGATGGCGCCCATGGCGAGCCGTGGGTCTTTCGCTACAAAGATCTGCGCAACTGGTGGCAGAATGCACATTTCGACCGCATGGATGGCGTGCGGGCGTCCGATCCGACGCCGTGGGTGCCGCAATCCAAGCCGATCCGCTTTACCGAATATGGCTGTCCGGCGGTGGACAAAGGGACCAACCAGCCCAACAAGTTCCTCGACACCAAATCGTCGGAATCGAGCGCGCCGCATTTCTCGACGGGCCAGCGCGATCCGCTGATCCAGATGCAGTATCTGCGCGCCATTGCCGGATACTGGGGCGATCCCGCGCGCAATCCGCTGTCCGAGGAATATGACGGGCGGATGATCGACATGGATCATGCCTATGTCTGGGCGTGGGACGCGCGGCCCTATCCGTATTTTCCGGCCGATACCGCGCTTTGGTCGGATGGCGAAAACTACGCGCGGGGGCACTGGATCACCGGACGGGTCAGCGGGCGCAGGCTGGCCGACGTGATCGCCGAGGTCGCCGCGCGCGCGGATGTTGCGGGGCTCGACACCGAGGGCGCGCCGGGCTTCGTGCGCGGCTATCTCGTGGACCGGGTCGGCGAGGCGCGCGCGACCCTGCAACCCTTGATGCTGGCGCATGGCGTGGACGCGATCGAGCGGGGCGGGGTGCTGCAGTTCCGCCGCCGTGACGGGCGGGCCGATCATGTGCTTGATCTCGCACAGGTGGTGCGCGACCCGGAACTGGGCGGGGTGATCGAGCAGACGCGCGGGTCGGATCTGGAACTGGCGGGCCGCGTGCGGCTGCGCTTTCTCGAGGCCGATGGCGATTTCGAGGCGATTGCCGAAGAGGCGATCCTGCCCGATGATGCGACGCATGCTGTCGCCATGTCCGAGATGCCGCTGTCGCTGACCCGTGCCGAGGGGCGACAGCTTGTGGAACGCTGGCTGTCGGAGGCGCGCGTCGCGGTGGACACGCTGCGTCTTACGCTGGCGCCGTCGCAGTCGGGGCTGGGTGCGGGCGATGTCATCGAGGTGCCCGGTGACGCGGGCCGCGGACGCTTTCGCATCGACCGGGTCGAGCAGATGGGCAATGCGCAGCGCGTCGATGCGGTGCGCATCGACCCAGAAAGCTATCGCCCGATCCTGATAGAGGAGGCACCGGCGCGCCTGCGTCCGGTCAACGCGCCTGTTCCGGTGACGCCGCTTTTTCTGGATCTGCCGCTTCTGACGGGCGACGAGGTGCCGCACGCGCCGCATGTCGCGATCACCGCCGATCCATGGCCCGGAACGGCCGCGATCTTCAGCGCGGATGAGGATGCGAATTACCGGCTGAACACGCTGATCGCCGCGCGCAGTACCGTGGGGCTGACCGAAACGCCGCTTTTCCCGGCGCGCAGCGGGCTGGTGGATCGCGGCGATGGGCTGTTCGTGAAGATGCGGTTCGGCGCGCTGGAAAGCGTGAGCGAGGCCGCGTTTCTGAATGGCGCCAACCTGTGCGCCATTGGCGACGGCACCCCGGACGGGTGGGAGCTTTTGCAGTTCCGCGAGGCAGAGCTTGTGGCCCCCGACACCTACATCCTGCGCCACCGGCTGCGCGGGCAGTTGGGCACCGAAGCCGCGGCGGCGACGGCGTGGCCCTTGGGGTCGATCCTCGTGCGGCTTGACGGTGTGCCGCAACAGATCGAACTGGCCGAGGCGCAGCGCGGGCAGGCGCGGCATTACCGGATCGGCCCGGGGGGGCGGCCGGTCGATGACCCGGCCTACCGGCACGCGGTCATCGCGTTCGACGGGCTGGGCCTGCGCCCCTATGCGCCGGCGCATCTGCGCGCGGCCGAGGCGGGCGGCGACCTTCGGATCACGTGGATCCGACGCACCCGGATCGGTGGCGATCGCTGGGATACACCCGAGGTGCCGCTTGGCGAGGAGCGCGAGAGCTATCTGGTGAGGGTCATCCGCGGACCGCAGGTGCTGCGCGAGGATATCGTCAGCAGCCCCGTCTGGGTCTATCCCGCCGCGGCGCGCGCATCGGACGGGTCCGACAGTGGCAAGCGGATCGAGGTGGCGCAGATCTCTGCGGCGTTCGGGCCGGGCGTTGCCGCCGTGCAGGATCTCTGAGCGTCATCGAACGCCGGCCTTGTCGTCACAAAAGAAAAGCGCCGTCCGGGGTTCAGTCCCGGATGGCGCTTTTCCGTTCTCGACCTTGGCTGCTCTCAGGCGGCGAGCGCACCCCTGGCCTGATCCACGATGGCGCTGAAGGCGTCGGGCTCGTGCACCGCGAGATCGGCGAGCACCTTGCGGTCCACCTCGACCCCGGCCAGCGACAGCCCGTTGATGAAGCGCGAATAGGTCAGCGTGTCATCATGCGCGCGCACCGCAGCGTTGATCCGCTGAATCCACAGGGCGCGGAAATTGCGCTTGCGGTTCTTGCGGTCGCGTGTGGCGTATTGGTTGGCCTTGTCGACGGCCTGTGCGGCCACCTTGAAGGTGTTCTTGCGGCGACCATAATAGCCCTTGGCAGCCGTCGTGACTTTCTTGTGGCGGGCGTGGGTGACAACACCCCCTTTGACGCGTGACATATCTCGAATCCTCCTGGGGGCTTAGCGTGCGTAGGGCATCATCGGCTTGATGATACCTTCGTCGGCTTTGCTGAGCGTGCTGGTACCACGCGCGTTGCGAATGAACTTGTTGCTACGCTTGATCATGCCATGCTGCTTGCCCGCCTGGGCGGCCACTACGCGGCCCGAGGCCGTCATCTTGAACCGCTTCTTGCAGCTCGCTTTCGTCTTCATCTTGGGCATTTCCGGCTCCTGTCTGGTCGGTGAAATCGCGGGCCTCGGCATGCCGCATCGGGCCGGACCTGCGGATTGAGATCGCCGTATACGTCCTGCCGTCCCGTCATGCAAGGGGCCGGGGCGGATTTGCGGGCCCCTCAGCTGATGTACCGGGCGATCACTGAAATGAGCACATAGGGCAGATCGCCAAGGCTGTAGCCGCCGGGCTTGGTGGTGGCCGCCCAGATCATCGATCCGCTCGCGACGATGATCATGAGCGCAGCCAAGCGCGGCGCGCGGGCCTCTGAAAAGGCGGACAAAAGCGACGGAAGCGAGACCACCGCCAGCACCATTCCGATGCTCAGCGCAAGGTCCGCATCCATCGCATATCCAGTTTATCCGCCATGACAAAGATCTTAGCCCGGATCGGTCGCGTAAATCAAACTTTCCTTGCAGGGGGCGACACGCAGGATGTTGGTCGTGCCGGGGACGTTGAAGGGGACACCGGCGATCACGATGATCTGATCGGTCTCCTCGGCATAGCCTTGCGCCTTTGCAGCCGCCACGGCGTTGATCACCGCCATCTTGAAGCGCGTCAGATCGTCGGTCATGACGCACGCGACCCCCCATGTCAGGGCGAGCCGCCGTGCCGTGCCGCGCAGGCTGGTCATCGCGATGATCGGCACCCGTGGTCGTTCGCGCGCGGTCAGCAGGGCGGTTGTGCCCGATTCCGTGTAGCAGCAGATCACCTTGATATCGGTGGTCTCGGCAATCTCGCGCGCGGCGGCGACGATGCCGTCGGCCACGGTTTGCCGGTCGGCGCGGCGGCTGGCCTCGATCACCTCGCGATAGGTGGGATCGTTCTCGACCTCGCGCGCGACATTGTCCATCGTGGTCACGGCCTCGACCGGGTAGTCGCCGGCCGCCGATTCCGCCGACAGCATGATCGCGTCGGACCCCTCATAGATCGCTGTGGCGACGTCCGAGACCTCGGCCCGGGTCGGCATCGGTGATTCGATCATCGATTCGAGCATCTGGGTGGCGACGATCACCGGCTTGGCCACCGAGCGGCATTTGCGCACCAGCCGCTTCTGGATCGGCGGGACGTTCTGCACCGGCAATTCGACGCCAAGATCGCCGCGCGCCACCATGATCCCGTCACTCACTGCGAGGATGTCGTCAAAGCAGTTCACCGCTGCGGGTTTCTCGATCTTGCTCATGATCGCGGCGCGTCCCCGCGCCAGCGTCCGGCCCTCGTTCACGTCCTCGGGGCGCTGCACGAAACTGAGGGCGAGCCAGTCGACGCCGAGTTCGCAGGCGAATTCGAGATCGGTGCGGTCCTTGTCCGAAAGTGCCGCGAACGGAAGCACCACATCAGGCACGTTCACCCCTTTGCTGTTGGAGATGGTGCCGCCGGCGATCACCTCGCAATTCGCGAAATCCTCGCCGCACTCCTGCACCCGGAGGCGGATCTTGCCGTCATTGACCAGCAGATCCGCGCCCGGCT
This sequence comes from Roseovarius sp., assembly GCA_041685435.1. Classification (GTDB taxonomy): domain Bacteria; phylum Pseudomonadota; class Alphaproteobacteria; order Rhodobacterales; family Rhodobacteraceae; genus Roseovarius. The sequence continues at coordinate 8,628 of JAWLFT010000063.1, forward strand.
CCAGTGCCGCAAAGATCTCGTGATGCGGCAGGCAGACGCGGGATGCGTCGCCTTCGGTCTCGTCGAGATCGAGCCGGAAAAATGCGCCTTCGACCAGCTCCTCCTCGCCGCGCTTGAAGGGGCCGACACGCAGTTTCGGACCCTGAAGATCGGCGAGAATCGCGATCGGGCTGTCGAGATCCTCTTCGATCTGGCGGATGATACGGTGCCGCTCGGCGATATCGGCATGGGTGCCGTGGCTCATGTTGAGCCGGAACACATCCGCGCCAGCCTCGTGCAGGGCGCGGATCGTGTCGTAATCCGACGAGGCAGGGCCGAGCGTGGCCACGATCTTCACATTGCGGTGACGTCTCATTCAGTGCTCCTCCGTTTCAAATTTTGTACTGTTATCGCTAACAGTAGGCCCCAACGGCGTATCTCGCAATTCACAATCCCACGCAACTGTCCTAGAGGAAAGACCAAAGGAAAAACCAGCCCGATGATGTATCAGCCCTTTCAAATTGAGGGCGCGGCCAGGCCCGCGCGGTTCCTCGTGACCTGCGATCACGCAGCCAACACCGTGCCGGATTTCGTGAACGGTGGCACCCTTGGCCTCGACGGTCGCGATATGGCGCGCCATATCGCCTATGACGTGGGCGCGGCGGGAGTGGCGCGCGCGCTTGCGCAGGCTCTGGACGGTCCCGCGATCCTCAGCAATTTCTCGCGGCTGGTGATCGACCCGAACCGCGGCGAGGATGACCCGACGCTGGTGATGAAGCTGTACGATGGCACTGTCATTCCCGCCAATCGCCACGTTGATGCCGCCGAGGTGGAGCGTCGGCTGAACCGGCTTTACCGACCCTATCACAGCGCGCTTGCGGATCTGGCGGCTCGGCGCGAGGACCCCGTGATCGTCTCGATCCACAGCTTCACCAGACAATTGCGGGGCCGTCCGCTGCGGCCGTGGCACATCGCGGTGCTGTATGCCGCCGACAGGCGCCTTGCGCTGCCATTGCTGTCGCGCCTGCGCGCCGAGCCGGATCTGTGCGTCGGCGACAACCAGCCTTACGGCGGGCATCTGCCCGGCGACACGATCGCGCGTCATGCCATCGCGCATGAGCGGCCCAATATCCTGCTGGAGATCCGCAACGACCTGATCGAGACGCCCGAGGCGCAGGCGGGCTGGGCGGCGCGGCTTGCGCCGATCCTGCAGGAGGTCACAGACCGCGTCGGTGTCTGACGGGGCTTGCGCGCCGCGTCCATGCATCTCATCTGTGTACCACACAGCAGGAGACGGATCATGGATGAGCAGACCCGGACAGAACTCGAGGCCGCAGCATTTCGCACGCTTCGCGCGCATCTGATGGAAAAACGCCCCGAGGTGCAGAACATAGACCTGATGAACCTCGCGGGCTTTTGCCGAAACTGCCTGAGCCGCTGGTATCAGGAAGCGGCGAATGCGCGCGGCATCGACATGTCCAAGGACGAGGCGCGCGAGGTCTTCTACGGCATGCCCTATGAGGACTGGAAGGCGCAGCAACAGACCGAGGCGAGCGCGGATCAGCAGGCGGCGTTCCGCACATCGTTTGCCGAGAATGTGGGCACACCAGAATAGCAGGCCCCGCCCGGACCGGACAGGGATCGCGGCCCGGCATGGCCCGCATGTGCATGCGCGAAAACCTCCTGAGCACAAGGTCACGGCATGAACATCACCCTGCGACAACTCTCCTATTTCAAGGCGCTCTGCGAGCACCGCAATTTCGGGCGCGCGGCGGCCTCGGTGAACGTCTCGCAGCCCGCGCTTTCCGTGCAGATCCGCGAAATGGAGGCGTCGCTTGGCGGGCAACTCGTCGAACGGCGGGCGCGCGACATCGTGCTCACGCCGTTTGGCCGCCGCATTCTGGATCACGCGGCGCGGGTCCTGACGGAACTGCAGGCCCTGATGGAGGCCGCGCGCTGGCAGGACGGGCTGGCCGGGCGGCTGTCGCTGGGGATCATTCCGACAGTGGCGCCGTATATCCTGCCGGGTGTGCTGGAGGCGCTGCGCAGCCGCGACATCTCGCTCGACGTGAAGGTCCGCGAGGCGCGCACCGACCAGCTTGTGTCCGAGGTGCAGAGCGGACAGCTTGACGCGGCGATCCTCGCGCTGCCAGTACCGCATGAAGGGTTGCAGTCACGGGCGCTTTTCGCGGACCGGTTCCTTGTCGCGGGCAGTGCGACGCGGCTTGCCACGCTGGTGGATCGCGCCGATGCGTTGCGTCCGACATCGTTGACCCAGACCTCGCTGCTGCTGCTGGAGGACGGGCATTGCCTGACCGATCAGGCGCTCGAGGTCTGTGGGCGCGGGCGCGGGCACGCGCAGATCGACATGGGCGCGTCATCCCTCAGCACGCTGTCGCGGCTTGTCGCGGCGGGATTCGGGCTGACGCTGATGCCCGAGATCGCGGCGACCACAGAGGCCCGCGCGGCACCGGGCCTTCAGTTGCAACGTTTCGCGCCGCCGGAGCCCTATCGCGAGATCGCCCTGATCCGCCGCGCCAGCACCGAAACCGCGCTCTGGTTCGATGAGCTGGCCGACCTGCTGGCGCGTGTTGGCACCGATCTGATCGCGGCGCTTTCGACGGACGCGGATTCGGCGATCCTGCGAAACGCGAACGATGAGTCTGATGGCACAGGGTCGCGCGCCTCGTCACAATGACTGGCAACCACGACCGCCATGGACTATGTCTTACGAAGACTGAAAAACCACTCACGGGGGCAATTTCGTGCGCGACCTAAAAATGCCAGACCAGCGCCACCCTGAAAAGGCGCATCGTCCGACCAACGCCCAACCCAAGAAACCGGACTGGATCCGCGTGAAGGCGCCGACCGGCAAGGGCTATTTCAAGACCAGCGAGATCATCCGCGAGCACAAGCTGGTGACGGTCTGCGAAGAGGCCGGGTGCCCCAATGCCGGCGAATGCTGGGCGCAGGGCCATGCGACGATGATGATCATGGGCGAGATCTGCACGCGGGGCTGCACCTTCTGCAACGTGGCCACCGGCAAGCCGCAGACGCTCGACGCGTTCGAGCCGGGCCGCGTGGCGGATGCGGTGCAGAAACTCGGGCTCAACCATGTGGTCGTCACCTCGGTGGACCGCGACGATCTCGACGATGGCGGGGCCGAGCATTTCGCCCAGACGATCCGGGCCATCCGGCACCGCGCGCCCGGCACCACGATCGAGATCCTGACGCCCGATTTTCTGCATTGTCCCGACGAAGTGCTGGAGGTCGTGGTGGCGGCCAAGCCGGATGTGTTCAACCACAACCTCGAGACCGTGCCGGGGCTTTATCCCGGGGTCCGGCCCGGCGCGCGGTATTTCCACTCGCTGCGCCTACTGCAGCGAGTCAAGGAGCTTGATCCCGCGACCTTCACCAAATCCGGGATCATGGTGGGCCTGGGCGAGGACCGCACGGCCGTGCATCAGGTCATGGACGACATGCGCGCTGCGGATGTCGATTTCCTGACGGTCGGGCAGTACCTGCAACCCACGTCCAAGCATCACGCGGTCGACCGGTTCGTGCATCCCGACGAGTTCGCGGCTTATGAAAAGGCGGCTTACGGCAAGGGCTTTTTGATGGTGTCGGCCACCCCGCTCACCCGTTCAAGCTATCACGCCGGCGACGATTTCGCACGCCTGCGAGAGGCCCGGAACGCCCGGCTGGCCTGAGGGTTTGGAGCTTTGAAGATCTGCGCCGGGGACTGTGCTCGGGCGCCTGCAGACGCAGCGTTGAAAAATCAGATATGTCATGCCGGCACACGCGCAATGTGCCGGCATTGAGTGTCGTCAGCCGCCCCAGCTGCGCACCGGTCCACAATCCATGTGTACGAAGTTGGAACGGGAGTATCGCCCGACACCGCCGGCCCCACAGGCCACGCCCGCCTGATAAATCTGGTTGACGCTGCGGCTTCCGAGACGCAGATCCGCGGCCTCGCCTGTCAGGTGGCGCGACCTTTTCGCGACCCCGCCGGACCGGCTGCGCAGCATGGCATTGGTTCTGGGGCTGCGATAGCCGCTGAGCAGCGTGTACGGCTCGGTCGCGTCCAGCAGGTTGTGGCTGGCCGCCATGATGTCGATCGTGCGGTGATCGATGCCTCTGGTTTCGTTGGTGCGCCAGTCGCGCATGAAAAGCGTGATCTCGTTGAGGGCCTCGCGAATATATTTGCCTTCGATCCAGTAGATCGTGTCGATCCGCTCGCCGGTGCGTGGCGACACCATTCGAAGCCGCCGAATGTCACCCCCACCACGCAGAAACCCGGTCGCGTTGCCAAAGGTCGGTGCCGCAGAGATGGTCGTTGCCGCGAACGCCATCAGAATTCCACGTCGTGAAATTCCAGTCGAACTGAAGTCTGTCATGGTAAGGAGCGCCTGTCCCGTCGCGTTGCGTGCGACCGCTTTTCGCGGCCTTGTGAATTCGCCCCCCAAGAGCACGAGTAATGTGGCATAATGGGAATCATGAACCAAGCCCCCATTTTACCACCGTGCAAGCTTCAACAGGTTTCGGCAGAAATTCGCGCATTGTCGGTTCTCCTTGGCCTTGCTGCACAAGATGTGTCGGTCTCCGCGCGGGTTCGCACGGATTTGTCTGATGTTCTCATCAAATTCTTAGGAAAATACTGATGGCGATCTGGTTTCTTGCGCCGATACAGGGTTGAGTGATCTCGATGTCCTTGGAGGAAATGATGGTAAGATCATCCCGTTACGTGATCGGCGTTCTGGCCGCGGCTGCGCTTCTGGCCGGGGTCATGACAGGGCCCGACGGGGCCCGCGCAGACAGTCACGATGCCGCCTTCCGTCAGGCCGTGGCCGTGGCCGCAGCGCGGGACCCCGATGTCGCGGAGCACTACCGCGACATCGGGTATCATCCGATCTGGACAGGCGAAGGCGACACCAACCGTGCGCGGCGTCAGGCACTTGTGCAGGCGCTGTCACAGGCGGCGCTGCACGGATTGCCCGAAGCACGTTACGATCTGGACGGGCTGATGGCGCAGATGTCGCAGGTGCGGTCGTTGCGGGATCTTGGGCAGGTCGAGGTGTCGCTGACACGCGCCTATCTCGACTACGCGCGCGACGTGCAGTCCGGCGTGCTGGTGCCTGCGCGAATCGATAATGACATCAAGCGCGAGGTCACGGACCGTCCCGCGGCGGTGCATCTCGATGCGCTCATGACAGGTGCGCCGCACCGGGTTATGCGCGCGCTGCCGCCGCAAACCAACGAATATGCGCGCCTGATGAAGGAAAAGCTGCGGCTTGAACGGTTGATCGAGGCGGGGGGGTGGGGTCCGACCGTGCCCGCCGAGACCCTCGAACCCGGTGAAGGCGGTCCCGCCGTGATCGCGCTGCGCGACAGGCTTGCGGCCATGGGCTATTTCGGGCGGGGTGCGAGCGGCACCTATGACGCCCAATTGCAGTCGGCGGTGCGCGCCTTTCAGCAGGCTCACGGGCTCGAGACGGATGGTGTTGCCGGGCCCGCGACCATTCGCGCACTCAATCGCAGTGCCGGCGACCGTCTCCGCTCCGTGATCGTCGCGATGGAGCGGGAACGCTGGCTGCCCACCGACCGGGGCGCGCGCCATATCCTCGTGAACCTCACCGATTTCAGTGCGCGCATCATCGACGATGACGCGCTGACCTTCCGGACCCGTGCCGTCATCGGCAAGAACAGCCGCGGGCGGCGCAGCCCCGAGTTTTCCGACGAGATGGATCACATGGTGATCAATCCGACCTGGCACGTGCCGCGGTCGATCGTCGTGACGGAATATCTGCCGCAGATGCAGCGGAACCCGAATGCCTTGTCGCATCTCAAGCTCTACACCAGAGACGGGCGCGAGGTGAATCGCGGGGCCGTCGATTTCTCCGCCTACAGCGCGCGCAGCTTCCCGTTTGCGATGAAACAGCCGCCCTCGTCGCGCAATGCGCTCGGGCTGGTGAAATTCATGTTTCCCAACCAGTACAACATCTACCTTCACGACACGCCCGAGAAAGCGCTTTTCGACAGACCGATGCGCGCCTTCAGCCATGGATGTATCCGACTGCAGCAACCCTTCGATTTCGCCTACGAGCTTTTGTCGCGGCAGGAAGCCGATCCAGAGGGGTTCTTTCATTCGACCCTGAACACGGGGCGCGAAACCCATGTGCGGCTCGACCGGCATGTCCCGGTGCATATCATCTACCGCACCGCGATCACGCAGGCGCGGGGCCGGACCGAGTACCGCGAGGATGTCTACGGGCGGGATGCACGGATCTGGGATGCTCTGAACAAGGCAGGGGTTTCCTTGGCGATGGTTCAGGGTTAACCGCGTCTGCGTCCTTGAACGGTTGCTCCTGGCATCGGAAGGACCCGCAGTGCGAGCGCGCATGACTTTGCGGTCGCCATGAAACCGGCCACGGGGATCGCTTGATCCCGTGCGGCGGCCCCAGCGTGTCGTATTCCGGTCCGAGGCGGCACGCGGCGTGACCGGCCGGGGATGAGGATGGAAACCACGGCCAGAATGTCCCAGAATGTCTGTCGGGCCGAAGAGGTCGACGATGTGGCGAATCTTATAAAAATGGTTACAGAGATGACGCAAGAGACCTGAACCCCGCGCATCCTGCGGGACAGCATGAGAAAGACCGCACCATGAGCAGCATTCAGGACCGGGTACGACAGATCATCGCCGAACAGGCGGTGCTGGAGCCGTCGGACGTCACCCTCGACAGCACGCTGGAAGGGCTTGGGATCGACAGTCTCGGGCTGGTCGAATGCATCTTCGCGATCGAGGAAGAGTTCGACATCTCGGTGCCCTTCAATGCCAACGAACCCTCGAAAAGCGATTTCGACATCTCCTCGGTGCGCTCCATCCTCGCCGGCATAGAGCGTCTGATCGCGGAGCAATCTTGAAGCGCGTCGTCATCACCGGGGCGGGCACGATCAATGCCCTCGGTGCCGACGTGCCCACCACGCTCGAGGCGATGCGCGAGGGGCGCTGCGGCATCGGAGATCTCGAATTTCGGGACGTCGAGCGCCTGTCGATCCGGATCGGCGCGCAGGTCAGGAATTACGACCCTGAAACGCGGTTCAATCGGCAGCAGCTGGCGCTTTATGATCGGTTCACGCAATTCACCCTGATTGCCGCGCGCGAGGCCGTCGCGCAATCCGGGCTGGATTTCACCGGAGATTTGACGGACCGCGCGGGCGTGATCCTGGGCAATTCCGGCGGCGGGATGACCACGCTCGACGAGAATTACCGCTCTGTCTATGAGGAGGGCAAGAACCGCGTCCATCCCTTCGTCGTCCCGAAGCTGATGAACAATGCCGCCGCGTCGCATCTGTCGATGGTGTTCAACCTGATGGGCCCTAGCTTTACCGTCTCCACGGCCTGTGCCTCGTCCAATCACGCCATGGCGCAGGCCTTTCAGATGGTGCATGGCGGGATCACCCCGGTGATGGTCACCGGCGGATCCGAATCGATGCTGTGTTTCGGGGGCGTCAAGGCGTGGGAGGGCCTGCGCGTCATGTCCCGCGATGCCTGCCGTCCGTTTTCTGCCAACCGCAACGGCATGGTGCAGGGCGAGGGTGCCGCGGTTTTCGTGTTCGAGGAGCTGGAGCATGCGCGCCGGCGCGGCGCCGAGATCCTGGCCGAGGTCGCCGGATTCGCGATGACCTCGGACGCGTCCGATATCGTGATGCCGTCGAGGCAGGGTGCGGCCCGGGCCATTTCCGGCGCGCTGCGTGACGGGCGCATCAACCCGGACGAGGTTGGCTACATCAACGCGCATGGCACCGGCACGGCAGCCAATGACAGGACCGAATGCGCCGCCGTCGCCGAGGTGTTCGGGCCGCATGCCGACCGGCTGATGATATCCTCGACCAAGTCGATGCACGCGCATCTGATCGGGGGCACCGGCGCGGTGGAATTGCTGGCCTGCATCATGGCTTTGCGCGACGGGGTGATTGCGCCCACCATCGGCTATGAGGAACCCGACCCGGAATGCGCGCTCGACGTGGTGCCGAACGAGGCGCGCGATGCGCAGGTCGACGTCGCGCTGTCGAACGCGTTCGCCTTTGGCGGGCTCAACGCGGTTATGGCGCTGCGCCGGTTTTCCTGACCTGACGCGCCCATACAAGGATCAGCAGGCAAGGATCACAGCGATTTTTCCGGTGAAAGACCCGGGAAGAGATCCGCGATCTTTCCCCGGACTGTGCCTGGTCAGTTTTCCAGTTCGGATGCCGCCTCGTACGCCGAGGTGAACCCGGCAAGCGAGGCGTCGATGCGCACGGTCTGATCGGGCGCCTGCGCCGGCACGATTTCCAGCGTGGCCATCGCCCCGCGCTTGAGCGCGTCGATATCCGGCTGGGTCAGGCCGATACGGGCGAAACACCCGCCCATCGTGCAGAACGAGAAGTTATAGCTCTTGGACCGGCCGCCATCGATCGACAGCTTGATCTCTTCTGTCAGCAGCGTCCCGAGCGGGGCGGCGATCGTCGCACCGGCGACCACATTGCCGGCATCGGCCAGCTTGTAGAGGCTGAATTCGGCGACCGGATTGCCGCCCTCTTCGGTCAGAAGCTGGTACATCTGGCACAGGTCCTCGTCCGTGCCGGTACGGAAACATTTGAGCTGCCAATCCTCGAAGGTCTCCTTGATGTAGGATTCCTCTTCGTCCTGCTGAACCTCACGGCCGGTATCGAGGCCCTGGATCGGGTCGGCACCCTCGGCCTGCTCGGCGGCGTCTCCGGTCTCGGATGCGCTGTCGGATTCGGAAGTCGCCTCTTGCGCGCCTGCCATGGTGGCGAACGCGAACAGCGCAGCGACGGACAGGCTGGAAAGGGTGTTGCTCATTGGGTCCTCATCACGGGTTTTGTTGGTATTGCCATGGATCTACCACGCCTCTGCACCGGTGTCAGGAACAAATCTTGGCCGCATGCAAGGGCCGAGAGGACCCGTTGAACAAGGCTTTCAAATAAGAAAAGAGGCCGCAAGG